>JANYDT010000119.1 GCA_025359845.1 Acidimicrobiia bacterium
CCGTCGGTCCCCTGTTTCGGGCGTCCAGCGCCTCGGCGCAAGACAGCGGAGGCGCCAGTCTGGAGCCGTCCGGCCGGTTCGGCGACGACTTCGGACGGGCGCAGATCACCGTCACACCTACTTACGGGCGCATGTTTTCGAGGTTGGCGCCCTTTGCCGCCAACAGCCCAGCCACTCAGGCGGCGATGCTCGAACTGGGGAAGCCCGGAGGGCGGATGGATCCCGGCGACGACCCCACCGACACCATTGGAACCGCAAACCCCAAGAATGCCGACAACCCGAATATGACCGCCGGCATGACGTTCCTCGGACAGTTTCTCGATCATGACATCGCCCATGACGCCACCTCCCGGCTCGGCATCTCGATTGATCCAACCACCGTTCCCGACGTTCGTACCCCCGCTCTCGACCTCGACAGTCTCTACGCCGGGGGCCCGACTTCGAGTCCGCACCTCTTCTCCCACGGCGGCATCAAATTCCTCACTTTTACCGGGGCCATGGCCCCGCGCGGTGATCTTCCGCGCAATGACGAAGGGGTCGCGTTGATCGGCGATCCGCGCAACGACGAAAATCTGGTCATTTCCCAGCTTCACCTCGCCATGGCGAAATTTCACAACGCGGTGGTCGACTGGGTAATGGCGGCGAACCCCGGCCTCAGCGACAGCCGCGACATCTTCGAGGAGGCCCGCCGACTGGTGCGCTGGCACTATCAGTGGATCACGCTGCACCACTTCTTGCCTCTCACCATCGGTCAGGACGTGCTCGACGACATCCTCAACCACGGTCGGCGCTTCTACCAGTTCACGACCCCGTTCATGCCCGTGGAGTTCTCCGTTGGCGCGTACCGATTCGGCCACAGTCAGGTCCGACCCGGCTATCGCGCCAACTTCACCGGAAACCCGGGCACAACCCCCTTCATCGCTCCGGTTTTCGACTTCGGGTTGCCCGAGAGCGATGATCCGAACGATCTTCGCGGTGGCAAACGGGCGCCGCGCCGCTTCGTGGACTGGCCGACATTCTTCGACACCGGATCCGCTGATCCCGCCGTACTAAAGCACAACAAACTCATCGATACCAAGCTTTCGACACGGCTATTCCAACTTCTGCCCGGCATCGCCGTCAACCCCAACTCGTTGCCGCAGCGCACGTTCATGCGCCACCTGACCATGGGCGTCCCTTCTGGCCAGGCCATTGCTCGCGCCATGCGGGTCGCCGCGCTCTCCCCCGCCGATCTTGACGCCGTCGCCGACCTCGGACTTCACACGTCGACCCCACTCTTCTATTACGTGCTTCGCGAGGCGGAACTGCAACAGGGCGGCCGACAACTCGGAAGCGTAGGCGGACGAATCGTTGGCGAGACCTTCGTGGGCATGCTCGAAGGCGACCGAACGGCCTATCTGCGCACGAGCCCGCAATGGCGCCCGACGCTCCCGGCCGCGACCGCGGGTGACTTCACCATGGTCGATCTGTTGCGGTTTGCCGGCGTTCTGCCATAGGTCATCGGGGCCGTCGCGTCGAAGGGCGCTCACATGTCCCGTCGCGTCGAAGGGCGCTCACATGTAACGATGCTGAAGTGCCCGAACGACACGGATCGAACTCTGGCGCCCGATCTCTAGAGGCTGCTGTCGACAACCTGGTGCGCGATGTGACTGAGATCGTCAGAGGCATGGCGGCCGAGTCGCCGATCGCCACCGCCACACTCGATCGCCTCGATAGCGATTTGAACGTGGAAGCTTCCAATCTGGTTCTGGCTGTATTGGAGGTGGACGGGCGCCTGACCGACGAGGAGCTCTGGGCTTATCTGAGGGTTTTCGGGCCACGCTTCGACACCCAACTCGAGCTTGCGACCCCAAACGATGTTCGGACCGCGGGGTTGGCCCGGGGCAAGAAGGCGTGGCTGGATTCGCCTTCCGGTCTGTTCGATCTCATCATGGCTTCGGACCGGGCCCACGGCACTGCTCATGCCCGGACCTACTACGACCGGGCCACGGAGTTGGCCTTCATCGTGTGTTCACTCGACGAAGTCACCTCGACCGACGAACTTCGAGCCGTCGAGCAATGGCGCGGGCTCCTCGTCAGTGCGCTGCGCGAGTCGACGACAGCCGTGCCCGGTAGCGGGCGAGGTGTCCGGCCCGGCGCCTCAGGTACCGCCGCGGGGGAGGCGGTGGTTGGCGCCAGTCTCGCCGTGACTCCAGCGCCGGCCGCCAGTCCGGAGCCGCCGGCTAGGCTCGATGACCTTTTGGCCGAGCTCGATGCTCTGGTCGGACTGGCCGGGGTGAAGGCTGAGGTAGCGCTGGTGACGAACCTGCTACGGGTCCAAAAGCTCCGCAAGGACCGGGGTCTGGCCACTGTCGACTCCAGCCATCACCTTGTGTTCACCGGCAATCCGGGCACGGGCAAGACAACCGTGGCCCGTCTTCTCGCGAAGATATATCGAAGCCTGGGACTGGCCGAGAGGGGTCATCTGGTCGAGACTGACAGAGCCGGATTGGTCGCCGGTTTCGTCGGTCAAACGGCGCTCAAGGTCACGGCGGTGTTCGACTCGGCCATGGGCGGCGTGCTGTTGGTCGACGAGGCTTATGCGCTCGCCCGCGGCGGCGAACGAGACTTCGGACGAGAGGCTATCGACACAATCGTCAAGCTGATCGAAGACCGTCGCGACGACGTCGTCGTAATTGCCGCCGGATATCCCCTGGAGATGGCCGAGTTCATTGATGCCAACCCAGGGCTTCGATCAAGATTTCCCAAGACGATTGCCTTCGAGGACTATACGAACGAGGAATTGAGCAAGATTTTCGCGTCCCTGTGCGCCAAGAACCAGTACCATCCCAGCCCCGAGGCGGCCGACAATGTGTCGGCGTTCTTTACGGCCCAGACGCGTGGGAAGGGTTTCGGCAACGGCCGACTGGCCCGCAACCTCTTCGAGCAGGTGATCGCCAACCAGGCCACGCGCCTTGTCGGGCGCGTCCCAAGGGCGACCGAACCGGCAGCCCCAGGAGCCCCGGCTTCGAGCCCCGAGCCCTGGCCAGAACCCACTTCCGAACGCGCTTCGGAACCCACTTCGGAACCCACTGACGATCAACTCCTGACGCTGGAGGCCGCCGACATCCCGTCGCCGGACGACCCAACTGTCGATGCTGGTCCTGGGATGGTCACTCCTTTGTCTTCCCACGGTCAGTAACCTCCCGACGTGCGCCGCGCCCCAGCCACCCTCGCCGCCGTCGTTGGCGCGATCGCCATGATCGGTGTCGCACTGGTCGCTCGCGGCCGGATCGACCACCGCCAGGTCGTCGCGAGAGGGCCCCTGCACTTGGTGTGCGTGCCCGAAGTGGCCGAAGCCTGCCAGTCCCTCGCCGGCGATTCGGTGAACGTAGCCATCGAGGGCCCGTCGACGACTTCGGCCAAGCTCACCCAGTCGACGACAGATGTCGACGCCTGGATTGTCCCCTCCCCCTGGCCGACGATCGTCGATTCGCGACGGCGCCGAGCCGGACTCGCCCCATTCTTCGGTGGCCCCGCCCCGGTTCTAGGTCGGTCCCCTATCCAGTTGGTGGTTTGGAACGACCGCGCCGCGGTTCTCACCTCGCATTGCTCGCGGTCATCTGGGGCCAAAACCGGCGCTGTCGCTATCGACGGACGATGCGTTGGCGACGCTTCGGGCCAACCCTGGGCCTCCATAGGCGGCAGTTCGACCTGGGGCAAGGTCAAACTCGGTCTCAGCGACCCCATTCTGACGGGCACCGGAGCGTCGCTGCTCGGCGCCACTGTTCGATCGTATTTCGGCCGAACCACGCTGTCACTCGCCGATCTGAACAACGACGACGCGTTCGCCGTGTGGTTCGAGCGCCTGGTCGCCAGCGCGAAAGGCCGAGCGACGATTGACGCACCCCTTCGAAGAATGCTCTCGCAAGGCCCGTCGGCCAACGACATCGTGGCGACCACCGAGGCCGAGCTGGCCTCTATCCTCGCCAAGAATTCAACGAAGGCGACGTTGATCACGACCGTCGACGTGGGCGCGACGGTGACGTTGCTCCTGGCCGGTCCTACGAGCCATGTTCACGAAATTACCGCTAAACAACGCCAGGCCATCGTGGCGGCGTTACGCGCCTTGGATTGGCGAATTGACGGCCGCCGGCCTCCCGACGCAACCGCTTCTTCGCCGCTATCGCTACCCGCCACGAACGGCCTCCCCAGTGAGGGATTTCTCGACGCGTTGGTTGAACAATGGAGAGTGACAAAATGACCCGGACCCACCACCCCGCCCCCTCTGGCCGTCCGTCGGCGCGGCGCTACGCCGGCGGCCTTGTCGCCATCGGTTTGGCCCTGTCTGGTTGCGGCCTGGCCAAATCGAGCCCGGGCGGGCCCGACGCAGGCGTGCCCAAAGGGCGCGTGGTCATCGACATGGCCGTCAGCGCCGAGAAGGTCACCCTTCTTACCGACCTAGCCGCAACATTCAACGACGACAAGGCGGCCTCGACCTTCGTCGGTACCGACAGCAAAAAGCATCGCTCCTTTGTACGCGTTACCAAGAAAGCCAGCGGTGGCGCCGCTCAACTGCTCGCCCAGGGCTGGCCCGACGCGGCAGCCGACGGCCCCCAACCCACCGTCTGGTCGCCGGCTGCCAGTTCATGGGGCGCGGTCTTGAACCAACGTCTGGCCGACAAAGGACAGCCGGCGATGGCCCCACCGTCCAAGCCGTTCATGCTTACGCCCCTCGTGATCGCGATGCCCCGACCGATGGCGACGGCGTTGGGTTACCCGGCCAAGGCCATTGGATGGACCGACATCTTGGCGTTGGCCAAAGACCCGAAGGGATGGGGATCGCTCGGGCATCCGGAATGGGGGGCTTTCAAGCTGGGCAAAACGAATCCAAACTTCTCCACCAGCGGGCTGTCGGCCACGATCGCTCAGTATTACGCCGGGGTAGGCAAAACCGATGGGTTGTCACTCGAAGACTTGGCCAAACCCAGCGTCATCGATTTTGCCAAACAGGTTGAATCGTCAGTGGTGCACTACGGCGACATCACCCTCACCTTCTTGAACAATTGGTATCGGACCGATCAGCGCGGTACCTCCCTCACATACGTGTCGGCGGTGGCGGTCGAAGAAAAGTCGCTTATCGACTACAACACCGGAAACCCCGACGGGATCCTCGACCCCGGTGAAGTGGCCCGTCCACCCCGCATTCCGCTCGTCGCCATCTATCCGAAGGAGGGCACGCTTTTCTCCGACAATCCCTTCATCGTCCTCGACGCGCCATGGGTCACGGCCGAGCAGAAGACCGGGGCGCGGGCGTTCGAGACGTTCGTACAGTTGCCTGAAAACCAGCGCCGAGTGCTTCAGTTCGGCTTTCGCCCGGGCAACCCAGCCGTCTCGGTGGGCCCTCCGATCATTGCGGCCAACGGGGTGAACCCTGCGGAGCCGCAAACCACGCTAGAAGTGCCCGATCCCAAGGTGCTCGTGAAGCTCCTCGATACGTGGAGCGCGACCCGCAAGGCGGCTCGCGTCCTGCTCGTGCTCGATGTCTCGGGCTCCATGGGTGACAAGGCCGACCCCAAGACCGGTGAAACGAAACTGGATCTGGCCAAGCGGGCGGCCATCTCGGCCCTCGATCAGTTTCGCGGCGATGATGAGGTGGGGTTGCGCGTCTTCACGTCTGGCGTAGGCCCAAATGGCGAGGACGAACTCGATCTGGTGCCGATCGGTGCCATTTCGGCGGTGCGAGAAACGATGAAGGCCAAGATCGCCGACTTGACTCCGCTCAATGGCACACCGCTCTATAGCGTGGCCAAGAGCAGCTTCGAAGCCGTGAGGAGTGGCTATGACCCGACCCGAATCAACGCTGTCGTCCTCTTGACCGACGGTCAAAACGACGACCCCAAGAACAGCGACTTCACCGGCCTTCTCACGGCCTTGCGTCAGGGCGCGGAGGGCGGGGCAGGGCAGCCGGTGCGGATCTTCTCGATCAGCTACGGCAAGGACGCCGACATCGACACGCTGCGGCGCATTTCGGAGGCGACTAACGCCAGCGCCTACGACGCCTCCAACCCCAAGACCATTGAGCAGGTCTTCACGAACGTAGTGAGTAATTTCTAACTGATGGCCGCCGTCGACGATCTTGTCAACCGAAGCCGGTCCCCACGGGCGCTGGCCAATGTCATCATGGCGCCATCGTCGATTGTAATCGCCGGCGGGGCCACCGCCGTCGCGGTGGTCGCCGGTCTCGGACCGTTTGCGGCCATCGTGGGTATCGGAGCCTGGGCCGCCAAGACGCTGTTAGGTATTCGCAAGGTGCGTAAACCGGCGCCGGAACCGATCGATCCGTTTCGCGTCGGAGAACCTTGGCGGCAATATGTTCAGTCGGCCCAACAGTCCAAGGTCCGGTTTCAGCGTTCAATCACGCAGACGAAAGGTGGTCCGCTGCAGGATCATCTCCTCGCTATCGGCGAACGAGTCGATTCCGCGGTGCAAGAGTGCTTCGCCATCGCCAAGAGGGGCTACGCGCTTGACAACGCCGTCGACGAACTCGATATCCGGTCGATCCGCAAGGAGCTTTCGAGCGCCGAGGCCGATCTCGCAACGGCTGGTCCGGAGCGCCGAACGACCCTGCAAACAACCGTGGACTCCATCCAGTCGCGCCTTGCGTCGGCTCAGCGCCTGTCCGACGTAACGGTGTCGACCAAAGACCGCGTTCGCCAACTCGACGCGCAGCTCGACGAACTCGTGGCCCGGGCGATCGAGCTGTCGATTAGCGCTGATACCCCAGCTGCGCTCGGCTCTCTGGGGCTCGACGTCGACTCGGTCGTCACCGAGATGGAGGCGCTGCGCCAAGCGATGGACGAGACGTCTCGACTCGGCCAAGGGGCCCCGGTCACCTCTCCCCCGCCCCAATCCGAGGGTCCCGAGGCGACCTGAGGGCACATTCATGCTCTCGACGACGGTCGCCACTCGCTACGATCTCCCTCATGCTGAAAACCTTCAAGAAGTGGTGGCGGTACCTCGGCGCCAAGATGGGCATGAAGTTCGAGGAGCGAGCCGACCCGAAGGTTCAGCTCGAGCAGGCTCTCGTCGAGGCCCAGGAACAGCATCGACGGCTGAAAGAGCAGGCCGCCAACGTGATCGCCAACCAAAAGCAGACCGATATGCAGCTCTCCCGAAAGATGGAAGAACTCGAAAAGGTCAACGGGTCGGCTCGCCAGGCCGTGCTCATGGCCGACGACGCATCGAAGCGGGGCGATGCGCCGAAGGCGTTGGAGTACACCAATGCTGCGGGCTCGTTCGCGTCGCGCCTCATCGCCGTGGAGACTGAAGTAGACGGTCTCAAGAAGATGTCATTGCAAGCGACCCAGGCCGCCGACAACGCCAAAGCGGCCGTAACCCAAAGTTCAACGGCGCTGCAAAAGAAGCTGTCCGAGCGCCAAAAACTTCTCTCGCAGCTCGACCAGGCGAAAATGCAAGAGCAGCTCAACAAGACCATGGCGCAGCTGAACGAAGCGGTGGGCCAAGACGTTCCTACGCTCGACGAGGTCCAGCGCAAGATAGAGGCTCGCTACGCCAAGGCCATGGGCACCTCGGAGCTGCAAAGCGACTCGGTCGAGGCCCGCATGCTCGAGATCGAACAAGCCAGTCTCGATACCGAAGCTCAGGCCCGCCTCGTGCAAATCCGGGCTCAGCTGGGCCTGGCCCCGGCGGAGACTCCGGCCCCACCGGTGGCTGCCCCGATCACCGCACCAGCCCCCGCGCCGGCCGCCGAACCGGCGTAGTGCGCTTGTGAACGCTCTCGATATTTCGTGAGCGCCCCGTAGGTCGCTCAGGTCGCCGGAATTATCACAAGGTCGTCGCGATGCACGAGTTCGTGCGGAAACCCTTCGGCGAGTTCTGCGCTGCGAAGCCCGACGGCAGACTTCGCATCCGCGGCCGCCCATTTCGTGAGACCCCGGGCGAAAACTTTGCCGTCCGGTCCGGCAATATCGACCGCGTCGCCATCGCCGAAGTCACCAGAAATCTGCACCGCGCCGGCGGGCAGCAGCGACACACCCCTGTCGACGAGCGCCCGCCGAGCGCCTTCGTCGACGGTGATGCGTCCGACCACGTCGACAGCAAACGCGATCCAAAGCTTACGCGCCGATAATCGTCGATCATGAGCCCGCACTTGGGTGCCGACGCCAGGCGTACTGTTCAGGGCTTCGACCAACACATCGGGCCGTCGGGCCGCCGCGATGACCACACGGACGCCCGACCACGAGGCAATCTTGGCGGCGCGCAACTTTGAGGCCATACCCCCGCTTCCCCTGTGGCTGCCCGACGACCCGGCGGCCAACTCCAATTCGGCCGTAACCTCGTCGACCGACTCGATGAGCGAGGCCGACGAATCGGTGCGAGGGTCGGCGGTGAACAGGCCGGCGAGATCGGTGAGCAGCACCAGCACATCGGCGCTCAGAAGATGGGCGACGAGCGCCGCTATTCGATCATTGTCGCCGAATCGGATTTCATCATCGGCGATGGCGTCGTTCTCATTGATAACGGGTACTACGCCGATCTCAAGAAGACGTTGCAGCGTGCGGCGGGCGTGCAAATATTGGGTGCGGTCAAAAAAGTCGTTGGGGACGAGAAGGACCTGACCGCTCACGAGCCCGTGGACGTCGAGCGCATCGTCCCAGACCCGCATGAGACGACTTTGTCCTACGGCGCTGGCCACTTGCTTCGTGAGCACATCTTTGGGCCGCTCCATCTTCAGCGCTTCCAGACCGGCCGCGACAGCTCCCGACGAGACCAAGACGACGCGGTGCCCGTGGCTTCGAAGCGCCGACACTTGGGTTGCGACTTGGGCAATCATGCCCCGATCGATGACCCCGCGCTCGTCGGTCAGCGATGAGGTCCCAATTTTGGCTACGAGCAGGCTCATTGGCCTTCTTCGTAGTCGAACCGTAGCTTTCCGATCCGCACGTGGTCGCCCTCGCGAGCCCCCGCCCGGGCCAGGGCCCTATCGACGCCGGCCCCTTTCAGAGCGGCGTGAACATGATCCATGGCCTGCGGATTGGTGAGGTCGTTGACCGCCACCGCCCGCTCCGCGGCGCGCCCCGAGACGACCCATGTGCCGGAGTCATCGCGACCGATGGTCACTCCCGATGCGTCGGGCCGGTGAACGACAAAGCTGTCCGCCATTGGATCGGCCTCGCGGGCCCGGGCGACGAGCGGAGCCAGCATGTGCAGAAGGTCACTCACTCCCTCGCCCGTGGCGGAGCTGATACAGAGAGTAGGAGCTCCTTCTATGAGTTGCGAAGCCACCTCGGCGCCCCCCACGAGGTCGGCCTTGGTGCCGATGATAAGGCGAGGCCGCTCGACCAGTTCGGGCCGGTACTTGCGGAGTTCGTCGAGGAGGATGCGTTCTTGTTCGGCCGGCGCAGCCGCATCAAGTGATCCAAGATCGATAAGGATCAACAGCACCCGGGCGCGCTCCAAATGGCGCAGAAATTGGTGCCCGAGACCCTTGCCCTCCGACGCGCCCTCAATGAGTCCTGGAATGTCGGCCATAACGAACTCGAAGTCGGCGCGCGCGTCGA
>JANYDT010000144.1 GCA_025359845.1 Acidimicrobiia bacterium
GGCCAACGAGGGCAAGCGTGGGCAGATCCTGCTGGCTCTTGAAGCATGCGAGAAGAAGACCCAACGGACGCCGCCTCGGACGATTGAGCTTGCTGAAACGCGCCTTGCCGACTGGCGCAGCCGAGCCCCTCCTCGATCTACTTCTTGATATCTCGTTTCTGAGATGTGAAGATGGAAGTCGTGGCCCGAAAACAAGCTCCCGACGACCTCGACCGCTACATTGCCGAGCGCGCCCGAAAGAGCCCGAAGCTCCCGACGATGGTGGCGGCGCGGACGAACCGACGCGTTCTTCAGCATCAGCTCGCGGAGCGACGTGTTGCGCTTGGCATGACTCAGACCGAAGCTGCGGTGCTCATGCGCACGTCGCAGTCGTCGATCGCCCGCCTGGAGTCTGGCGAGAACGACGTGAGGGTGTCGACCCTCGAGCGGTACGCGGCAGCACTGGGATGCTCTATCGCGATGACTCTTTGCCAGGCATCGTAGAGGCGCGAACCCAACCAGCCACCGCAGCAGCGTACTGTTCCTGCACCGATATGAGCAGGAAGTCGATAACTCGGCTATCATTCTTTCGTGATGCCTAGGCGGCAGAACCAGTTTGCATGGTCTCGTCTGAATTCGCGAGACGATATTTGTAATCTCACCATCAGTCCTTCGGACGCGCTCCGATGTCACGTTGTAAGAATCCGGGGCTGCCGCCAGGACGTCCGTTCGCCATGACGGCGACAAGGCTCGAGAGTCGCGAAGCGCTTTGCGAAACGCTCGGGGTCACATGGAAGCAAATAACCGGAATTTTGCACGGCCGCAAGACGGCGAGCTACTACACGAACTTCGAGATTCCCAAGCGCTCGGGTGGTGTTCGGACCATCTCTGCGCCCCACGGATCTCTGCTCCTACTGCAGCAAAAGCTCGCCGACATTCTGCAGGATTACTACGAACCTCGTCACTCGACGCAGGGCTATGTGCGAGGCCGCAGCATTGGAACGAATGCTCGTCAGCCCGTAGGACGTCGACGGGTTCTCAACGTGGACCTCACTGACTTCTTCCCTACCATTACCTATGCCCGAATATACGGGACCTTCAAAGCGAAACCATTTGACCTTCCGGACGAGCTCGCAGGTCCTCACTAGGCTCTGCACTCATAGCAGTGCCCTCCCGATCGGCGCTCCCACTTCGCCGGTACTATCGAACCTGATTTGTCGCCAGATGGACATGGACCTTCAGGCTCTGGCGAGCCGGATGGGGTGTTGGTACACCCGCTACGCCGATGACATGACAATCTCCACAGATCGACCGACGTTCCCGAGAGCCTTGGCCACAACCACAGCGACAGGTGACGTTGCGGCAGGTGAGAGGCTTTCTGCGCTAATTGAGCGACACGGTTTTGGGATAAATCAGAAGAAGACAAGACTTCAGGGTCGGGGCAGACGCCAAGTGGTCACTGGATTGTCGGTAGCACAACACCTCAACGTTCAGACTCGGTTCCGACGCGAGATTCGCGGAATGCTTCACGCGTGGAATAATTACAGTCTCGAGCAAGTCCAGCAAAGAAGCAATGCGAAACGGTTCGGACGAACTGGCCCAAAGTCGTATGAACACATTGTCAAAGGTAAGATTGGGTTCCTGGCGCAGGTCCTGGGAAATGATGATGTAGCCGTGAGGAGATTCAGAAATCAGCTTGACAATCTGACTGAGGGCAAAGTCATCAATCTTGGAGTCGAACAGATCGTTGCGTCGCCGACAGTGCGAGTCCTCCATCTCTCCGACTTTCATTTTGCAACGCACACCGCGCGTGACAGCAAACCACTGCTCGACAGGATGATCTCCCACTTACGTGGCGCAACTCGACCAGATCTGGTTCTCGTGTCCGGAGACATAGCCCAATCCGGTGTAGCCGGGGATTATGCTTTAGCGAAGGAATTGTTCCTTTCGCTTCTACGAGCGCTAGAGCTCGATGCCACTCGACTTTTGTTAGTACCTGGGAACCACGATGTCGACCGAAGTCGAGTGGGCAGGGGGGCCGAATCGACTCAGAATCGAGTGTTGAGATCCAGTTCGAGTCAGTCTGAGTTCGAGAACGTTCTGACTGACGACGAGGAGTTTGTGCTGCTCACTCGACGCGGGGCGAGCCATCGTTCGTTCGAACAAGACCTCTTGGGGGGTCGCTCGCAAACGGCTCTGGTGGAACGGATTCGGATAATAAACGGCGTCCGTGTTGCAGTAGCAGGGTTCAACTCGGCATTGTTTTCGTCCTCTGACAACGACAAGGGTTCCTTGTTCGTCGGCTTGGCGCAATGCAACGACGTCCTCGTCGGTGAGGCTGACCTGCAGATTGCGCTGGTTCATCATCCGCTTGACTATCTCGCCGATTCAGACCGAGCCTCAGAATACGAGATTGCCAAGTGGGCGGATCTTGTACTTCGTGGCCATCTCCACAACGAGGGATGGATGACCACGACGAATGAAGCCGGCTCCGTCGGGTTCGTTGCTGCTGGCGCTTCCTACTAGGGCACCACATGGGCGAACGCGTTCGAAGTGCTGACGTTTGACAACGCGAATCGGACTTGTGAAATTTCGGCCTATCGCTGGTCCGTCAGCGGCCGCGATTGGTACGAAAGCCAGGACGCGTTCCGAGAAGGCGCTCAAGGGCGCGTATTTCGCCTGGAGCGCCAGGTCACCTGAGATTTCCAACGCCATTTATTCTGATGAACCCGTCGACCGAGGACGATCGCACTCGCAAGTGGCGGCCGACTTTGACGTAGGGAATGCGGCCTTCATTCGGAGGGCCAAGTCAGGCTCAACGGTTATGGCGGTCACTTGAGCGGTTGTCACCTCACCATGCTTGCGCGAGGGCGTGACGGCGACGACGCACTCGAACAAGTTTGGGGTGGGGTTGGAGACACTGAACGGAGGTCGGGACAGTCGAGTTGCACTTATTGCAGATGAGACTGTATCCTCGAACCATGACCACGCTCCAGCTTCTCCGCCCTGACTCGGCTGCCAGCCGCAAGGCTGCTCGACGGTTGGCTGCGACGATCACGCCGTCGTCGGAATTCGAGGGGCAGCTCGTAGCCTTGCTGACCGAGCTTGCCGACGGCGGGTCGTTCCTCCTGGTGAAGGAAGAGGGAGAGGTCACCCCGGCTGAGGCTGCGGCAATGCTCGGAGTGACTCGCCAGTACGTGGACCGGCTGCTAGAGGACGGGGTGCTTTCGTGTCGGCGCCTTCCGTCGAGCAGCCATCGACGCATCCTCGTCGCTGACGTCGTTGCGCTGAAGCGCAAACAGGAGCGGATGCGTGCTGGGCGAGAGAAAATCGCGGGGCTTCTCGGCGAAGATTGAGAACCTCGGTGGCTCTCACGCGTGTGTTCGTCGATTCGAACGAACTCTTCCCGTTCACGATCATGGACCTGATCCTCACGCTGGCCGAGGACCAGCTCTTTGAGTTTGTCTGGTCCGAAGAGTTGCTCGACGAGTGGGAGCGTGTGATCGTCGAAAAAGGTAAGCGCACGAAGGAGTCAGCGCAGAGTGTCGCAGCGACTGTTCGGGAGTCGTTCAAGGATGGTCGAATTGACCCGAGGGGCTATCGGGACAAAGAGTGGCCCGAGCTTCTGACGTCGATGATCGAGTTCATGGTGCTGCTGCAGCTGAAGGCGCGGACGTTCTGCTGACCCGGAACCTCGACGACTTCCCGCCGAACATGTTGCCGAAGCTGATGATCACGACTTCCGATGAATATCTCACGTCACTGTTTCGGCACCGTCAGCGTGATTTCATCGCGTCTCTCCGCAAGCTCGCGGCATCAAAGCGACGCCCTCCGGTGACGGATTGTGAGTACGTCCTGAAGCTTCGCAACGCGGGCTGCGTGAATCTCGCGAAGACACTTGCTCGCCCGCTCGGGTGCGATTGAGCCACGGCAAGATCGAGCGGGTCACCAGACACGGTGAGCTCCTTCTGGGTTCCAACCGCTCAACAGTTCGCGACCGCGGGAGTAGTCGAGCGCAAGACCGAGTGCGACCGCAATTGCGGGCACGACGACCTTGCCGTCGCGTTCGACGCGGTGTGATGCGAGCCATGCAACCGGTGCGACGACGAGATCGAACTCTCCGTACGGGTCTGGCTCGATGACCGATGCTGCGAGTCGAGCGATTCGACATCAGGCACCATCAACGCTGCACGTCCGGTTCGGCGACTGATACCGGGTACATGCCAGGCTCGTTCGGCGGTCGACCCTGTCCATGCCCACCCGCTGCCGGGCGCGTCGTCGAGACGCGTGCGTAGGACTTTGGCGTTCGACGGCTTTGTCGGGTTGCCAATCACGGTCGTTCGTGTCGAGCGGTAGCGCCATGCGTGGACGGCAGCATCGAACAGTTCGGGGAGCAGTGGTTGGTGGTCGGTCGTGATGAGTCCTTCGTGGACGAGTCGCCGCAGCGCATCGGACACCGACGACGCGGTCCGGCCGATTTCTCGACTGATCGCTCGAACGCCGCCCGGGTTTTCGGTGCGGAGGAGCCAGAGGGCAACGTCGAGCCCGATGCCGTCGAGTGGATGGCCTCGCCGTTGGACGGAACGTGTTTCGGCGATGGTCACACCGGCCTCAACGACGAGGGGTGGGCGACGGATCGAGAGGTAGCCGCGCTCATCAAGGAACGACACCCCACGTTCACGGAGGATCACTTTCGCGTCGTCGGTGATGCGCTGCGCGACGATGAGTTCGTCACGCCCGATCGTTTCAGCGAGACCCCGAGCGAGCGACCCGCTCACCCGCTCGGTGAGCCGAACGTTGAAGGACTGGTTCTCAATGACGAGTGTCGCTGTCGACGAAGGGACAGCACAACTCACTCCGAGCTGCTTACAACCGAACTTCAGACTCCTCATCGCGGTGCCGAAGCGCTTCGACGATCCTTGTACGGTATTCGTGACCACTCGTACAACGTACATGGCGACATCCGTTCGCCCCTCGAAGCTCGGACTGCAGAGTCCTGTATCGCTGTCAAGGGTGCTTCTATATTTTGAGTACTGACAGAAGTCAGACCCTTGAATCGCGCGGCGACCTGGCCTTTCGCGAAAGACATCGACCAACGTCGATGTATCGGAAATGTAATCGATTGCCTCGCTACACGCTCGATTCCGCCCGCGCCCGCTCACCACGAACCCGCAGGTCAAAGGCCACAAACGGACACCAGCGGCACCCCTCGCGTACCCCCAAAAACGCCCTACGGATCAGAAGGGTTGGTTCAATCCATCTAAGCACCTATGAGTAGCCATCTTATTTCCGCACTCGTCACTAGGTGCGTATATATCAATGGCTACACGGACGTGATTTTGATCGATCGCTTTGGGAGGAGGGTCCGGAGATCTTTAGGGTCCGATGTCATCACTTCATCGCCGGGAGCAGCAAGTAGCGCCAGCGCAGCATCAACAACGTCGGATGTTCGGCTCGACGCAAGCAGGTGTCCAACCAGTCGAGCTGCTTCACTATCGAGAGACTCCTCTTCGATGCCAGCCAGAACTCGTTCGAGTGTGACTTGACGAGCGCGGTTCCGGACAACTTGGGCGACTACCGCTGCGCTGGTGCGTACAGGCTCAGCTTCTTCGTGGGCGCGAACAAGTCGAGCGATTGTTGCTCGCTCGCGTCGTTCAATGGCGATGAGCGCTCCGGCATCAAGGACGAGGGTCATTAGGCGGATCGTTTTGTCGGTCGGCCTACTGGCCTTTCGGCGAGTAACTCCTCACGCGACCAGCCTTGCTCGGCAAGGATCTCGTCGAGAGCAACTCCCAGTGCGGCGTGGCGGAGTCTTTGACGAATCGCCGTGGCAAGCCACGCCGAGACGTTCATGTCGTCTGCTTGAGCGGCAGCCCGCAAGGCCTGTCCGAGTTGGGGATCTAACGAGACACTGAACTTTTCTACGCTCACGGTGTGATCCTACCATTGGCGTCCTACCATGGGAATACCGATTGAAGCATCGAAGGGAAGGACGGCTCGATGAGTTACGACCTTTACACGAACGTTCTTGGAATCAGTCCGTTCTCGCGGGCGTCACGTTCGAGGTCGTCGCGAAAGTCCGGATGCGCGAGTGAAATCATTGCTTTGGCCCGCTCGGGGATCGATTTCCCCTTGAGGTTGACCATGCCGAATTCGGTCACCACGTACATCATGTCGCTGCGCGGAGTGGTGGCGATATTGCCCGGTGTCAGGCTCAGCACGACGCGGCTTTTACGCAAACCGGCGCGTTCGTAGGTCGATGACAGGCAGATGAACGACTTGCCACCCTTCGATGCATAGGCGCCGCGGACGAACTGCAGTTGACCCCCGGTTCCGCTGATGTGGCGGTGACCGTTGGACTCGCTCGCGGCTTGGCCCTGGAGATCCATTTGGGTCGTGTTGTTGATCGCTATCAACCTGTCGTTTTGCATGATGTTGTGCGGCAGATTGGTCGTCTCGACGGGTTGGCAGGAAATGTCGGGGTTGTTGTCGATCACCTCGTACAGTGCCCGCGAACCCAGTCCGAAGGTGCAAACGATCTTGCCTGGATGCAGAGTTTTCGCCGCGCCGGTAACGATGCCGGCCTTGTAGAGGTCGATGATCCCGTCGGTGAGCATCTCGGTATGAACGCCGAGGTTGCGCACGCCGCTTTCTTTCAACAACGAGCACACCGCATTCGGCATAGCGCCGATACCGATCTGCAGACAATTGCCGTCTTCGACTTCAGCGGCAATCAGTCGAGCGACGGCACGGTCTGCATCCGTTGGTGCTGGATTGGGCAATTCGGGGGCGGCCTGACCGTCGCCTTCGAAGATGTAGTCGACCTCGCTGGCGTGTAGGCTGTTATCGATACCGTGCACATACGGTAGCGCGCTGTTCACCTCGGCGATGACGACCTTGGCCCGGGAGGCAATCGCTCGAAGCCAGAGGTTTGCGGCACTGAAATTGAAGTACCCATTGGCGTCGATCGGGCAGGTCTTGATCACCATGATGTCGGGTGGGTCGATGAAACGCCGGTAGTAGTCGCTGATCTCGCCGAGGTTGCAGGGGATGTAGTTCTGCAATCCAGCGTCGCTCTTCTTGCGGTCATAGCCACCGAAGTGCCAGTTGAAGAAGTTGAAATGTTCGCGGCCGGGATCGACCTCGACAACCGCCCGGGGTCGCACGCTCAGACAACCGCGAATGCTCACGTTGCGCAACTCATTGACTCGTTCGGCAAGAGCCTGATCGAAGACGTCGGGCTGGGCCAGTGTTGCGCCGTAGTCGAGCCAGTCACCCGACCGTACAAGCGCAGCTGCGTCACGCGCCGAGATTCGTTGTGGCGAAGTAGTTCTCGTCATTGGGCCTTTCTGAAGTCCTCGGGACAACGATGTCTAATCTCGGGACAGCCCCGCGTCAAGGAACGTACGTTGCGGAGTTTGCGCGCTGCGGGCCCGACTCGCCGGTGACCGCGGTAGCGTCATCGCATGCCCATCACTGTCGGCAGTCCGGCTCCATCGTTCGACCTTCCAGGGACGGGCGGGCGCAACTACACGCTGGCCGAGTTTCGGGGGCACCCGCTGGTAATCGCCTTCTATCCGGGTGACAACACGCCGGTGTGCACAGTTCAGTTGAATACCTATACCAAGGAGTTCGATGAACTCGGCGCACTGGACGCCCGACTCGTGGCCATTTCGCCCCAAAGTGTCGAAAGTCACGAGCGGTTTTCGGAGAAGCAGGGCGGGTTCGCCTTCCCTCTACTGGCCGATGAAGACAAGGAGGCAGGCAAGGCTTACGGTATCCTGGGGCCGTTAGGTTTCTACCGACGGTCGGTGTTCGTGGTCAGCGCCGAAGGCATCGTCAAGTACGCTCACCGCTCGCTTGTGGGAGTGACGTTCACCAAAACCGACGAACTGGTCAAGGCGCTCTCCTAGGCCACTACCGCTTTGCCGCTCCCCCCGTCGTCGGCGCGACTATCCTCTACAAACGCATGTTCGTTCTAGGAATCGACCCCGGCCTGTCGCGCTGTGGCTATGGACTCGTACGGCGCGTCCCGGCCCGGCCCGGGCCCAACGGACGCGGCGTCGAGTGCGTTTCGCACGGTGTGATCACGACTCCGCCCGACGATCCGTTGCCGGCCCGCCTCCTCGCCGTCCAGCGGGCCGTGCGTGGGCTGATAGCCGACCATCGCCCCGATGTGGTCGTCGTTGAACGGGTCTTCTTCCAGACCAACGTACGCACCGCGATGTCGGTCGGCCAAGCCAGTGGCATTGCCCTGGCCGAAGCCGAGGCCGCGGGTTGCGAAGTCGTGCAGTACACCTCCAACGAGGTGAAGCAGGCCGTGGCCGGATTTGGGGCGGCGCCCAAAGACCAGATGCAGCGCATGGTCAAGACCCTTCTTGGCCTCGATGCGGTGCCTCGACCGGCCGACGCGGCCGACGCGCTGGCGTTGGCCCTTTGCCATATTGCCCGGGCCGGTTGGCACGGGTCGGTGCGCCAAGCGGGCGGCGCGGCCGGGCCTGTACTCGGCGCCCGCCCGCTCAAGATCGCCACTCATGTCGGAGGGGTGCCGCTGCGATGATCGGTTCTCTGCGGGGCACCGTCGTCGAACGCTCGACCAAAGGCCAGAACGCCGAAGTGATCGTCGAGGTCAACGGCGTCGGCTACTTGCTATCCGTCACGCCGGCAACGGCGGCAAAGTTGTCCGACCGCGAGTCGGTGTTCCTCCATGTCCACACGCACGTACGCGAAGACGCGCTCGTGCTCTACGGATTCGCGTCGCGCGAAGAGCGGGTGTGCTTCGAATTGCTGCTGACCACCCACGGGGTGGGCACGTCCTTGGCCCTGGCCATCTTGTCGAGCCTCACGCCGGTGGCCCTTCAGACCGCGGTCGCGGCCGACGACGGCGACGCGCTCACCGCGGTGCCCGGCGTGGGCAAGAAGACGGCGGCGCGGTTGCTCATCGAACTCAAATCGAAACTTGATGTGGCCGATTTCGACGGGGGATCGGTGGTTGGACCGATCGACGCTTCCGGGCCAGGTCGCGAGCGCGCTGATGTTCGCGAGGCGCTCACCGCCCTTGGGTATGGACCCGACGAGATCCGGTCCGTCCTGCGTCAACTACCGCCCGAGGGTACGACGGCCCAACTGCTCCGCCAGGCCCTCACGCGGTTGGGACCGCGAACGTGAGCGAATCGGGCCGCGAATCTGATCCCCTTCCCGAAGAAGACGCCCCCGACTCGTCGCTGCGGCCTCGCAATTTGGCCGAATTCGTGGGTCAGGGGCAACTCAAGGAGCACCTCGATATCGTGCTCTCGGCGGCCCGGAAACGCGAGCAGCCCGTCGACCATCTCTTGTTCGCCGGGCCGCCCGGGCTCGGCAAGACAACCTTGGCCGGCATCGTCGCCATCGAAATGGGCGTCGGGTTTCGCATCACCTCGGGCCCGGCGTTGGAACGCCAGGGCGACCTGGCCAGCATTCTCACCAACCTGGGACCTGGCGACGTGTTGTTCATCGACGAGATCCACCGTCTGCCCCGGACCGTGGAAGAAATCCTCTACCCGGCCATGGAAGATTTCCAGTTGGACATCATCCTCGGCAAAGGACCATCCGCTCGCTCCATCCGTCTCGATCTCGAGCGTTTCACCCTCATCGGCGCCACCACTCGAGCCGGGCTCATCAGTGGACCGCTGCGCGACCGCTTCGGTCATGTGGCCCGACTCGATTTTTACGGTGTCGATGAGCTTCAGGCGATCGTTGAGCGCACCGCCCACGTTCTCGGCGTGTACATCGACGCGCTCGGGGCTCACGAGGTCGCCCGCCGGAGCCGCGGCACTCCTCGCATTGCCAACCGACTCTTGCGGCGCGTACGCGACTACAGCGAAGTCCGGGCTGAAGGGCGAATCGATCTTGCCGTGGCCAAAGCGGGGTTGGCGACATTCGACATCGACGAACTCGGCCTCGACCGGGTCGACCGGGCCATCCTTCATACCCTGTGCGTGAAGTTCGCGGGCGAGGCGGTTGGGCTGTCGACGCTGGCCGTGAGCGTGGGAGAGGAGCCAGATACGGTGGAGGAAGTCTACGAACCGTTCCTTCTCCAAATGGGACTGTTGCGCCGTACTCCCAGAGGTCGGGTGGCCGCCCCTCGGGCCTACGCGCATCTCGGATTGGCCCCTCCCGACGACACCGACGGGCTCGACCGCACCCTGTTCGACCCATGACCGCTGCGCCCGGCCCGGGATCGCCGGCGGACACTTCCGGCCAGGGGGTGACCATGGACGCCTTCGACTACGACCTTCCCGAAGAGTTGATCGCGCAGACGCCCATCGAACCGCGCGACAGCGCTCGCATGCTCATCGCGCTCGACGGCGGCGTACGTCACGGCGTCGTTACCGACCTCGCGTCCTTGGTCGGTGAGGGCGACGTGGTGGTCGTCAACAACACCAAGGTCCTCCCCGCTCGTTTGCATCTGCGCAAGTCAAGCGGGGCCGCCGTCGAGGTGTTGTTGTTGGAGCGCCAACCCGACGGTCGCTGGCACGCGTTGGTCCGCCCGGGTCGAAAGCTGCCAGAAGGCACAATAGTGGCGGGACCGACGGGACTCGAGGTCGAGATCGGCGCCCGGCTCGACGATGGGTTGCGACTGGTCAGCCTGTTCGATCACGGTCTACCGGCCGATGACGAAGCGCTTTTTCGCGCCGGGGAGGCCCCGCTTCCGCCCTATATCACCACCCCATTGTCTGATCCTGACCGATATCAAACCGTGTATGCCGAGAATTTGGGATCGGTGGCGGCACCGACGGCGGGATTGCATTTCACTCCCGGTCTCTTGGCCCAGCTGGGCCACTCGGGGGCGCGAATCCATACGGTGGATCTGACCGTGGGCCTCGACACTTTTCGCCCTATTTCGGTGGATCGACCGCAAGATCACGTGATGCATTCCGAACGGTATGTCGTGCCTGAGACAACAATGGTGGCCTGTGCCGCGGCGCAGCGGGTGATCGTGGTCGGCACCACGACGGCACGGGCCATGGAGTCGGCGGCGGCAACGGGAGAACTGACCGGACGAACTCGTTTGTTCATACACGGTCACTACGACTTCCGCGTGGTCGATGTGTTGCTCACCAACTTTCATATGCCCCGCAGCTCGTTGCTCTTGTTGCTCGATGCATTCGTCGGTGAGCACTGGCGCGATTTGTACCGTGAGGCAATCGTTCACCGGTACAGATTTCTTTCGTTTGGTGACTGCATGTTGGTGGACAGAAAAGGGCGAAGTGGGCCGCGCCACCTACCCGGCGTCGCGTAGCGATTCTTTCCAGGTCCGAAACCGTTGGTGGGTCTCGCCATCGGCTCCGACGCCTGAGCCGGTGCCGTCAGGGTAAAGCCGAAACGAGTATGAGACCGAGAGTGCACCGGCATCGATGGCGAGATAACGGGCGTCGGCGTCGACCGCCGGCCCGGCCCGCCACAACAGAAAGCGGCCGATCCGGCGCTTGTACATCGACGATTCGATGCCGATGTCGTCACCCAATTGAAGCAGCTCGGGTGTGACCTCCACCCATTGGGTGGCCCAGATCGAATGGTCGCGAGTCGGCGTCGCAGGCAAGTCCGCGGTGTGCACGACGCCATCGATAGGAGGTCGATCCTCAGCCGCCGTGGCCATCAAACCCGCCTCTCACGAGCGAACCCATCTCACGAGCAAACCATCTCACGAGCAAACCGTCTCACGACGGAACGTCGCCGATGATGCCGACGCGCTCCATCACTCGGCGCTGGGGCCAATAGTCGGAACAGGCGTAGTGTTGCGTCGCTCGATTGTCCCAAAACGCCACATCTCCGGTCTTCCATCGCCAGCGAATCTGATACTCGGGAACCCGCGCTTGCGCAATAAGATAGGTGAGCAGCGAGGCCGATTCTAAGGCTGACATCCCGTCAATCTCGGTCACGAACAGCTCATTCACATACAAGATCGGTCGGCCGGTCTGTGGGTGGGTCCGAACAATCGGATGATGGCGTATCGGGTATCGATCTCGTTCGGCCGCAAACCGCGTCTGACCCATCGAGACGCCGTAGTTGTGGGCCCAATCGTGGGTCGCAGTGCGACCGCCGATCAACTCTTTCACATCGTCGGGCAGGAGGTCGTAAGCCGTCGCCATGTCGGTCCACAGGGTGTCGCCCGCCCCCTCCGGAATGTCGATCGCGTGTAGGACCGACCCGAGGAGCGGGCGTTCATAAAAGCTGACGTCGGAGTGCCATACGTTCTCAGTGCCGGCGACTTTGTCGCTTTTCTCGAATCTGGTCACGGCGGCATTGCCACCCTTGGGAAGAAACGGATGGACTTCGAATTCTCCCCAATGACCGGCGAAAGATCGCTGGTGATCAGCCGTGATCCGTTGATTGCGAAAGAACAACACCTTGTATTCGAGGAGGGCATGATCGATTTCTCGGATCAAAGATGGGTCACAGGGTTGGCTCAGGTCGAGTTCGCTGACGATCGCCCCGAGACAAGGTCCGAGGGGCTCCACCGCGAAGCGCGCGGGTTGGAACCGCGCCGACGACCCAACCGCTCGCGGCCCGACGTGCAGGCGAGCAGCGGGCGTCACGAACTCGAAGGTTCGGGGCTTGGTCGAAATCGACACCGAGCTCAACCCATGCTCAATGCCGGCCCGTCGAAGCGGTCGACTGTGGCAAATGACTCTACGGTTCGTCGGCGCAGCTTTGTGGGTAAGGGCGCCGCCGGCCATCCGACGAGCACCAAAGCAGCCAACGCGAACGGCTCGGGTGCACCCACGAGTTCTTTGACTTCGGCCTCCGACGCGCATAACAAAGTCGTAAGCGATGAACCCAAGCCTTCGTTGCGCATCGCCAGGAGGAGATTGTGCACGAACGGATAAATCGATCCTCCGCCGACGATGCTTTGACGATCGAGGCGGTGATCGGCGACGGCCAAGGTGCGAAGGTCGACAAACACCAGCAAGTGCACCGGTATGGTGTCAATCTGTTGGGCGAAGGCATTGACCTTGGCCAGCCAGGCAGGATCCATCGGGCGATGCGCCGGTGGCGGCGCATCCTTGGGCTGCGGATACGTGTTGAAAGGGACGATTCCGCGGGCGATGCCGTCGGTGTATTCGGCCCAGCGAGCGACGTGGAGATTCCTTATCCGACCCCGGATGGTTGCGTCGCGCACCGCGACTACTTTCCACCCTTGGCGGTTGCCCCCCGACGGCGCGAATCGCGCCGCGTCGAAGCAACGGGTCAATACCTCATCGGGGACCGGGTCAGTAAGAAAGGCGCGACACGATCCCGTTGTGCGCATGGCATCGAGGACGTCCAACTGTCACACCACCAGTTCGGGATAATAATTCTCCGCTCCAACCTCGCGGATGTCGTCAAGCCACGAACCCTCAAGATCTGCGCTGCGACCCTGCATCGGGTCAGCGAACGTCCACGCTTGGCGCTTGTACGTCCAGTTCTCGGGGAAGAGCCGGCGAGCCTCGCGGAAATGTGGCTTCGCCGCCGATTCGTCACCCGTGCGCCACAGATGCTGCGCCAATTCGAAATGGGCCGCGGCATCGGCCTGAGCCTTCGTCCGTTCTCCGCTCGCGGCCAGCACGCGATCGGGGCTCAATGCATGCACCGAAGCTGCGCCGTTCGCGGCCCAGTCCCGAAGGCGCGTCACATATCCGACCGAATCGGTCTTGATCTTGTTGGCTTCGGTGAGCATGTCGCGCATCACCTGGGGCATGTCATCGGTCAGCTGCCAACGACCCGGGTCGCGGGGCTTGTCGTTCGGAAAGGCGGGTTCCACCGGGCGCACGATGTTGCCGGCTTCGTCGATCCACACCGAGTTCGGCACGTTGATAACTCCGAACAGGTCTCCGATTCGGTGTTCGACGTCGAGCAGGCTGGGATGTTCAGGATGGGCGGCCTCGACGTACGGCATCGCCACCTCGGCTCCGGCCGTATCCATCGCTACGGTCACGATTTCGACTCCCAGAGGAGCCAGTTCGGTGCGCAGGGCCTGCCACACGGGCAGGTCGAGTCGGCAGCCTCACCAGCTGGCCCAAGACACCAGCACCACCTTTTTGCCCCGCAAACTGGAGAGGCGAAAAGGCTGGCCGGTGACCAAATCAGGGAGCTCGAGATCGGGGGCCGCCGCCCGCGTGAGGGTGGTAGCTCCGTACTCCGGCCCGATCGAGCGAACGCCAGTCGCCGGATCGGCGACAACCGATCTTCGAAGACGTTGACCGAGCAGATCGACGTCGACGGTCCTGGCCCCATCAATCGAGCTTGCGGGCAGGGGAACGCATTCGTCACCTCGACACAGCCCTTCGGGCTTGTGCTCCCAGCCCAGGGCCGAGAGGTCGTCGATGGGCACGCGAGAGGACGTTACGATCATGGCAAGATCCTACTGGGGTCGACCCGTGACCCCAGTAGACCCCGGTGCACTTATGAACGGATCGGGTTGCCGTCCTGGCCGATGACCCACCAGACATTGGCGACCTTTTGACCTGTCGTGTCGCCCGGCTTGGCGTCGCGGGCCCAGTTATACAGCGGCCAGCCGTTGTAAGTGACCTGGAACTTATCGGTGTCGGCGCGCCGTGACAGCGCGACCTTGCTCTTGTCGACGGCTGTCCCCTGGAAGATGCTCAATCCGGCTTCGTCATTGACGAGAACCGGCGGCCAGGTCTTTGCACAATCGTCATAACAGCTGCTGATTGGGTGGGTCGTGTCCTTTTCAAACATGTAGACGGTCATGCCCTTGTTGTCGACGAGCACCGGGGTGTTCTTCTCGACGCCGACGATTTTCGCCGACCGCCACCGCAACGAAGGCGGATTCCGGACCGGGTTGCCGGTGGTGTCGAGGACCCACCAATTCTCTGTAACGGCTTGGCCGTTAAGGTCGCCGGCTGCCTTGTCGAACACCCAGCCGTACAGGGGCCACCCGTTCACCGCCGCCTGCAGGGAACCGTTGTCACGCTTGACGGTCGTGAGCTTGCCGGCGAATCCGGCAGGGGCGACAAGGTCAGCGTCACTCTTTACAACAAGGGGGACCCAAACATCGGCGCACGGGCCGTTACAGACCGATCCGCCTGGCTTGTTCTTGTCGGGCTCGAACATGTAGAGGCTGAGGCCGTTTTTGGGTTCGACCATGATGTCGCCGAGCTGGCTTTTCGCGATCTTGAACAGAGGAGCGGCGGCGACCGGCGCCGTTGTTATGGCAGGGGCTGCGGTAGTAGCGGGCGCAGTGGTGGCGACAGTAGTGGCGGCGGTGGTTGAGGCCTTCGTTACTGCGGCTTTCTTCTTGAGTGGCTTCTTCTTGGCCGCAGTAGCGGGAAGCGCTATGACCGAGGCTGTTAGTGATGCGCTGAGGATGAGTCGCGCAAGGCGACGGGGAGGAATGGACATGTGGTGTGCTCCTTATATCGAGGACCGATTCCATCCCTACATACGTACCGTCATCCGTGCGTGTTCACGGCTCCGGATAGTACCGGGGCGCCGCCACATGCGGGCCTACCTCAAGCCCGCAAAGTAGCGCCCAGCTTGGCTGCGGCGTCGATGCACACTTGGCGGGCCTTGGTCACTTCGGCGTCGGTGAGCGTGCGGTCGATGGCCGAGAACCGAAAGCGGTAAGCCAAGCTCCGCATTCCCGCCCCCAACGCCGGGGAACGGAACACGTCGAACAGTGATATCGAATCGAGCAGCTGACCGCCGGCGCGCCGAAGGGCGTTCTCGAGCGCGAGCGCGGCCACCCCGTCGGGCGTCACGAACGCGAGGTCAACGTCGGTGGAAGGGAACTTGGTGAACGGTTTCATAGTGCTGGGCTGACGAGCCAGGCCGCAAAGGTTCTCAAGGTCGAACTCCAGCCACGCCACCCGACGACCAGGCGGAATTCCGCAGGCTTCGGCGACTCGGGGATCGACCTCGCCGATCGATCCGATGGAGACGTTCGTTCCGGTCGTGATGATGCGCGCCGATCGGGTGGCGTGCAGGCCAGGCAGATCAATGGTCGCCTCCAGCGTCAGGGTGCGGGGCTTCGTGCCGAGCTGGGCGACGATAGCGTCAAACAACGCCCGAGCCGAGGTGGCATCGTCACCGTTGCCGGCCAGCGCCACAGCCACGCGTTCGCGTTCGTAGGGCACAACCTCTCCGGGTCGAGGGTGGCTGAAGACATGACCGATTTCGAAGAGTCGGATCGCCGGATTTCGGTGGCTGGCGTTATAGGCTAAGGCCCGCAACAGGCCCGGAAGTAGCGTCGTGCGCAGGACGGACTCCTCCGCCACCATCGGGTTGCTGAGGGCCACGGCTTCGACCGGTTGACCGGCCCGCGACAGATCGGCGGGCGCCAGGAGGGTCGCGGTCCAGGCTTCGTCGCATTCGCGAGAGGTGAGCAGGCGGCGCAGCGAACGGCGATCGCGCTGGAGCGGGCTCAACTGACCGACGAGCGGCGACAGCGGTACCCGGCGGGGGATGTTGCGATACCCGAAGTGGCGCCCGACCTCTTCGATGACGTTGATTTCTTCCGTCACGTCTGGACGAAAGGTCGGAACGGTAACCGCGGTCACTCCCGCCGATACGGGGCGACAGCTGAAACCGATCGGGGTCAGGAGCGCGGCGATCCTGACGTCGTCGATCAGTTCCGGTGTCGTTCCGAGCACCAGGTTCACCCGAGCCGTTCGCAAGCGGATCTCGGTCGGGGCGGCCGGCGAAACGCGAACATCCTCGTAGGATTCGACCGACAAATCGGGGCACGTCAGGCGTAGCAGCTCGACGAAGCGGGCCACGGCGTGCGGAAGCGTGTCAGGATCGCATCCCTTTTCAAAGCGGGCGCTGGCCTCGGTGCGAATGCTCATACGCTTGGTCGTGCGGGCCAGGGCCATAGGCCACCAGTGCGCCGCCTCCAGCAACACTTCGGTCGTGTCGTCGGTGATCTCGCTGGAAGCGCCTCCCATGATCCCTGCGAGGCCGATCGCCACGTCCGCGCCGTCTACGATCACGCCGTCGCGATGTGTGGCGGAGTCGCCGGCGAGCGTTCGGGTAACACCGTCGAGCGTTTCGAGCGTCTCGCCCGGTTTGGCCCAACGCGTCCCGATCCGTCCTCCGCCCACCTGCTTGAGGTCATAGGCATGATTGGGATGGCCAAGTTCGAGCATCACGTAGTTCGAAACGTCAACGACATTGTTGATCGGGCGCATGCCGGCAAGGGTGAGTCGCCCTGCGATCCACGGGGGAGAGGGACAGATGGTCACACCTCGCAACACCGCGCCGATGAACCTCGGGCAGAGGTCGGCGGCCTCGACACTGACCCGGACCGGAGCCGCCGGCGGGCGGTCCGTGACGCCGGCAAGACTTGGGGCCACTATGAGCGAGACGCCGATTTGGGCGGCGAGGTCGCGCGCCACCCCCCGAATCGACATGGCATCAGGCCGGTTGGCCTCGACGGCCAGATCGAACACGAGATCGGGCGATTCGATCGACAAAGCCTGTCGTAACGAGACGCCGAGCGCCGTCTCGGGAGACAAAATCATGATGCCCGAATGGTCATCGGAAAGCTCGAGTTCGCGTGCCGAGCACAACATGCCGTTGCTCTTGATGCCGAGAACGGGACGGCGCTCGATCTTGCGCCCATCGACCATGGTCGTGCCGATTGTGGCGAGCGGAACCACGTCGCCGGGGGCATAGTTCGATGCACCGCAAATGATGGCGAGAGGGGTTCCGTCGCCCACGTCGACTTGGACGAGCATGAGATGGTCGGACTTTGGAACACGGTCGAAGGAAAGCACCTTTGCTGTCACGATACCCTCGTAGGTATGGCCGATTTGCTCCACGCCCTCGACGACTAGGCCGAGGTTGTTAAACAAATCAGTAAGTTGGCGCCGATCGATTGCGGCCGGAATCGAGACGAACTCGCGTAGCCATGACAGGGGAACCTTCATCGCTATGACTCCTAGAATTGCCGCAGCAGGCGGATATCGTTGTCGAGAAAATGTCGCAAATCGTCAATGTCGTGGCGGTTCATGGCCAGTCTGTCGATTCCGAAACCCCAGGCGAATCCGGTCCATTCTTCAGGATCGATGCCACCGGCACGAAGGACGTTCGGATGCACCATGCCGCACCCCCCCAACTCGATCCACCCCGACTGCGAACAGACCCGACACCCGGCGCCCGGCTTGGGACAGAACGGGCAGCTGATCTCGAACTCGGCCGAAGGCTCGGTGAAGGGGAAGTACCCGGGACGAAGCCGGGCCTCGATAGGACGGCCGAAGTACGCCGTCGTAAATGCCTCGATCGTGCCCGCCAAATGACCGAGGCTGATGCCCCTATCGATCACTAGCGCTTCAATCTGATGGAAGGTCGGAAGGTGGCGCGCGTCGGGCGTATCACGTCGGTAACATCGTCCGGGCATGACTGCGTAGATCGGCGGTTTCATCGACTGCATAACGCGAATCTGCATTGGCGAAGTGTGTGTTCGCAATAGGACTGACTCCGCCTCACCCAAGTTCAGATGAAACGTATCATGCATCGTCCGCGCCGGATGAGCCGGGGGGAAATTGAGCGCCTCGAAATTGTACCAATCGGTTTCCACTTCGGGTCCGTGGAACACCTGAAAGCCCATCCCGAGAAAGATGTCTTCGAGCGCTTCGGTGGTCTGGCTTATGAGATGCGCATGGCCCGGGAGCGACGATCCGATCGTTTCGCCGAGGTCGAGCCGCTCGGCCTCCAAACGTTGGCGATGCTCCTCGGCGGCGAGCACCTCGCGCCGGTCGGCCAGGGCTTGGGTCAAGGCACCCCGAGTTTCGTTGAGCAGGGCCCCGGCCGCTTTGCGGGCATCAGGCTCGAGTCGGCCCAACCCTTGGTTGAGTGCGGTGATAGGGGCTTTCCTTCCGAGGACGGCCACGTCAACGGCCTTCAAAGCGTCGAGATCTTGAGCTCCGGCGATCCGGGCCAGCGCGTCGGCGCGTAGGTCAGGCAGCGAGTCGAGGTTCACCCGATCAGTCTCGCGTACGGCGGTCGCCCGGTCGCGCCCATAATGCCTTCGACACCAGCACTAAACGAGTCGCCGCTGTCGGGCCGCCTCAAAGCACAACACGGCCGTGGCCACACCGACATTGAGTGACTCAGACCGACCAGCCATCGGAATCGTCATATAACCGTCGAGGTCGAGGCCCCTCGGCAATCCGTGCGCCTCGTTTCCGACCACGATCGCCGTCGGCCCTGAGAGATCGGCCGCCGTGTAGTCGATCGGGGCATCCTGCCTAGCCGACGACGTGCCCCATCGCCGCACACCCATGGCACCGAGGGTACGCAGGACGGAATCGACTCCGGGCCCAGACACGACCGGCAGATGAAACAGCGAACCGGCACTGGCGCGGACAGTCTTCGGATTGGTAAGTTCGACCGAACCCTCGCACAACACCACACCGCACGCGCCGGCCGCTTCCGCCGACCGAACTAACGTACCGGCGTTTCCAGGGTCACGCACGTCGACGCCTATGACCGCGAATCCGCCGTCGGTCAAGGCTGGCCGCAACGTATCGAGAACGGTGGTCATAATCTCTACAACCGCCAGAATCGGCTGCGGCGTCACGGTGTCGGAAATACGCTCCATGACGCCGGGCGCCATGTCATACACCGAAATCCCGTCGGCGAGCGCTCGTTCTATCAGCTGGTCCTGGGTGCCGCCGACGACATAGAGCGCTTCGATTCGCCATCCGCTGGCGAGGGCTTCGGTGACAACCTTGGCCCCCTCCACGACGAACGCGTTTTCCTCCAGACGCGCACTACGGCGCCCCACAAGGCGCCGCAGTCGTTGCACCCTGGGGTGCGTGAAACCAAGAAGGTTTGCGTTCACGCCGCCGTTTCGGAAGCGGTGGCGTCGGGGCCCTTGGCTTCGGCTGCCGCTTTCACCAGCGCCGAGAAGGCCACCGGATCGGATACGGCCAGATCGGCCAGCACCTTGCGGTCGACTTCGATGCCTGCGATCTTGAGGCCATTGATAAAACGGCTATAGCTCATTCCATCGGCGCGACAGGCCGCGTTGATGCGCTGGATCCAAAGCTGACGGAAGTCGCCCTTGCGGGCCCGTCGGTCGCGGAAGGAGTACCGCAACGAGTGCATGACCTGCTCGT
>JANYDT010000114.1 GCA_025359845.1 Acidimicrobiia bacterium
GATTTGGCCATCGGCTGCCGGTAGCCTTTCGTGCCGCCGTGGTCGACGGCGAAGCGGTAGCCTGTCGTACCGGCATGTGCCCGGGGTGGTCCCGGCGGGCCAGGAGATGACCAAATGAACCTCGATGACGTGCGGGTAGGCCTGGCGTTCGATGACGTCCTCTTGGTACCACGTCGCAGCTCCGTGCGCTCGCGTCAAGACGTCTCGGTCTCGACCCGACTGAGTCGCAATGTCGAACTCGGTGTGCCGATCATCGCCGCCAACATGGACACCGTGTGCGAGTGGGAGATGGCTCTCGCCCTCGGCCGGCTAGGAGGCATCGGCATGATCCACCGGTTCTTCACGATAGAACAGCAAGCCGATCAGATTCGCAAGGTCAAGGGCGAGGGCGTGCAGGTCGGAGCGGCCGTCGGTACTGACCACGACACCGTGGCGCGGGCCAAGGCGATGATCGACGAGGGCGTCGACGTGCTCGTGCTCGACATCGCCCACGGCCATTCCGACCATGCTCTCGACGCGGTGGCCGCCATCAAGAAGGCGTTTCCGAACACCGACCTCATCGCCGGTAACGTGGCTACGCGCCATGGGGCCATCGATCTGATCAAAGCTGGGGCCGACGCCATCAAAGTCGGCGTCGGCCCCGGAGGCGTATGTACGACGCGACTGGTCGCCGGGGTCGGCGTACCGCAGCTCACGGCCATCAACGACTGCGCTGGACTCGACGTCCCGGTCATTGCCGACGGCGGCATCCGCAACTCCGGCGACATTGCGAAGGCACTCGCCGCGGGTGGCCAGAGCGTCATGATCGGATCGATGTTTGCCGGTACCAAGGAGAGCCCGGGCGAGATCGAGCAGTCCGCCCACGGATTGGTCAAGCGAGTCCGGGGTATGGCCAGTTTCGAGGCCATTCGCAACCGAGCCGAACGGCAGGGGACCGATCTCGATGATGAATACTTCGAGCAGCGAGCCCCGGAAGGCGTCGAGGGAACTGTCAACTACAAGGGCAGCGTTGTGCCCCTCGTGCAGAAGCTCCTCGCCGGCGTGCGCAGCTCGATGAGCTACCTCGACGCCTGCACCATCGCCGAGTTCCAGGCCAACGCCCAGTTCGTGCGTTTGACACCAGCCGGGCTCACCGAGAGCCAGCCCCACGCCACGTTCCGACTCTAAGGCGTCGCCGAGACGCTACGAAGGAGACCCATGACATCGATAACCCCCTATCTCTGGTTCGACACCGACCTTTCCGAACCGATCGCGTTCTACAAGTCGGTGTTCCCCGATGCCACCGTCGGCGACAAGCCGAGAGCCGACGATGCCGCGCCGAGCTTCACGGCGACAATCGAGTTGTGCGGTCAACAGATCATGCTGCTCAACGGCGGGCCCGCGAACGCAGGGTTCAAGGAATCGTTCTCGTTGTTCGTGAGCGTCGACTCCCAGGACGAGGTCAATGACCTGTGGGATCGCCTCATCGCCGGCGGCGGCGAAGAGGGCCGCTGCGGGTGGTTGAAGGACCGCTACGGGCTGTCCTGGCAGGTCGTCCCGAAGCTTCTCGGCAATCTTCTTGGTTCGACGGACCGTCGCCGGGCGCAGCAGGCCCTCGATGCCATGCTGCAGATGAGCAAGCTCGACAGCAAAGCGCTCCAAGCCGCTTACGACCGCTGAGCTGAGCAACCTTGCGTTTCATGCTGGTGCAGAACTACGGGCCATCACCCTGATCGCGTCGGTGAGCGCACTCTGGGCCAATTGACGAACCTGCTCGGGCGGATCGAGCAGCATCAAGGTGCACAAGTCCACCAACGCGGCTTTGGGTAGAGCGCGATCGCGGAGCAGCAGGACGCCCCGAAAGGCGCGGGCGTCGGGAAACGTAGGGTCCGTTGCGATCGCCCGATCGAGAAGTTGTTGGGCGATGTCGAGAAACTCCTTGGGCCCCCCTCGCGTCACGACCAGGCGGCGAATCCATCCGCCGTACGTAAGGCCTACGAGGTTGTGCGGGTCGATCTTCGTGACGGCGTCGAAGGCCTTCAGGGCGCCTAGGAGGTTTCCGCCCAGGTTGGCCTGTCCGTCGGCCAGCAGCTTGTCTATCTCGCCCTGACGGGGGTTGGCGGCCTGGGCTTTGGGCGCAACCGGCCGAGCCAGGTCGACCGGACACCCCTTGGGTACGACGCTTGGACGACGAGCGAACTGCGGTATGTCGCCGGTGATCGTCTGCCCCGGAAGGCGCTCGCCCGAGCCGCGGGCCACGAGCACCCCCGCCAACAATGCCACCGCCAAGACGCCCGTCCCAGCCAGAAGCCTCCGACCAGGACGGGGCGGCGCCGCCGTTGGGGCCGGCTCATGACGGATGGCCGCCGCGGCGCGGGCGGTGTAGACATTCTTCAACCGGACGTAGTCGGCGTCGTCGAGATCTCCGGCGGCGTGCTCGCGCTCGAGATCGTCCAACGAACGGAGAAAGAACTCCGAATCGTCGGTCACCTATTGCCCCGCCTCGTCACGATTCAGTGTGGCGGCGACCAACGCTCGGTCTTCATCGGTCGCAGCCATGGCGAGTGGATAGCGCCAGCGCCGAAAGGCCATCCCCAGCCCGAAGAGGGCGGCGAACAACACCACCACCGGCAGTATCCACACCGCACTGGCAATGCCCGATCGCTCGGGGAGCAACAGCTGGGCCTTGCCGTAGCGGGACTCCACGTAACCCAGTATCTCCTTGTCGGACTGGCCGGCCCGGACACGGCGCAGGAGTTCGGTATAGATGGCCCGACTGGCTCCCGCGCGCGACTCCGCCACGGATTGGCCGAGACATGTCGGGCACTTCACCCGCTCGGCGAGACGGGTGGCCCTTTCGGTCGGGGCCAACGCCTTGTCGTTCGATCTTGAACCAAACGCGATAGCCACGACCAGCACCACCAACAACCCCACGACGAAGAGGAGCGATTTTCGTTTCGCCACAGCGCTACGTCGCGAACGTCGCACTCTTCGCGGCTGCGAGGAGGGCCTCGAGCCGCTTTTCTTTGATACCGCCAGTAATCTTGGCGCGGATAAAGCCCTCGGGGCCGATCAGGAACGATTCGGGAATACCGGTGACGCCGTAGTCGGGTATTGCCTTGTCGTCGTCGAGCAGGGGCCACGAGCCCTTCTGCCTGGCCCAGAACTCCTTGGCGTCGTCTTTGTTCACCGGCGGGAATAACACCGCCAGAACGGCCGCGTCACCGGCCTTGGCGTGGCGCTCGGCGAACGCCCGAATCGACGGATGCTCCTGGACGCAAGGGACGCAGGTGGTCGAGAAGAAGTTGACGAGCACGAACTTGTTGGCGTGCGTGTAGTCACTGAGTCGAACCGATGCACCGTCGATGATCGACACCCCGGCGATTTCCGGGGCCCGGTGGCCCACGATGGGACTCGCGGCAACCGCCCCTTCGGTCGACTTTCGGGTCGCCAACAACCCGACCAGTACCGCAAAGACGAGCGCGACCACACCGGCAATGATGAGCGCTGGGCGCTCCTTGAATACTTTCACGATAGCGCTCCTACAGCCACGGCTACATCTTGGCTCACCGGGTCGACAGGATTGCGTCGCCGGCCGGGCACGATCGCCAAGCCCGTACCGACAGCCATGAGCAGGCCGCCGATCCAGAGCCAAACGATGAGCGGCTTCACGAACACCGCGACGATGGCCCGCCCGTTGACGTCGATCGGCGCGGTAATGAGTTGGAGGTACACGTCTTCGCGCCAGCCCGTCTTCACCGACGGCGTACCGACCGCATCGCCGCTTCCGAAACTGGTGAGAGCGGGCTCGTCGATGCGGCCCCCATCGACGCGAAGCCGGGCGGTTAGCCGGGTTCGTCCCCCCGAAAGCGTGACTTGGTGGGGTCCGAGATACTGCACCGAATGACCGGCGACCACTTGGGTCTGATTGGGTTTGAACGTCAGCTCGCGAGCAGTGCTATATGAACCGGAGGCGGCAATGCCTATGGCGATCAGGACGACACCGAGGTGCACGATCATTCCTCCATTGGCCCGGCCGACGAGCGCGCCAAAGATCGAGCCGCCCCGGCGCCGCGACGCCCGTGCGGCTAGCACCAATTGCCGCAAAGCGGCGCCCGCCGCGAGCGCGCCGAGGAAGAACGTCAGCAACGGCGTCACCCCTCTCAGACCTCCGATCACGCACAGCACGACTACGGCGACCGCCGCCGCCAAGGGCCACCGCAAGCGGTCGGCCAAGACCTCGGTCTTCGTCTTGCGCCAGGGCAGGACCGGCGCGATCGCCATCAAGAACAGCAGCGCCAATCCTATGGGTGTGCTCATTCGGTCGAAGTACGGCCCGCCGACCGAGAGCTTGTCGCCGTTGACGGCTTCGACGATGAGGGGGAACACCGTGCCGAGAAGGACGATGAACGCGAACACGCCGAACAGCACGTTATTGGCCAAGAACGAACCTTCGCGCGAGAGCGGCGAGTCAATCGAGCCGGGGGATCGCAACGAATCGCCGCGCCACCCGATGAGCCCGATTGATACGGCCGCGATGATGCCGAAGAAAGTCAAGATCCACGGTCCGATCTGCGAAGTGCTGAAGGCGTGGACCGACTGAATGACGCCGCTGCGGGTCAGAAACGTACCGAGAATGGTGAGCGCGAACGTCGAGCATACGAGTGAGAGGTTCCAGACCCGCAACATCCCGCGGCGCTCTTGCACCAAAACGGAATGTATGAACGCAGTGCCCGTGATCCAGGGCAAGAAAGAAGCATTCTCGACCGGATCCCAGGCCCAAAATCCGGCCCAACCGATCACTTCATAGCTCCACCAAGCCCCGAGGACGATTCCGACAGAAAGGCAGCCCCAGGCCAGCAGCGTCCACCGGCGGGTCTCGAGGAGCCAGCCCTCGCCGCTACGGCCGGTGATCAATGCCGCCACCGCAAACGCGAAGGGTACGGTGAAGCCGACATAGCCGAGGTACAGGATCGGGGGGTGAAAGGCCATGAGCGGATGGTTCTGGAGCAGGGGGTTGGGCCCGCGGCCTTGAAGCGGGATTTCGGCCAGTTCCCGGAACGGGTTGGCCGGGCCGAGCATCAATGCGAAAAAGAACACGCACACCGCGAGGATGACCAGCAACGCCCAAGCCACGAGGGGGTCTTCCAGGCGGCGCCGGAACCGGACCCACACGGCAGTCAAATAGCCGGCGAGGACCATTCCCCACAACAGGATCGATCCTTCTAGGGCGGCCCACATGCCGGTGAAAGTGAACAACGTTGACGTGGTCGTGGCGTTGTTGTGGGCCACGTAGGCCAGCGAGAAGTCATGCGTGAGCAGCGCCCGCTCCATCGCAAAGACGGCGATGAGCGCGCCCCCCAGAACGAGTGGAACGTAGCGGTTGCCCAGTCGCACGAGGCGAGTCGATCCGCCCAGCAGGCCTGCGCCCAACGTGGCGACGCCAAGCGCGGCCGCGGTAAGCGCGAGCACGACCCCGAGGGATCCGACCGCGGCATTCACGATGCGGGCTGGCCGACGTAGTTCTTGACGCGGTTGGGGTTCTTCTGCACGTAACTGCTCGTGTGCTTGATCAGGATTCGGTCGCTGCTGAACAGCGGCGCGGCACCGGATGGCTGGTTCGGGGCGAACCGCCCCTCAAGCACAGCGTCGGCGTTGGGCTTGAACATCTCGGGAGGGTCGCCGCGATGCACGATGTCAAGGTCGACGCCGTCCTGTTCGATCGTGAAATGCACGGTCTGGCCGACTTGCCGAACGGTACCCGGGAGCACCACCCCTTCGACCCGAAAGCGGCGTGCGCCAAGCGACGCCCGCTGCTGCACCGCCTCCTTGGCTGTGCGGAAATACAGCGTGGCGCTGCCTAGACCCTTGAACAACACGAATGCGAAAGCGATCGCAATCGCGGCGAGCGCGACGACGACTCTCGTGCGTGATCCGCCCACCCGCACCGGGGCCGCTACCGGTACGGCTTTGCCGATCACGGTAGTCACCCGGTGTTCGCCTTAGAACGCACGAGCACCGAACTCGCGGCCCGTCGTGTTCGCAGCACGAGACGATAAGCGTACAACCCCAATCCCCCGAACACCGCGGCATACCCGGCCAACACGTAGGCGGTCATGACCGCACCTGTGCGAAGGTTCCGGTGACGGCTTCGGCCCGACGCGCGGCAATGGCGTCAGACAAAGACTGATCGCCGGCTTGGTCTTCCCACCGGGCCAGACGGGTGCGCACTATGAGTAACCACACGTAGACGAGGGTGAAGCCCAGGAAGCTGAGCAGCATGGTCCAAAGCTGAAGGCCGTGAATCTCGGGCTTGGTGATGTCGGCTTTCAAGATGGAGGGGAGTTGATGCAACGAGCGACGCCACACCACCGATTGATGCACGATCGGCACGCCGATGAAGGCCAGCAGCGCGGCAAAGGCCGAACGGCGGGCTCGGGCGTCGAATGTGGCCGGCAGGCGGCGCAGGGCCAACACGCCGAGATACAGCATGAACAGCATGAGCGTCGTGGTCATCCGCGGGTCCCAGGACCACCACGTGCCCCAGGTCGGGCGCCCCCAAATGGCTCCGGTGATCAGCGCGAGAGCAATGAAGACCGAACCGATTTCGGCCGACGCACCGGCGACGTGATCAAACACGTGTCGTCGCGTCGCGGGAATGAGCCACAAGACGCTCGCCAGCGAGGTGACGCCGAAAGCCACGTAGGCCACCCACGCCACCTCGGGATGGACGTAAAGCAGGCGAACGTGCTGACCTTGATTCACATCGGGGCCCGTGACCCAAAGACCCAGATATACGACAACGGCCAAAATGAGAAACGAGGCACCGCCGAGGATTCGCGTTTTCACGTTTCCTCCACCAGCGCGCCGAAGGCCAGAACACCGAAGGCCACGTACAGCACGGCGAACACGCCCAAGAGTCTCACCCATGGCCAGCCTTCGCCAACTTGAAGGCCAGGTGTCACACCCATGGCCGCTTCCATGGCCTTGGCTCCGGTCAACAGGACGGGCGCGGTCACGGGGAGATACAGCAGCGGCAGCAGCGTCTCTCGACCCCGCAGCCCGGCCGAGAGAGCCCCGTAAATCGCCCCAACTGAAGCCAAGCCGGCGGTGGCCAGCACACAGGTGACAATGAGAAGCACGGCCCCCGAACCTCGAAGCGGGGAGTCGTAAAGCAATGCGGTGCCTATGAGCAACAACCCCTCGAGCACCAAGAGCTCGATGGCCACGGCGCCGGCCTTGCCGAGAAAGATGCCGGCGGGGTCAAGTCCGGAGAGGCGCATACCGTCGAGACCCCGGTCGTCGACTTCGACCGCAAAGCTTCGTTGAGCCGCCAGCATCGACGCCAGGAGGACGGCGATCCAGAACAGACCGGGCGCCGAAATCCGCAAGATGCGCCCGTCGGTGTCGAGGGCGAAGGCGAACAACGCCAGGACCAGTACCGCGAACGGCAGGACCTGCGCGGTGGCCACCCGAGATCGCCGTTCGATGCGGAGGTCCTTTCCGGCCACGAGGAGGGCATCACGCCACACGGGCCACCACCGATTCGGGATGGGCCGATGCCGGCTGGGGCGATGCCGGCTGGGCCGATCCGGGTCGGGACGGGTCGGCCGGTTCGGCCGTGACCGCGTGACCCCCGCCGAGAGCGATTGTTCGGGTGGCGACGGCCTCGGCCCGATCAAGTTCGTGACTGGCGAACACCACGGTCGCCCCGCCCCGCACTACGTCGCGCAGAAGCCCATCGAGAAGGTCTCGACTCTCGGCGTCAAGGCCGGCGTGGGGCTCGTCGAGCAGCCACAGCTCGGGGCGCCGGGCCAGGATCGGGGCCAGCGCGGTACGACGGCGCTGGCCCGCCGACAACGATACGACAGACTGGGTGCGCAGCCGGCCGTCGAGACCCAGGCGGGTCAGCGCTTCGGAAACCGAAGCACCGTCGAGTCCTGCGGCGCGAACCGCGAAGCGAACGTTTTCTTCGACCGTGAGATCTTCGTAGAGAAAGCCGGCGTGACCAAGCAGCCCGATTCGGCGCCGGAGCGTGCGCAAAACCGTCGAACGGGCCGGCAGCGGCGTGTCGAGGACGCGGGCCAGGCCATGGGTGATAGGCACGAGGCCGGCACAAGCTCGTAGGACAGTCGTCTTGCCGGAGCCGTTAGCCCCTCGCAGAAGCACGATTTCGCCTCGGTCGATACGCAGGTCGATGCCCGACAGCGCCGGAAATCGGCCGAGAAGGGCAACGACGCCTTCGAAGGAAATGACCGGGGCGCTCACGCGCTGACCGAGGTTAGTTCGTGATCTGAGTACGTTGGCGCAGAGCCACAGTCAGCCCAGCGCCCGCGTCTATCGGCGCGGACGCCGTCAGTCGAGGCTCAGGAGGCCTTGCGGCGGGGGGCGCGCGTCCGGGCTCGCCGGATGCGGTCCTTCTCGTCGACAATTTCATACAGCGTCGATCCGAGGCTGCGAGTCGACGGGTGACTCTCGAGGTAACTGAGAAAATCGGTGATGTTCATGTGGCCCTCCCTAGGCACGAACGGGGGTGTTCGGAAGTACTTCTCAGACGATCGGCACCTCGGATCAGTTCCTACATAGGTCGATTGACCTGTTCTCCGAGTTTTTGCTCGGTTCTTGGCCGTGGCCGTCAAGGATCGACCGAAGATGATCGATACTGTTGGTGATGATCCGCCGAGTAATCGCCGGCCTCGGGCGCACCTTCATCGCCGTTGGGGTTTTGCTCCTGTTGTTCGTGGCGTACCAACTTTGGGGTA
>JANYDT010000152.1 GCA_025359845.1 Acidimicrobiia bacterium
TCTGCGCAACCCTGCGACCAATACTCGCGGCCGGCCGTCTTCGACCACCGCTGCCGAAACACTCCGAGCCGCAAACCCTCCCGAAGCGGCTCCCACTCGTCGCCAGCGAGCACCCGCACAGCTCCTCGCCCGCCGCGACCACACCGAAGCCGACGACCTCTCGACCCCGAGGATCACCACGTTCAGCACGCCGCACCGCCAACACGCCTGACCGGCGATCAATAGCCAACACTGCGTCATGTCTTCATGCACAAACAACTCCTTCGGACATCTGCCGACTCGCAAACGCGAAGCCGGCCATCGAGGAGGGCACGAGGCAACGATGGCTATAGCCGAGCCCGTCCGTCACCGAGGGCGCCGGACTCCCTAACGATAGTCATGCCGAAGCGACCACGCTCGCAAAGCCTCGTCGCGACGGGACAAGTCTACGAAGGGACTTGAGGGCCGATGCAGCAACGGAACCAGGTCCGACACATCTGGAGGTGTCGCGCTGCGACACCTCCGTGACATCGGTGCTACGTCATCTCAAGCTGACAACACGCCCTCCGCCCGAACAAGAACGACAATCAAAGGCCACGCTTGGATCCTCAAATCCGAGAGTCCGCCGATGCTCAAAGTAGGGAGGCGCGGGATTCGCTCGAACACTTCCGGGCGATCCGCAACAGATCCACCCTTCCAGCGTGTCGCCTTCGGCCGCTTCGGCCGTTCATTGGGTTAGGGGGTGATCGTGTCAGTGACTCCGCTCGGGTCCAGTGACGGGCCGGCGGTGGCGGCGAAGGGCATCGTGAAATATCTCGAAGGTCACGTCCAAGCCGGGTCTGGGCAGCGAGCCCGGTTCGATCCGGAACGCACCGTTGGTGCGCCGCCGATAGGTGTGGCGGGGTATTACGCTGACTCGCTCGAAGCGCCGGGTCGATGGATTGGTTCCGGACTCGGGTCGTTACGTCGCGAAGGACCCGTCGACGCCAACGAACTACAGGCGCTACTCACCGGAACCAACCCCGACACCGCAGTTGCGCTCATAGCCGCCAAAGGGTCAGCCACCCGTGCCCACGCGACCCGTCCCACCACAACGATAAACCGCGGGCCTGCCGATGAACTGTTGACGACCGCTGAGACTGCTCTCGTCCTCGGCGTGAACCCTTCCTATGTCCGTCGCCTGGCCGAGCGTCACGCCGCCCATGAAGCCGCCGTCGCGGCTGCCGAGGAGCTCGACACCTCGCCCGTGACGATCCTGGATGGGCAGCCCGGAAACGACGGTTGGCGGTTTCGTCGCGCCGATGTCGAAGCGTTCGCTGGTGCTCGGCGTCAACCCGCCGCGGTGGTCGGTTACGACGTGACGTTCTCGGTCCCGAAGAGCGTTTCGCTGCTGTGGGCCATCACCGACGACCCCGACATCCGCGACCACGTCACCGCCGCCCTCGACCATGCCGTCCGTGCCGGTGTCGAGTATTTGGAGGCGAACGCGGCGTGGGTCCGCACCGGACCAGTCCCGACGCAAACCGCCGGGTTACTCGGCGCCGCCTACCTGCACGCCACCAACCGCAACCTCGAACCCCAACTCCACACCCACGTCGTGATCGCCAACGCCGCCATGCACCCCAACGGGACCCTGCGGGCCCTCGACGGCCGCGGCTTGTTCCTCCACGCCACCACCGCCGGTCACCTCGCCGCCGCCGAACTCCGCCACCAACTCTCCGACCGCCTCGGCGTCGAGTGGACACCCGTCGAGAACGGCCTCGCCGAGATCGTCCACATCCCCGACGACGCGATCCGGGTGTTCTCGTCGCGTGCTGCGGAGATCGACACGCTCACCGCCGAACTCGGTTCCGATAGCGCCTCGGCCCGCCAAGTCGCGGCGTATCAGACCCGCGCCCCGAAACGCCACGGTGTCGACCTCGACGCCCTCCAACACCGCTGGAACGTCCGGGCCGCCGAAACCGGACTCACCGTCGACCACATCAACGAAACCGTCATGCACCCCGACCGGCCCCTGCCGACCCCGTTCACGCCCAGCGACACCGCCCGCCTCTACCGGGTACTCGTCGGTCCCGACGGGGTGACGAAGCATCGGGCCGTGTTCGACCGCCGCGACGTCATCCAGAGTGTTGCCGGGCTGGCTGGGGACCGGTTCACCGCCCAACAAGTCATCGTCACGGCCGACGCGTGGCTTGCGACACCCGACCTTGTCCGCCTCGAATCGACCGAGAAGGGTCACGCTATTCGTCGCCGCGACGGGACCCTCGTGGCGACCCGATCCGGGGAACCGCTCTACACGACCCGCCAGATGCTGGCCCTCGAAAACGGCATCGTCGCCGCGTTCGATGCAGGTCACAACCGGGGTGCCGCGTTCGTTCCCGCCGATATCGTCGACACCGCCATCGCGTCCGCACGGTCGTTGGGTGATGATCAGGCGGGGTTGGTGCGGGCGATGTGTATGTGGCCCGACCGGTATCAGTGCGCGGTCGGTCCGGCCGGGTCCGGGAAAACGTTCGCGCTCACCATCGCCCACACCGCCTTCACCGACGCCGGATACAGCGTCGTGGGTGCCGCGGTGAACGGCAACGCCGCGGAGATTTTGCAACGATCAACCGGCATCCCGACGAGGACGTTGGCGTGGTGGCTCACCCGACTCGACACCACCACCCCCAACCAACCGATCCTCGATACCCGGACCGTGTTCATCGTTGACGAGGCCTCAACCGTGTCGACCCGAGACTTCCACCGCCTCCTCGCCCACGTCGAGACGGCGGGGGCGACGTTGCGAATGATCGGCGACCCCGCCCAACATGGCGCCGTCGAAGCCGGCGCCATGTTCGGACACCTCGTCCACCGCTACCCGACCTTCACCCCCGAACTCACCGTCAACCGCCGCCAAAAAGGCCCCGAAACCCTCGACCTCCGCGACGCCCTCGTCGACTTTCGCGACGGACGGATCGGTGACGCGTGGGCCCGCCTCGACGCCCACCAACGACTCGTCACCGCCCCCACCCCCGCCGAACTGCTCGACACCCTCGCCGCCGACTGGTACGTCGACCGACAACACCACCAAGCCCACCCCGACACCGTCAAACCGTCGGCGATGCTCGCCCAACACCACACCGAACGAACCGCCCTCAACCGACGAGCCCGAGCCCTCCTACGATCCGACGGGACCCTCACCGGACCCGACACCGAAATCGGCGGCCAAACCTTCGCCGTCGGCGACAGCGTCATATCCCGAGCCGCCACCCGGCTCCGACCCACCGGCGGCACCCGACGCAGCGAAGTACGCAACGGCACCCGCGGCACCATCACCGCCATCCACACCCACGGCGCCAAACCGGAACTGGAAGTCGACTTCGACAACCGCGGACCCATCCGCGTCCCCACCGCACTGCTCACCAAACCCGTCAGGGGCCGCCGCATCGTGGGGGTACTCACCCATGCCTACTGCCTCACGACCCACGCCGCCCAAGGCGACACGTACGCGACCGGCCGGCTCCTCGCCAGCGACGCATCAACACGAGAAGGGGTCTACGTCGGACTCACACGAGGTGAGTCGGACGCACGGGTCTACGTAGTGTCCCACGACCGGCTTGACACGTCACGACGACCCGACGACCTGCTCCCGAGGATCGAGCGTGACATCGACCCGGTTGCTGCTGCGGGGCGGAGGCTCGATACGCATGAGCGGGATTCAGCGGGGATCGAGTACGACGTAGGCACTCCATGAAAGAAGCGCCGAGATATAACCGAAACCTGTGGATCGGCTACTTGATTGGGGGCGCGGCGTACCTTCCTCGTTGACCAATTCACGAGACCGGCGTGCCAACGCCGGTGAGGAAGGAACGCCGATGTTGAGAGTAGTGACTGATGAGGCCGGGCGGGTTGACGCTCGG
>JANYDT010000167.1 GCA_025359845.1 Acidimicrobiia bacterium
ACCGGCGCCCACTCCCACCTTCACCGCATCGGCACCGGCATCGACAAGGGCCTCGACGCCTTCGGGCGTGACGACGTTGCCAGCCACGATGGCGATATCGGGCCATCCCGATCGGACACGCCGAACGGCTTCGACCACTCCGGCGGAGTGGCCATGGGCGGTATCGATGGCGATGGCGTCGACGCCGCTTCGCACCAACGCGTCGACCCTGGCTTCTAGGTCGCCCACCCCGACCGCGGCAGCGCAGCGCAGTTGCCCCTTGGAGTCGCGCGAGGCGTTCGGGTGGGCCTTGACCTTCAGAATGTCTTTGACAGTAATGAGACCACGGAGCTGACCCTCGGCATCGACCAACGGCAGTTTTTCGATGCGATAGCGTCGCAACAGCTCTTTGGCCTCCTCGAGCGAGGTGCCAACCGGCGCCGTGATGAGGCCCGAACTCGTCATGAAATCGCGTACGGAGCGGGCGCCGTCGGCGTTTGTGCAGAAGCGGGTGTCGCGATTGGTGAGGATGCCAATTAGGTGGCGTTCGTCGTCGACGATGGGCACGCCCGAGATGTGGTACTTCGCCATAATGGCCTCGGCGTCGTCGAGAATCGCGTCGGGGCCCAGAGTGATGGGATCGCTGATCATGCCTGACTGTGAACGCTTGATCCGCTCGACGTTCGCGGCCTGGTCGGAGATCGACAGGTTGCGGTGGATGACACCGATACCACCGGCTCGGGCCATAGCGATGGCCATGGCTGACTCGGTCACGCGGTCCATAGCCGCGGACACAATAGGGACGGCCAGTTCGATGTCTCTGGCAAAGAAAGAGCGCGTGTCGGCCTGGTCGGGAAGCACGTCGGAATAGCCGGGAATGACGACTACATCGTCGAACGTGAGCGCCTCGAATCGGTCGAACAATGCGTCGTTATGCGACCACGAGATTGCATCGGTGGCGGTGTTCTGGTCGTCTCTGGTCTCAATCATGGCGGTGCTCCCGGTCGGTGGAGGATTGCGGCTGGGTCGTGCGGTCCAACGGGTCCCGTGGATTGCGGGGCTGGCACAGGTGGATCAACGTTTCGACGAGCAGCTGATGCTCAGCGGCGTGCACTCGCGCGGTAAGGGCGTCGAGCGACTCCCGGGCATGGATGGGCACGATCACCGTGCCCAGGACGGGCCCGTCATCCACCCCTTCATCGGGCACCAGGTGGACCGTCACGCCGGTCCGGTCGTGGCCCGATCGCCAGGCTTGCTCGATCGCGTGGAGTCCGACGAACTCGCCCGGTAGCGCTGGGTGCAGGTTTATGACGCGGCCCGGAAACTCACGCAGGAAGCTCATCGACAACAGCCGAAGCCATCCTGCGAGCACCACCCAGTCGGGCGCGAAGGTGGCGACCGCCTCGGCCAAACGGGCGTCGTAGCCGGCCCGGGTTTCGTCCGCCCGCTTCGCCATCCGAAGAGCCGTGGCGCCAGCGGTTTCGGCTCTCTCCAACGCGTACGCGTCAGCGCGGTCGCTCACCACGGCATGCACCTTTGCGGCGATTCGCCCGTCGCCACACGCGTCGAGCACGGCCTGGAGGTTCGATCCGTGGCCGGACGCGAGCACCACCAAACTGGCGGTCATTTCAGCCGTACCCGAGGAGTCAGCCGTACCCCAGGAGTATCGGTGACGATTCCGATTTCGTACGTCGGTGCGCTGATCAGCTCAGCGATCTTGTCGCAGTCACCGGCGTCGCAGATGATGACCATGCCGATGCCCATGTTGAGCGTGCGGTGGAGTTCATCGGTGTCGAGACCGGTCGAGTCGCGCACCAAGGCGAACAGCGCAGGGACGGGCCAACTCCCGAGAGCGATGTCTGCCCCTAAGCCGGCGGGTAGGGCGCGGGGCGTATTTTCGAGCAGCCCGCCGCCGGTGATGTGCACCAGTGCTTTGATGAGATCGGTCGTGAGCACCTCGCGCAGGATCGGCCAGTACGACCGGTGGGGGGCCAACAAGGCTTCGCCGAGACTCACGTCGAAGCCGGCCGGCGTGCAGTCGAACGGAAGCCCTCTCAGGACTCGCCGCAGCAGTGAGTAACCATTGGTGTGGGGGCCGGAGCTGGCCAGTCCGATCAACACGTCGCCGGGCGCCACGTCGGGGCGGGGGAGGAGGCGTTCACGCTCGGCCACGCCGACCATCGTGCCGGCGATGTCGAGATGCCCCGACGAGTAAACACCGGGCATCTCGGCCGTTTCCCCGCCCAGCAATACGCAACCGTTCTCGTGACAGGCGACCGCCATTCCCGAAACGATTTCGGCGATTTGTGCCGGAATCAACCGCGAGGAGGCGATGTAGTCGAGAAAGAACAGCGGTTCGGCGCGTTGCACCAACACATCGTTCACGCAATGGTTTACGAGGTCCTGCCCGAGGCCGGCGAAGCGTCCGAGTTCGGATGCGACCATTACTTTCGTGCCGACGCCATCGGTGCTGGCCACGAGAACGGGCTGATCGAATTGCTTGAGGCGGGAGGCATCGAATGCGCCGCCAAAGGCTCCAACCCCGGCGAGAACGGCGGGAGTGTGTGTCGACTCCACTGCGGCTTTCATTTGATGGACGGCCTCGTTGCCGGCGTCGATGTCGACGCCCGACGCGGCGTAGCCACCACTGGTGCGCGCCAGTGCCCGCCAGCCGATGTCGCGCCGATAAGACATCGCGTCGAAGCGCACTGATGCCACCCGCCCGTAGGCGCTGGCCCTCGCCGCGTCGAGGTCGATGCCGATACCGGTGGCGGCCACGATCCGACCGCCGTTGGTCACGAGTTGCCCATCGGCGCCCCGCATGGTGCCAGCGTGGAAGATGAGCGGATCCTCGCTGAGCACTATCGGGTCGCCCTTTCGAGGATCGCCCGGATACCCGAGGGCGGTGGCGACCACGGTGCACGCGGTCGACGACTTCCAATTCACCTCAATATCGTTTAGGCGACCGTTGACGCAGGCTTCGACGATATCGAGCAAGGGCGTCTCGAGCAGGGGCAACACGCACGAGGTTTCGGGGTCGCCGGAACGGGCGTTGAACTCGAGCAGTCGGGGACCGTCAGCGGTCAGCATGAATCCGAGAAAGAGCACGCCCACGAACGGGGTTCCGGCGACGCGCATCGCGTCAAGGGTCGGCCTCACGAACGTCTTCATGAGTTCGGCCACCATCTCGGGGGGGCAGCACGGCGCCGGCGCATAGGCGCCCATACCCCCCGTGTTGGGTCCGGTATCGCCCTCGCCGATCCGTTTGTGATCCTGCGCCGGCGGCATGGCCACCGCCGTGTTTCCGTCGCAAAAGGCGAGCAGTGAAATCTCTTCGCCGACGAGGAGCTGCTCGAGCACGATCGGGCCGCGCTTCAGTAGCGACGTGATCGCCTCGTTGCGATCGTGGGTCGAGGCCGGAACCACGACGCCCTTGCCGGCGGCCAACCCGTCGAGCTTCACGACGACATCGAAGGGCTGAGCGTCGGCCCACTCGATCGCTGAGCCCGCTTCGGTGGTTCCGGAGAACGTTGCGTAACGAGGGGAAGCAAGCCCGAGCCGATCGGCGAAGCCGCGGGCGTAACCCTTCGACCACTCCAGCTGCGCAGCGGCGCGGGTCGGGCCAAATACGGCGATGCCGGCGACGTGCATGGCGTCGACCACGCCGGCCTCGAGGGCGGTCTCAGGGCCGATCACCACGAGGTCGATGCGCTGATCGCGACACGCAGCCACGAGGCCTTCGACATCGGTGGCGGCCACCGCCAGCCGATTAGGGGTACCGCCGTTGCCGGGGGCGCAGTAGACGGTCGGCGGCGGGTTGTTCGGTCGACCGCGTTCGAGGGCCCGCACGAAGGTGTGCTCGCGGGCGCCGTCGCCGACGACCAGAATTCTCGTGCCGGTCACACGATCGCCGCCTCGAACGCATCCTTGGCCGCCGCATCGGAGACCGGGAACGGATATTCGCCGGTGAAGCAGGCATCGCAGCATCCATCAGCCCCTATGGCCGTCAGCATGGCGGCGCGGGACAAGAAAGCAAGGGAATCCGCTCCGATCATTACCCGCAATTCCTCGATCGACATTCGGGCCGCGACGAGTTCATCGTAGGTGCCCATGTCGACGCCCATGTGGCAGGGATGGGCGATCGGGGGACAAGTGATGCGTACGTGGACTTCGGTGGCGCCGGCTTCGCGCAGCAACCGGACGAGCGGTCCGGCCGTCGTACCCCTCACCAACGAATCGTCGATCATGACCACTCGCTGCCCGGCCAAGTTGGCTCCGAGAGCATTGAACTTCATGGCCACTCGACGTTCGCGCAAATGCTGAGTGGGTTCGATGAACGTGCGCCCGATGTAGCGGTTCTTGATCAACCCGTCGTTGTAGGGAATGCCGCTGGCCCGGGCATACCCGATGGCCGCAGGAATCGATGAGTCGGGAACGGGAACGACCACGTCGGCATCGATCGGGGCTTCGGCGGCCAACGCCGCGCCGAGGCGCTGGCGCACGGCATGCACGTTGGTGCCGGCCCAGTCCGAGTCGGGGCGGGAAAAATAGACGAACTCGAACGAGCAACGGGCTTGACGCGGGGCCGGACCCATTGAGCGGCGGCTCAGCATTTCGTGATGGGTGAGCGTCACGATCTCGCCCGGCTCGACCTCGCGGACTTCGACGCAATCGAGGGTGCGCAACGCGCAAGTCTCCGAGGCTACGGCGTGCCCCCCTCCGGGTAGCCGACCGACCGACAGCGGACGAAAGCCCCATGGGTCGCGGGCCGCCACGACCCGATCGGCGCCGATCAAGACGAGCGAGTACGCACCCTTCCACGCCGGCATCGTGCGCTCCAACCGGTCCTCCCAGCTGCGCCCGCCGCCGGCCGCGAGCATGAGGGACATGACTTCGGTGTCGCTGGAAGCGGTGAGGGCAAACCCGCGGCCGAACAACTCGGCTCGCAGCTCGGTGGCGTTGACCAAATTGCCATTGTGGGCCAGCGCCAAGGGGCCGTGCATCGTCTCGACCAGAAACGGTTGGGCGTTGCGGGCGGTCGACGATCCGCTGGTGGAGTACCGCGTGTGGCCAATGGCGTGATAGCCGTGAAGCGGGGCGAGCGTCTCGGGTGTGAAGACTTGCGAAATCAGGCCGACGTCCTTATGGAGTCGGGCCCGCTGCCCGTCCGACACGGCAATGCCGGCGGCCTCCTGACCGCGGTGCTGCAAGGCGAAGAGCCCGAAGAACGCAAGCTGCGCGGTCTGTTCGCCATCGGGACACGCCAATCCGATGACGCCGCATTCTTCTTTGGCGCCCATCAGCTCGGCCCAGTACTGAGGGCGTCGGCGTCGAGGACACGGGCCCGAGCTCGGGCTTGGGTTGATGCGATGCGGGCTCGCAACCTGGGGTCGGCCAGGCCGAGCATCTTGGCCGCCGCCAGTGCCGCATTGGCGGGCTCGAGCACGACTACGGGGGCTACGCCGGCGGGCATGCGCAAGCTCGACCAGATATCGAGGCCGGTCTGCTCGGATGGGGGCGGACAAGCGATGACGGGGACGGTCACTTGCGGGTCGGCGAACCCGGAGAGGGCATTGGAGCGCCCGGCCACGGTGATGAGAACCGTCGGTTCCTCAGCCGCCTCCACCTCGCGCAGGATCGCCAACGCGTGCTCGGGGGTACGGTGGGCGCTGCTGATCCTGATTCGCGTGGTCAATCCGAGGTCTTGCGCGGCGCTGGCGATCGCTTGCGCATGCTTGTCATCGGCGGGCGATCCGCACATGATTACGACGTGGCCCACAGGTGCTCCAAGTTCTTGACGATGCGGTCGGTGATGGGCGTGGCTCCGGGTTCGAATCTCGACGCGGTCAGGCGCTCGTAGGCTCGAACGTAGCGAGCGCTGGTCTCAATCCACACCGCCTCGGGCAATTCGGGTACGTCGCCGTCGCCCCCGTAACCGATTGAACCAAACGCCATTCGAGCCGGTTCTTTATCGAGGCTTTCCGGTTCGGCGCCACTGCGCAGGCGGTCTTCGTACGAATCGATCTCCCAAAAGCGCGACGAGTCCGGCGTGTGAACTTCGTCGATCAATAGCAGTGATCCATCGGGGGCGAGCCCGAACTCGTACTTGGTGTCGGCCAGAATGAGCCCAGCGGTGCGGGCCGTGGTCACACCGTGGGCGAACAACGCCAGCGCCACCTCTTGCACGTGGGCCCACAGCTTCGGCTCCAACAGGCCCAATTCGGTAACCTCGGCGCACGTCAGCGCTTCGTCGTGGGCGCCGCCTTCAGCCTTGGTCGTGGGCGTGATCAGCGGGGCGGGCAATGCTTGGTTCTTACGGAGCCCATCGGGCAGGTGGTGTCCGTAAAGCACGCGCTGGCCTTCGGCGTAACGCCTCCACAGCGACGTGCTCGTCACGCCGGTGATGTGGCCTCGCACCACGACCTCGACCGGGAGAGGTCGGGCCGCGATGGCGATGAGCGCGTTGGGATCGGGCTCGGAAAGGGCGTGGTTAGCGACAATGTGGCGGCTCGTGGCGAACCACCAACCCGCGAGTTGGTTGAGCACCTGGCCTTTGAGTGGCACGGTTGCGACAATACGATCGAAGGCGGAAAGCCGATCGGTGGTGATGAACAACATCTGATCATCGGGCAACTCGTAGGCGACACGCACCTTGCCGACGCGGCGACCCGGAAGCGGCAGTTCGATGTCGGTGAGGGCATCGGACGAAAACGTCTGACTCATGTGGTCTCCTTGGCGTAGCGCACGCCGTTCTCAAACAACGCTAGAGCATTGCCGAACGTTTCGCCGCGAGTGCGCCGAGGGTGTTGACGGGCCAACACGTGGTCTTCGGGATGAGGCATGAGACCGAGCACGAAACCGGAGGCGTCGGTCACCCCGGCGATGTCGTCGTCGGAACCGTTCGGGTTGCCCGGATACTCACCCTCGGCCGCCGCGCCGGAGTTCGTAGCGTAACGGAGAGCCGCGATGGAGGCATCGGTCTTCACGTAACGGCCCTCGCCGTGCGCGACGGGCGCGAAGAACGGCTCGCGCAGCCCCTCGGTCCAGACGCAGGGTGCCGCCGTCGAGGCGATGTGGACCCACCGGCACTCGAAACGGCCGTGTCCGTTGTGACCGAGCGCTCCCGGCAGGAGTCCGGCCCTCACGAGTGCTTGGAAGCCGTTGCAGATGCCGAGGACGGGCCTTTTCTGCGCCACGAAGCCATGAAGTCGATCGCCGAGGGAGTGACGCAATTCGAGGGCGAAAAGGCGCCCGGAGCCGAGTTCGTCGCCATAGGAGAATCCGCCGGCGAACACCAACAGCCGGGCGTCGTCGAGTCGTGCGGCCATCTCCGCGATGCCGACGATGCAGGGGTCGGCACCGGCTTGCTCGAGGGCGAATGCGGCTTCCGCGTCTCGGTTCGTGCCAGGGGCGGCCACCACCAGGGCGAGCGGTTTCACTGCGCCCCCCAGGCGTGGCGCATCTCGTCTACGGTGCATTCGACTCGCCACGCGTCGGCCGTCATGACTACGACTGGTGCCACAGTGACGGAACCGAGCACCGTCGCCGACACGAGAGCGCGCACGGCGCCTACGTGATTGGTTTCGACTTCGAGCACGATGCGCCCATTCGACTCGGCGAAGAACGCGCACGTCGCGTCCGGTCCCGGCAGGGTGGCCTCAAGACCGAGTCGCCCGCCGATGGCCATCTCGGCGAGCGCTACGGCCAGCCCTCCCTCGCTGCAATCGTGGGCGGCGCGGACCAGTCCTTTTTGCATCGCGTGGTGCACCGCCACGTATCGATCGGGATCGACGGGCGCGGGTACCGATCCGCCGCCCTCGATGCCTGTGGTCAGGTCGAGATGGCTGCCGCCGAGTTCGTCGCCGGTCGATCCGACGAGCAGCAGTACGTTGCCGGACCGTTTGAGGTCACTCGTCACGACGGCATCGGCATTGGGAACGGCCGCGATTGCGGTAATCACGAGTGTGGGTGGGATCGATCGCAACTCGCCGTCGGGCCCGACGAACTCGTTGTTGAGGGAGTCCTTTCCGGAGACGAAAGGCGCCCGGTACGCCAGCGAAGCGTCGACGCAGCCCCGGACGGCCGCGGTGAGCGCGCCGAGGGTCGCCGGACGGCGCGGGTTGCCCCACGAGAAGTTGTCGAGCAATGCGACTCGCTGCGGATCGGCTCCGGCACACACGACGTTGCGGATGGCCTCGTCGACTACCGCGTGGGCCATCCACTCGGGGTCATGAAGGGCGTACCATGGGTTCACGCCTATCCCAATGGCGATGGCATCGTTGGGTCTGTCAGGCGACAGGCTTGGGCCGCCGGCCCGGGCGAGGGGCGCGACAACAGTGGCGTCGCTCGGTCCGTCGTCGGATGCCCCGGTGAGCGGTCGTACCACGGTCGCACCTAAGACTTCGTGGTCGTAGCGGTGCACGATCGCTTGTTTCGAGGCGATGTTGGGATGGGCGAGAAGTTGGAGAAGGGTCGCCCTCGGGTCGGCCACAATTCGGGTTGCGCCGGGCCCGCGATCGGGAATGGGCAGCATCGCGATCATGTGGCGAATAGGACGACCGTCATGCAGGAACTTGGTCGGAAGCGACACCACGACCTCGGATCCGGGCGCATCTCGGTCGAGGGTACGGACGGTGAGCACGCCATCGCCGGTGAACGAACCGAGGTCGGCGATTTCTACGCCGTGCGTCTCGCACACAGCTTTCACTTCTGCGAATCGAGTTGGATTCACGGCCAGGACCATTCGTTCCTGCGCTTCCGACAGCCATACCTCCCAGGGAGCCAGTCCGGCGTATTTCCGGGGAACCCGGTCGAGCGAGACGTCAGCACCGACGGGTTCGGCCATCTCGCCGACCGCGGACGAAAGGCCACCGGCGCCGCAATCGGTGAGCGCGGTCACCGGCGGATCAACCCGATCGAGCAACATGGCCAGAACGTCCATGACGCGCTTCTCGGTGATCGGGTCACCGATCTGGACCGACGCGCCGGCGGTCGCGCCGGTGGCGGCGTTCATCGTCATCGACGAAAAGGTGGCGCCGCGGATGCCGTCGCGTCCCGTGGCCCCGCCTATGACAACCACCCGGTCGCCGGGATGGGGCCCGTCCAACGCCGTCGCTCCGACGTATACCTGGCCGATGCAGCCGCAGAACACCAATGGATTGGCGGTGAAACCGGGGTCGTAGAGCACCGCGCCGGCGACGGTCGGAACGCCGAGCTTGTTGCCGTAGTCGGCCACCCCGGCGACGACGCCCTCGTGGATGCGGCGCGGGTGGAGCACTCCGGCTGGGCATTCGTCGAGGTCGAGCGGCCCGAAGCACAAGATGTCAGTGAGCGCGATCGGATGGGCCGGGGCCGCCATCACGTCGCGCACCACGCCGCCGACGCCGGTATTGGCGCCGCCGAACGGTTCAACGGCGCTCGGAGGGTTGTGCGTCTCGACTTTGATGGCGATCGGTTGGCCGGGGTTGAGTTCGACGATTCCGGCATTGCCCACGAAGGCTGACCGCACGAACGGGGCCGACAACGTTTCCGTGGCCAGTCGGAGCTGGCCCATCAGAGGCGCAATCTCTTGCCCGTCGACCGTCGTGATTCGGGCCCGGAACGTCTTGTGTGAACAATGCTCGCTCCATGTCTGCGCCAACGTCTCGAGTTCGACGTCGGTGGGCTCCCGGCCGTTCTCGGCGAACCAAGCCCGGATGGCTCGAAGTTCTTCGATGTCGAGCGCGAGGCCGCGGACCGCGTTGAGGCGCAACAGTCCGTCCTCGTCGAGAAAGCGGATCGGGACGACCTCAACCGCGGGCGTCGTGTCCACGCCGACGAAGGCCGGTTCGATCGCCCCTACGGCCCACCGTTCGATCACCGGATTGGCCAGATCGTTGGCCACCGACTCGATCGATTGCGGTGATGTCGGCGGCTGACGCCAGTAGCGCGTGGCGGTCGCTACGGCCGTGACGCGGGCGCCGATCCGCTGGGCGGCGTGCAAGAGTTCGGCGGCCGTGGAATCGGTCACACCGGGCCGTTTGGCGATCTCGAAGGCGTTGTCGTCGGGCGTCGCGGGTCCGATTCGGAGCTCACCCAAGAGTGGTTCGGCCAGGAGTTCGTGGAGCTGTTCGTCATTGATGGCGCCCCGCACGAAGAAGACGCTGGTAGGGCGCCCGTCGTAAGGGCGTAACTCGACCCGGGTTACCGGATCGGTTTCGTGGTCGGTCGCCGGCATCCTGTGGGCCACCCTAGGAGAGTCGTCGCTTGACGATCTATTAAGGGTCGAGCTATCGATGGTCAAGGTGGTGGCCAAGGGGTGGTTCACGGCAGGTCCGTTGGCCTCGCGGTGCATCGGTCGAAAGGGGTTGACCCCGCCCCGGATTGGACCCATGATGCAAACGATGAATCGACGGATGGTTCCACTGGCTTCACGCACCTTGGCTGCATTGTTCGCCGGCCTCCTCGTCAGCTCTTTCTTCGGGGTTTCTCCCGGTCGCGCTGCGTCACGGCCATCGACCTCGGCCGTGACCACGACCAGCCCGAGGCCGTCGTATGGACAGCTGAAGGACGCGCCGGCGTCCAAGCAACTCTCCGTCTTGCTGGCGGCGCCGCAGGGCAAACTGAAAGAAGGTGCCACCAGTAGCGAGCTGAGGTGGATGTTCGATCGCCCGGTCGTCGACCTGGGTGCCATCGCCGACCGGTCCGATCCGTCGAAGTTTGTGACCATCGAACCGCCGATGATCGGTACGTTCCGCTGGGCCAGCACGCGTATGCTCGTGTTTACTCCCGACTCGGGTTTGGCTGGCTCCACCAAGTTCTCCGTAACCCTGCATGATTTAACCGCCGTGGACGGTACCGGGTTGGCTGCCCCTTTTGTTACGACGTTCGAAACGCCGACGGTGGTATGTCGGTTGGTTCGCACGTCGCCGACCTGGAATCGAGGGGCTTCGCCGGCAACGATGGCTATTGACTGCGATCAGCCCGTCGACTGGAACGATGTCGCGGCCCACGCCTCGGTGCGTTTTCGGGCCAACAAGCTCGTGACCAAGCTGTACACGCCGACGGCCCCGGACCTCGTGGCGATGCGCAACGCCGATCCGACGGGAGCCCAGCGTCTGGAAGCCGATCTCGCCCGTTTGGCCGATGACAAGCGCGCCCTGGGTGCGACTCAGATTCGTTTCAACCACGACGCGCCGTGCCAATCCGACAGCGTAAAGGTCTGCCACTGGTTTGTTGTCGGGTCGATGGTTCCTGCGGACGCCACGGCGGTCTTGGATTTCCAACCAGGCATCGTAAGCCTGAGCGGTCCCCTTCCGTCAGTTGCGCACAAAGGCGGCGAAGCCCCGACGGTGAAAACGCTACTCGTCGACCTACCTTCGTGTATTCGCCGCTGTAACCCCGAATCGACCGCAGTTATCGGTGTCCGAGGCGGCGCCTTCACTGCGGCGTCGCTGATTGGGCACATGCGGGTTCGCGACGGGCGGGGCCGAACGATTGAGTATCATTGGCCGAAACGGTATCCTGAGCCTCTGCGGCTCCAGTGGGCGGGCCTGCGCCCGAATGGGAGTTACACCGTCGAAGTCGACCCGGAGGCGGCCACCGAAGACGGGCGCCCGCTTGGCTACCGGTCGATTGTGACGTTCACGCTGGGGCGGCGTCCGAACTACGCGTGGCTCGGTACGGGAGAGCGTGTGGCCGAGCTCGGCGTCGCCGCCGGTCCGGCCGTGTACACCCGCAACGTCCTCGAAACCGCGCAGGTTCGGCACCGACTGGGTGACGACGAAATGCTGACCGCTATCCGGGCCTACGGACGCGGCACCCTCGACCCCGGGAAGTGGAAAGCCGACACCATCGCGCTCGTGCAGTCACGCGACGCCGATCATCGCCAGCGCATCGACCTCGGCGAGCTACCCAAGGCGAAGCAGGGTGGGGTCTACGTGGTCGCGGTCCGCTCCACCAAGGTCGTCGGGGGTAGTACATACGCCGATTCTCGGCCCGTTCCGGCGGTGGTCGCGGCGAAGAAGGTGCCGGCTCGAGCTTGGACTTCGACCCTGCTGCAACGCACCAACCTTGGTGTCACGCTCAAGCAGTCGCCGGTAAACGTCTTGGTCAGCGTTACCAATCTGGCCGACGCCAAACCGGTCAAGGGGGCCAAGGTCCAACTGTTTGCGAAGGGTGACAAGGCGTATTGGACCGGCCGGACCGACGCCAAGGGACTCGTTTTTGCTCCCGCCAACCCGACCGCAAAATGTGCTCGCTGCAACCTGATCGCGATAGTTAAAAATGACGGGCACATGGCGTACGCCCAAAGTCAATGGCGAAACGACTACGACGATACCTATTTCGACACTTTGGCCAACGACGGAACCAATGGTGACAATGAGTCCACGACCGACACACTGCCCAAGCCGTTGCTCGACGTGCGGCCGGGCGAAAGCATCGAGGGTTCGATGTTCGCCGACCGCGGTGTGTACAACCTGGGGGACGAGGTTCATCTCAAAGGCGTGCTGCGTCTGCAGACGCCAGAAAAGTTGGATCTTCTCCCCATTGCCGTGACCAGCGTGCCGGTGAAAGTCGTCGATGACCGGGGCGCGATGATCGTACAGAAGAAGGTCCCGCTCTCGAAGACGGGAGCATTCGACCTTGTCTATCGAATTCCTTCGAGTGGAATCCAAGGCAACTACGACGCCACCGTTGTGGGCACGAACGTATCGACGAGCGCGTTGGTTACCAGCTTTCGGCGGCCCAATTTTGCTGTCGATGTGGCCACCGGGCGGTCCGAATATATTCAAGGCGACACGTTCGAAGGCAACACCGATGGCCGCTATTTGTTCGGGGCGCCCATGAACGGGCGCGACGTGACCTGGTATTTGAATTCGGAGGGCACAGAGTTCGATCCGACCGCGCTGCTTGCTCCGGGCGCCCGACAGAAGGCCGATCTGGCGGGGTTTTCTTGGGACTACGTGTGCGTCGACAACAGCGATTGTCCTGGGTCTTACGATCAGCTCTCGACCGCTGATTCAAAGCTCGACGACACCGGTCACCTCACGGCAACGTTTGTCACGCCGGTGAAGACGTCACGTCATCGCGTCCTGCGCCTCAACTTCGAAGCCAAGGTTACCGACGTCGACCGACAAACCATTTCCAATCGGACTAGCGCATTGCTGCATCCGGGAGACCGCTACGTCGGGGTCAGGGTGGCCGACGAGTTCGGCGCGGCCGGCCAGCCCATCGTGGCCGATTTCATCACCTTGGACCCAAAAGGGGCAGTGGTTTCGGGTACGCCGCTCGCCCTCTCGCTGATTCGATGGGACTGGGTTTTTGCGAAGCGCAAAGACAGCAACGAAGACACCACCGATGTTGGCCATTATCAGTCGACGGTGGTGGCCACGGCCAAACTGACCACAGGCATTCGCCCGGTGAACTCCAAGCTGACGCCCGACAAGCCGGGCTACTACGAGCTGAGGGCCGCAGGCAAGGACGGGCGGGGCAACTGGGTCGAGTCGGGGGCCACCGTGTACGTGACCGGACCCGGAGCGGTGAGCTGGCGCAATCCTACCGACGAGTCGGTCAAGCTGGTTCCCGAACGAGGCAGCTACGCGGTTGGCGAACACGCACGTGTGCTCGTTCAGTCCCCGTGGCCGACGGCCGAGGGCTTGTTGACAATCGAGCGCGGGGGCGTGTTGCGGGCGGAGCGCTTCGCGATTCGCAATTCGGCCTCGACTCTTGACATTCCGATCCAGACCGACGACACCCCCAACGTGTACGTAAACGTGACATTGTTCAAAGGCCGGACGGCGCCGCCCAGCAAGACCGACCCGAGCGACCCAGGGCGGCCGCAGATGCGCACCGGCGATGTGAGCCTGTCGGTGCCCCCCACCCAGAAGGCGCTGAGCGTTGCCGTCGAGGCCAATCGAGCGGAGTATCGGCCGGGTGACGCGGCTACCGCCTCCGTTCAGGTTCGCGACGCAACCGGCAAGGGCATCGCGTCGGAAGTGACCATGTGGGCGGTCGACGAGGGCATCCTCCGTCTGACCAACTACACCACTCCAGATCTTTTGGCCGCCCTTTATCCGGAGCGCGGCCTCGACGTGCAAACCGCCGACAGCCGCATGCGCCTCCGGGCCGTGACCGCGGCCGAAGCGAAAGGCGGAGCGCCGAGTCCGAGCGACGCGGCACCGGGCGGCGGCGGCGGTGATGAGGCCAGCGGTGTCGATGCGGTGCGTAAAGATTTCCGCATCCTTGCCGTCTGGAAGGCTACGGTGCCCACCGACGCGACCGGCAAGGCGAGTGTCGATTTCAAGCTGCCTGAGTCGTTGACGAAGTACCGGATACTGGCGGTGGCGACAAGTGGGGCCGACAAGTTCGGTGATGGCAAGAGCGAACTCCGTATCGCCAAGCCGTTCCTCGTCAGGCCGGCTCTGCCGAGGTTCATGAACGTGGGCGATTCAGCCGAAGTGGGCGCGGTCCTTCAGAACACGACTGGCAAGTCGGGGACGGCCGCGCTGGCGCTCGAGCTTCCGGCCGGTTCGCCCGTGGTCATCGATGGCCCCACCACTCAGTCGGTGCCGTTGGCCGATAAGCCGGTCGAAGTGCGATTCAAACTCACCGCCACCAAGGTGGGCACTATGAATGCCACCTTTAGAGGTGCCTTGACGGGGGCGGGAGCGACGTTGACTGATGCCCTGGTCGCAAGCGTGCCCGTGAGCGTGACGCGTCGGCTCGAGACGGTCGCAGCGGCGGGGGTCGTGCGTGACGGGCAGCCGCAGACCGAGCAACTCAAGCTGCCAACCGACGTGTACCCAGGTCTCGGTGGCCTGACCTTGGCCACCTCCTCCAGCGCCCTTGCCGGTCTTCAAAATGGCATCGATAGCGTCGTTGAGTATCCTTATGGCTGCCTGGAACAGCGGTCAAGCCGTATCCGAGTGTTACTGATGCTCAACGATTTGCGGGCCCAGTTTCCGCTTCCTGCCCTCGGAAAAGATAAGGATTTCAAGCCGGTTATTACCCGCGAACTGGCCAAAATTCGAGACTATCTCACCGCCGATGGAGGGCTCTCGTACTGGCCCGCGAGCGACCAAGCCGACCTGTTCCTCACCGCAAGGGTGTCGCTTCTGCTCGATGACGCTCGAGACATTGGCGTCAAAGTGCCCGAAGATGTGGCCGATCAAGTACTCGCTTACTTACAGCAGCGGGTGCAGTCGGCGAAAGAAAACGGGTGGTTCGACGACAAGAAAGCACGTGGCGACGACGTGGACGGGATCGCCGAAAATCGGGCGCACATTCTGTACGCCTTAGCCCGGGCCGGTCGTCCCGAGGTCGCACTCAACGGCTGGCTTTTCGATCATCGCTTCGAACTTTCGCTGCTCGAACAAACACAACTGTTACGGGCCATGCTCGAAGCGGGAGCGACGGGCGACAAGCCGGCCTCGCTCTGGCGTGAAATTCGCAACTACATTCGCATCGAAGCCGATCAGGCGTCGGTGCAAGACACCGCTGGGCGGGTCAGCGGGTGTCCGTGTCTCGACTATCTGTACGCGGGCAACGTCCATCCCACGGCCGAGGTGCTCTCGCTGCTGGTACGTATCGATCCAAAAAATGAACTGGCGCCCCGCATGGCTCGTTGGCTCGTAGCCCAGCGCAAGGACGGCGCGTGGGGCAACACACTGGAGGACGGGTACGCGCTCACGGCCCTCGTCAACTACTACCGCGCTTCGGAATCCGAAGTTCCCGATATCACTGCCTCGGTCGCACTGGGGGCCAAGCAATTGCTCACGCAGCAGTTCACGGGGCGTGATCTCAGCGTGGTCAGTTCGCAAAGTTCCCTCGACGCGTTGGCTGGCGCGGGGACGGCGTCGACGCCGTTGACGTTCTCGGCGAAGGGTATCGGTCAGATCTTCTACGCGGCCCGGCTTCGGTACGCCCCGAAACTCGCCTCGTTGCTGGCGCTCGATGCCGGCATAACTGTCGAGCGTGAGTATCGAACGATGACCGGAAGCCAAGGAGTCACCACATTCGCGGCCGGTGATCTTGTACGCGTTCGCTTGCGGATCACCACCGCGCAACGCCGCGAAAACGTGGCCGTTGAAGATCCCCTTCCGGCGGGTTTCGAAGCGATCAACGCGCAACTCGCGAGTTCATCAGCCAATGAACTCGGCGCGGCCGCGACCGCCGACGTGAACCAGAATCAGGCGGGTGTTCCTTCGGCCTACGAGGCGGGTGTGAACCACGTGGAACTCCGTGACGATCGTGTACTGTTGTTCGCACAGAGTTTCGAGCCGGGTACGTTTGTCTACTCGTACCTCGTGCGGGCCACTTCGCCTGGATCGTTCGTAGTTCCGCCCACGCAAGCGGAGGAGATGTACCGACCCGAAATCTTCGGTCGCACCGCCTCCGCTCAGGTCGTCGTCACCCCTCCGACCGGCTGACCGGCCTTGGTCATCAAGGGGCTTCGCCCGAGCCGACGCGTCGTCGCTGTATTGGCGACGACGACGATCATGCTCGGCGCGTGGGTCCGACTCGGTTCGATTCCGGCTCGCGTCACTCGGGCCGCGCCGGCCGGGCCCGGGGGCTTCGAGTTCGTGGCCCGCGACGGCCGACCCCTCGATGTGCGGCTGCGTCCGCGCCCGGGTGGGCCGCCGCTGTCGGTGGTCGCCCAGCGGGTGGGGCTAGCCACGCTTGCAGCCGAGGACGAGCGGTTTCGGTCCCATCCCGGTGTCGACGTGGTGGCTCTGGCGCGAGCCGGGTTCAACGCCATAGGCCACCGCCACCTTGGCCAAGGTGGTTCGACCCTCACGCAGCAACTCGTCAAACTCCGTCTCGGTCGTTCTCGTCGCGGTATCGTCGATAAGGCGCGCGAAATGCTGTACGCGTTGCGCCTGGAACACCGCATGAGCAAATCGGCGATCCTCTCGGCGTACCTTGCCGAGGCACCCTATGGGGGGCGAGTTATAGGAGTCGAGGCGGCGGCGCGTAGTTACTTCGACCTTCCGGTCTCGCAGCTCTCGTGGGCTCAGGCCGCCTACCTCGCCGCCGTTCCGCAACGGCCGACCCGTTACGACCCTTGGCGCGATCAGAGGGCTCCGATCGCCCGTCAGCGCTGGATTCTGGGTCGGCTTCGGGGCGCTGGTCGGTTAAGCGCGGCGGCGCAACGAGCGGCCCTCGCCGAGCGAATCACCGTACTTCGTCCGGTGAGCAACGGCGAACTGGCGCCCCATCTTCGTGAAGAACTTCAGCGCCGTTTAATCGCTTCGGCGCATGGCCCTGGTCGAGTTCGCACGACCTTGGACGCCGATTTGCAGCGTGACGTGGTCGGTATTGCGGCCCAGTACCGCACGTTACTGCGCCGATATGGGGCCGCCAATGTGGCGGTATTGGTGCTCGACAACGCCACCGGAGAGGTGCGGGCCTGGGAGGGTAGTGGAGACTATTTCGACCCTCGCGGCGGTGCTATCGACGGCGTATTGGTGCCGCGTCAGATCGGCTCGACAATCAAACCATTCATCTACGCTGCGGCGTTCGAACGGGGCGCGGCTCCGGGAGACTCGGTACTCGACGAACCGGTCAGCTATCGCTGGAACGGACGGGCCTTCACGCCCGAAAACTATGACCACCGATTCCGGGGGTCGATCACGATGCGGTCGGCGCTGGCCAACTCGATCAACGTGGCCGCCGTTCGCACCCTTTCCGACATCGGCGCGTCAACGTTTGTTGACGCCATGCGCAAAGCGAACATTGCCCCCGCGAACGCCGCGACCTACGGATTGTCGCTGGCCTTGGGAGCGGCCGAACTCGACCTGGTTTCGCTGACACGGGGCTACGCCACCTTTGCCCGAGGGGGGACGGCGCCGCCGGTGGACGTGTTGGCCGACCATTCGATGCGACTTGTCCCGCCCGGTGGGCGGGTATGGCCTGCGCCGGTGGCGTACCTCGTGTCGGATGTGTTGCGCGACAACGAGGCCCGGGCCCCTTCGTTCGGGCGTTCCAGCGCCTTGGCCTTCCCTTTCCAAGTGGCCGCCAAGACCGGTACGTCGCAGGATTTTCACGATAACTGGGTGGTCGGCTACACCCAACGATTCACCGTCGGTGTATGGGTGGGCAACTTCGATCGCACCCCGTTGGCTCGCGGTGCGTCGGGCGTTACCGGAGCCGGACCGATCTTTCACGCAGTCGTACTCGCGGCCCGCCATCGACTCGGGGCAGACGCGGTCAATGAGAGTTTCACTCCGGCAGGATTGTTGGCGGTCAAGACCGAGGGACGGATCGAGTACTCCTGGGCCGAGCGACCCAAAAGCCATGCCGCCGAACTGGCGTTGGTCGAGCCGGCTGGGGGCGCCCGGTATCTGCTTCAACCCAGCGCGCCAGCGCAAGACCAGCGCCTCCCTCTGAAAGCGAGTGGCGGTATGGGCCCGTATTCGTTCGCCATTGACGGGGTAGCCGTAACACCCGCCGCGCTGGCCGGACGAGATGGAGCCGCGGCGCTGTGGTCACTCCGCCTCGGCCGCCACCAAGCATGCGCCACTGACGCAACGGGCGCTCGCCAGTGCACCCGATTCGAGGTCGAACCCGGGTGAGCCCGGCAAGGCGAGTTCAACCCGAAACTTCGCGACGGCCGACGAGTCCTGGGCGCTGCTGGTAAGGACGCACAACGACGCGCTTGCCCTGCCCAAACGGCTAGGCGGAGGACGCAGTCAGCGGCGTTCAGGGCCGTCAGAAACGGTCAAGTTATTGCTGGGCAGACCCTAAGGTGCGGATGTGAGCAAGAAAACCACGGTTGACATCGGACGAGTTGGCATCTGGACGGGGGCGCTCGACGGCCATTCGACGAAGGTCGCCCAGGAGGCTGCTCGTCAAGTCGAGGCGATGGGGTACGGGGCGTTGTGGATACCCGAAGCCGTCGGACGTGATCCTATGGTGTCGGCGGCCAACCTCTTGAGCGCGACCACGAGGCTCGCGATCGCGACCGGTATTGCGAACATCTATGCCCGAGACCCGATGACGATGGTGGCCGGCCAACGGACCTTGGCAGAGGCCTATCCGAATCGGTTCCTGCTCGGCATGGGAGTGAGTCACGCCCACTTGGTTCAACGCGTTCGCAAGCACTCCTACGATCGGCCGTTCAGCTACATGCGAGAGTATTTGGAGGCAATGGAGAAGGCTCTCTTCATGGCGGTCGGCCCGGAGGAAGATCCCGGTTGTGTGCTCGCCGCGCTGGGCCCGAAAATGCTGGAGCTGGCGGCCACGCAGACCAGCGGCGCGCATCCGTATTTCGTGCCTGTGGAGCACACCGCCGACGCGAGACGCATCATGGGACCATCTGCCCTCCTCGCACCAGAGCAGATGGTGGTTCTGGAGAGCGACCCGAGCACCGCTCGAGGCATTGCTCGCAAGGGAATGGAGGTCTATCTCCGGGCGCCGAACTACGTCAACAACCTCAAGCGGTATGGCTTCACCAATGATGATGTCACGAACGGCGGGAGCGATCGGTTGGTCGATGCAATCGTCGCCTGGGGTGGAATCGACGTGGCCGCGGCTCGGGTCAAAGCCCATCACGATGCCGGCGCCGACCACGTCTGCATCCAGGTGCTGGAGAGTGACGCTCGCGCCATTCCCCTTGAGGCCTGGCGCTCGTTGGCTTCCGCCCTCCTGGGCTGAAACCGAAGGACCTTACGGCCCGGCGAAAAACACGACTCGAAGCTCCGTTGTCCCTGGCTCGAGATCGATCCGCAGCGACGGGCTTCGGGATTCGCCCGCTTTCACGGCGCCCAGATCGATGGGAACTTGTGAATCGCCGACTCGTACGCGCATCGTCACGTGCCATCGGTGCACGGACCGATTCGAGATTCCCATCTCCAGGCGGATCGCCCGCGCCGTATCGGTGTGGACCGCCACCGATGGTAGGAGGCCTCCGCAAACCGCCGGCGACGCGAAGACCGTCGCCCGTGGTTTTGGCCCGTCGTTGCGCCTTACTCCCTTCGCCGAGCCGACGGCCACCGTTCCGTCCGGACCCACCTTCAGGGTAGCCGCGGCCAAATCCCGACGACAGGTGAGAGCGTGAGTCCGTCCGGTCGCCGAATGTACGAGAGGAATGAGAAAGACCCCGAGGAGTCCGGCCACGGCAATGCGTGACCTCAGGGCAGGCGACATCGAACAAGTGTGGCATCGCACCGGACCGCGAAGACGGAAATCCCCCGATGGAATGGGGAAGGCGGATACTCTGGGTTCAGTCCATACGGGCGAGAAGGCAACGCGAAAGGAACGGACCGAGTGTTTGAGCAGTCGGATTACCGCGGGTTTCGCCAAGTCGTACTTTTCGGTGGGGTCGCAATGCTGATCGTCATGGCGATTCTCATGCGAGCGAGGGGAGGCGAAGGGGTCGAAGTCTTCGCTGTGCTCTTGTACATCCCCATTTTGTTGGCGCTCCTTCGCTTTGATGTGCGGGGCGGCTCGGTGGCGGCGCTCCTGGCCTTCTTGCTTTATGTTCTTGCTCGTCACTCGGCAATTAGCATCGTCGGGAGCCGCCATATGATCGGTTTACTGGGTGGTCACGCGGTGGCGTATCTGGCCTTTGGTTTGGCGGGTGGCCTCGGTAACTCCGTGTTGCGCGAGGCGGTAGGACCTGTCGATCCGAACAGCGCGATCGATACCGCTACAGGACTCTATTCGGCCTTGTTTTTTATGCAGTCGACCGCCTCGGAACTGGCTCGAGCGGAGCGTTACGACAGCCTGTTCTCCGTCGCGACCCTCAGTATTTCGGCTGCCGCGGTCGAAGGCCTAGGAAAATCTAAGAAGGCGCTGCTCTTGGCTGAACTGGGCAAGATGCTGCGGGGTGGGGTCCGCACGGTTGACCGAGTAGTTATCGCGCACGATGCTGCTCAGTACCGGGTCGCCGCGATTCTTCCGGAGACAGGGGCGGAGGGCGCGAAGGTGTTTGCCGGGCGGCTGGCCGACCGGCTGGCCGTCTTTCTTCTCGGTTACGGGGTGGCCGTACCGCCTAGATCGGCTATCACTTTCACCGTCCCGGGTGACGAGGAAGATATGGAGCGACTCCGCCAAGAGTTCTCGACGCTCAGTTGACGGAACCGGTCCGGCCGCCCGAATCATGGCCGTCGTCCCCTCGACAATCGCGCACCCGTCGAGACGCGGGGGATAATGGCCGCCATGAACTCGTCCGATCGAAGGCTCTTGGACGAGCCTGTCGACCACTTCGCCGATCATCAACGCCAGCACCGGTCAGGTCGCGCGGGCTGGCTGAGGGCCGCAGTCTTGGGCGCGAACGACGGCATAGTGTCGCTGGCCAGCCTGCTGGTCGGAGTGGCGGCATCAAGCGCCACCCGCCCAGCCCTGTTGGTAGCCGGGGTGGCCGGAATGTCGGCTGGCGCGCTGTCGATGGCCGTTGGCGAGTTCGTGTCGGTCGGAAGCCAACGCGACGCCGAAATCGCCGAACGGGCTATGGAGGAGAAGCATCAAGCCGAGCATCCAGAGTTCGAATTCGAAGAACTCGTGCGTATTTATGAGGGGCGCGGCGTTGAACGGGCGCTGGCGGAGGGCGTCGCGGCCCAGCTCATGGCCCGCGATCCAATCGGCTCACATCTGCGTGACGAACTCGGTTTGACCGACGCGTCGGCGGCCCGTCCGGGGCAAGCTGCGGGCGTGTCGGCGGCCAGCTTTCTGCTCGGTTCCTCGGGCCCTGTTGTTGCCACCATATTGGCCGGCCGATCGATCCGCCTTGCGATGATTGCGGTAGTCGCACTGGTGATGCTGGCGGTGTCGGGAGCGCTCGGAGCCGCAGCCGGTGGTGCTTCACGAAGTCGAGCCGCATTTCGAGTAATGATCGGGGGCGGACTGGCGATGGCGGCGGCCGCAGGCATCGGTCGAATCGCCGGGTCGGCGATCACGTAGATGGTCGGTCGGGGTGCTCCGGCCACGCGTGTTTGGGGTAACGGCCCCGAAGTTCTTTTCGTACCGCGGCGTAACCGGTGCGCCAAAACCCCGGGAGGTCGGAAGTTGTAGCGATCGTCCGATCGGCCGGAGAAAGCAGTTCGACGACGAGGGGTGCTTTCCCCAGGCCGATCGTTGGATGGACCGCGACCGCAAGCACGCGTTGAAGACGGACGCGCACCCGGGCCTGTTCGGTACCGTCGCCATAGTCGATGCGCCGGATACTGCCCCCCAGGTCGATGTCGAGCGGTGCAAATCGATCGAGCCGGTGATCGTCGAGGAAGGCCAGGAGGGCAGCCGCAGGCAGGGGCCCGAATGGACGGCTCAAAGTCGGACTTTTCACCCACTGCGCCAGCGCCGCGGCGATAGCCGAATCGCCAGGGTCAGGCCAGTGGCCCAAGGGGTCGAGGCCTTGCGCGAAGCGCAGTCTGGCGCGCCGCCCGCGCACCGGTTGCGCACGGCCCTCGCCGCCGATCGCGGCTTCCAGCCCATCGCGTTCGAAAAGGGCGAGCGTCGCGTCTCGGCGCGCCACCGTAGATATTGCGCTTTCGTCGACGACCGGCCGCCGATCAACGATCAGGCCATCAACAGTTCGCTGTTCGAAGGCCCGAAGCCTGGTGGAGTCGGGCACGGGCTCGACGCGGCTCGAAATGGCGATCGGATAGAAATCGGCGATCTCCTCGGGGCCAATCGGTGCCGCCAGCCAGATTCGGCCGTCCTTGCGGTCGCCGTCAATGTCCGCGACGACGAGGGTTTCGTGTACCGGTGAGCGGGTCGTCGGCGGCGAGGCGGGCCATCGCCCCACTCCCGAAGCGGTACGCCGTTCCGTCAAGGGCGGCGAGGCGGTCGGGGTAGGCCACCGCTAACAAGCCGCCGACGCTAGGTTGCGCTGTGTCCCGAGACCCCGGTGCGACAGCCAACAACCGCTCGAATCGGGAGGCGGTCTGGCGAACCCGCCTCAGAACGTCGGCGTCGACCGCAATGTCGCCCACCGAGGGAGGGTGCACGGAGGGAGGGTGCACGGAGGTGGCGCCCACGGAGGTGCTGGCCCGACGCGGTTCGCCCGCAACCAGGGCGAGCCCCCCACGGAGGTCGGCCCCTCCGCCGCGTTGGGGGTCGCCTTCCTGGAGGATCGCGGCCAGGGGCGCGGCCATCGTTGGCGCACCTAACGCGGAGCCCCGTAGGAGAAGGTGGGCGATGCGCGCGTCGGTCGGAAGATCGGCTATGGCCTTGCCGTGATCGGTGATTTGGCCGTGCGGGTCAAGGGCGCCGAGGCTGGTGAGGAGCGTCCGTGCGGCCTGTATGACCGATTGGTCGGGAGGATCGAGAAAGGTCAGCTCGCGAGCGTTGGCCGTGCCCCAGCGCGCCAACTGCAACGCCAGGCCCGTGAGGTCGCCGGTGAGGATGTCGGGTTGATCGTGTTCGATGAGCTGTTCGCGTGGAGACCAAAGGCGGATGCACTGTCCGGGTCGCACTCGCCCCGCCCGTCCGGCGCGCTGATCGGCAGTGGCCTGTGTGAGCCGCTGCGTAATTAAGCGTGTGAGTCCACTGCGAGCATCGAACCGGGCGTGACGGGCCCAACCGGAGTCGATGACAGTCGTGACCCCGACGATGGTGATGCTCGTCTGGGCGACGGCCGTGGCCAAGACAATGCGCCGCGGACCAGAGCTGGGGCGGACCACCGCGTCGCTGGCACTCAAGCTCCCGTGTAAGGCCAATACGACATCATCGCCGAGGGCGAAACGATGCCGGTCGAGCCCCCGGACGGCACGACGAATCTCGGGCGCGCCGGGGAGGAACGCCAGAACGTCGCCGCCCGACGTTTCGGCCGGAGTCGCCATGATCGCGTCGACGACGGCTCGGTCCGGCGGGGTGCCCGGTGGCGGAGGGGCGTGCGAGACGGTAACGGCGTGAGCGCGACCGTTGGCCACCACCACGCCGACGGGCCGACGCAAAGCCCGTTCGAGACACGCGACGAGGGGACCGGTGTCGAGCGTGGCCGACATCACGATGAGACGCAGATCATCGCGGACGGCCTGCATCGTCTCGATTAGTTAGCAGGGCGAGGGCGAGGTCGGTCTCGAGGTGACGCTCGTGAAACTCGTCGAGTATGACGGCGGCGACCCCTTCCACCCCTAAATCGGTTTGGAGCATTCGAGTCAAGACGCCATCGGTGACCACTTCAACTCGCGTGTGTGCGCTTCTCTTGGTGTCGTCACGCGTCCTGTAGCCGACGGTGAATCCAACCGGCTCGGCCCGCAGCGCCGCCATCCGGCGGGCCGCCATTCGCGCCGCCACTCTACGCGGTTCGGCCATGACCACCCGCCGATCGAGGCGCCATGGGGCATCGAGCAGCGCCAGGGGTACGAGCATCGTCTTCCCCGCCCCCGGCGGTGCGGCCAACACGCAAACGCGGCTGCCAACAAGGAGGTCGAGCACTTCGCCGAGGACGTCAGCGATGGGCAGGGAGGTGAGAAACGGGTTCAGCGGCAGGCCACCCGGTACGCATTGAGACTCAGGTTCTTCTTGATGGCATTGAAGTTGCGGGCGTTGGCCGGCGGACAGAAGCTCGTGACCACGGCGGAATACTCGATCTGCATGACGGCTTTGCCGGCGGTCACGAACGGGAGCATCGCGTCGCACTCGTTGTACTGGTGGCATTGCTCGTTGACCGCCCAATCGAATGACCCGACAAGTTGCGGGACCTGGGCAATATCGTTCTTCAGCGCCGCGCTCAAAAGTTGCGCGTGGGCTTCGGAGGCCAACCACCGATTGAACACGAGTTGGTCGGCCGCAGTGAAGGGGAATCCGGGGTTGTTGGTATAACCGTCAACGTTGTCGAAGTCGATGGCGTCGAAACCCTTCGCTGCGCACATGGCTATCCGGGCCCGAAGGACTGTCGCGAGCACGCTTTGGGGGCGTGTCACGTCGCGCCCATCGACCCAGCGCTCACCCGGCCAATCCGCGAGGTTGTTGCCAAGAATTTGAGGGGTATAGGAAGTCGCGTCAGGCCGCCAATTCTCGTAGGTACCGGCGCTGATGTAACAAGCAACCCGCTTGCCGGCGGCGTGCATTGCGGTCACAGCGGCGGCCGTGGTGTCGAAGCCGTCGACCTCGAACAGCGTGGCGTCGACGGTGGTGTCAAGGACGCCACTGAATTGGATTTGCCAAGCTGTGCGCACCGATGGAATCCAACAGCCGCCGCAGCCGGTTGACTGAGGGGCGGTCGTGGCCGGCGCCGTGGTGGGTGGAGTGGTAGGAGGTTGCGTCGTCGGCGGCGAGGTGGGTGGTGTCGTTGGGGGCTGCGTCGTGGGCGGCGTGGTCGGAGGAGTGGTAGGCGGTCGCGTAGTAGGCGGCGCCGTTGTCGCCGGTGGCTGTGTAGTTGGCGGCCGGGTTGTCGCCGGCTGGGTGGTGCGCGTCGTGGATGTGACCCGACGCCAGCTGAAGCTGACCGACTGTGCCGGAGCGGGTCCGCCGCCTATGAACAGGGCGGCGCCGAGCACCATGGCGGTCACGGTGGAATACAGGCGAGGACGCATCCTTGAAGTATCGGCGCGTCGGCCGCGAAACCGAAGCACGTCAGCGATGACGGAGCCTGGCACTCATAGCCTTGGCGATGTCGCGTTTGGCGTCGCGATCGGCGATGGCGTGGCGTTTATCGTGCTCTTTGCGACCCTTGGCCAGGCCCAACTCCACCTTGACCCGGCTGCCGAGGAAGTACATCTCCATGGGGATGACCGTAAGGTGGTCGTGATTGATCTTGATGTTGAGTTCTTCGATCTCATCCTTGTGGAGCAGCAGTTTGCGGGCCCGCTCGGGGACGTGCGATCCGAATCCGACGGCAAAGGTATAGGGCGAGATGTGGACGCCCAGGAGTAGCATCTCGCCTCGCTCCACTCGGGCATACGCGTCCTTCAGCTGCACCTTGCCCTCACGCAGCGACTTCACCTCGCTGCCCACCAGGGCGATTCCGGCCTCGTACACGTCAAGAATGTCGTAGTCGTAACGGGCGCGTCGATTGGCGGCAATTGTCTTTCGGCCATCGGCGGGCGAAGCCGCTTGTTTCCTCTTGGCCATCTCCCGACCATCCTCGCACGGCCTGGCAGCCCGGTAGTCTCCAGCCGTAATGTTGACGCTCTCGAATGCCGTCTACGGCCAAATGCTCGGGCACGCGTACGATCGTCTCCCGCTCGAGGCGTGCGGCTTGCTGGCCGGCGCAGGCGAACGAGCCCGAGCGTTCTACAAGACCGACAATACGGCCGCCTCGTCGAAGGTCTACACCGTCGACGCTCTCCAACACCTCCGGGCCGAGCGCGACGCCGAGCGC
>JANYDT010000181.1 GCA_025359845.1 Acidimicrobiia bacterium
TCGAGGATTACCTCAAAAAAACGAACGACCACCCCAAACCATTCGTATGGACCGCCACCGCCGACGCCATCCTCGAAAAAGTACGACGAGGCCGAGTCGCCCTCCAAGCAATCACCGGATAATAACGAGACACTACACTAGATGCGTTAACTCGGCGCGGGCCAATCTCGAGGGTCTCGGCGCCGGATGAGCCAGAATGCGAGGCACCATGCACGTTCGATCTCTTCGAGGGCACCGTTCGCGGCCCCGCGCCACCGGCAGGCGCGGCGTGCACCGGGGTCTGATCGTGTGGCCGGTGTTGTTGCTTCTGGTGGCTGTCAACGGGGTGAGCGCGCCCCGCGGTTACGCTCGCAGCCGCCACATTGAGGACTATCTACTCATCCAAGGGCCACCTGGAGCCAAGGAACTGCCCAGTCGCGCCGAAGACGACGCCGCCGTGCTCTCCAACCTTTCATCCGAGACCCGGGCGGTGATAAGCAAGGTGGTACACCGGTCGTGGGCCATCCAGGGCGTGGCCCTGTCGGTCGTTGGAATGGAGGCTCGAAGCGCTGTAGCTGCCTCTCCGATTCTTGATTCGCTGGGTGTTCCGGGTTCGACTCGCGGCGCCTTTGTGGTCGTTGACTTTCCGTCTGACGTAGCGGTTCGCGGACTGATGAGCCCAGATGACCGGGCCGCGGTGTTCTTTGCCGTTCGCGCCAACTTCGTGGTCGGAGCGTCGGCTTCCTCCAACGGCCCCAGTGCCAGGGAGGCGGCGGCCGATCTCATGTCTCGCCAACTCGATCGTCTCGTCGGTCTGAAGGTCAAGCTCCGTCCGGGCACCTCCGCGTCGCTTTCTGCTCCGGCATGGATTGGTATCAGCTTGCTGATTGCCTTGGTGGTGGGCTTGGCGCTGCGCCCGATTCTGGGCCGAGGTCGGCGCTTGGCCAACTTTGACCTCGACGATGACTCCGACTCCGACGATGACTCCGACTCAGACGATGACTCCGACGACGATGCGGACTCCGACTCCGACGGGGCGGACAACTTCGGATTGCCTCGCCGCCACGACCGACCCGTTCCACTCTGAGAGACGGCACAGGTTGTCCTCGGACTCGGCGGAGCGCGGGTAACCTCATTTCCTCATGGCTGCGTATGACATCCGAGTGTTCGGCGACCCCGTGTTGCGCCAGAAGGCGGCCGAAATCACCGTCGTCGACGGGCGCTTGGTCAAACTGGCTGAAGACATGGTGCAGACCATGTACGACGCCCCCGGGCTCGGGCTGGCTGCCCCCCAAGTCGGCGTCCAGCAGCGCTTATTCGTCTACGATCTTCAAGACGACGAGGGCGCCAAGGTGCTCGTCAACCCGGTCATCTCCGAAGGACGGGGCGAATGGCTGTACGAAGAGGGCTGCCTCTCCGTGCCCGGCCTTTCCTGGGAGATCGTGCGCCCCAAAGAAATTCATCTCAGCGGCTTCGACCTAGATGGAAACGAGGTTTCGGTCGAGGCCGACGAGCTGATGGCCAGGCTATTCCAGCACGAAATGGACCATTTGGACGGCGTGTTGTTACTCGATCATCTCGATGAGGAGCGGCGTAAGGCGGCCATGCGCACGTTGCGGGAACGGTTGATGGCCACGCCCAAGCCCGCGGTGGCGGCCCCGGCAGCCAACCGCTTCGGGCTCACGCTGCCCTAGTGCCTTGAGCTGCCGTCCGATTCGCCGGTGAAACTCGTCTACCTGGGCTCACCCGAGCCCGCCGTGCGACCTTTGCGGGCCTTGGTGGCGGCGGGCCACGAGGTGGTTTTGGTGGTGAGCCGCGCCGATGCCAAACGAGGACGGGGGGGCGAACTGTCGCCGTCGCCGGTCAAAGCGGCGGCGGCGGGCTTAGGAATCGCAACGACTGACCGCCCCGACGATGTGCTCGACGCGGTGAAGCACGGCGCAGAGTTGGGAGTCGTGGTCGCCTACGGACGATTGATCAAGCCCCCCCTGTTGGCCGCTCTCCCGTTCGTGAACCTGCACTTCTCGCTCCTACCGCGTTGGCGGGGCGCGGCCCCGGTGGAGCGGGCCCTCTTGGCCGGCGACGCCGAAACCGGTGTTTGTCTCATGGCCCTCGAAGCCGGACTCGACACGGGCCCCGTCTACCGTCGCGTCGTCACGCCCATCGGGGCCGACGAGCCCGTGGGGGAGCTGCGCGACCGGTTGGTAGTGCTCGGAACCGAACTTCTGCTCAACGCCCTGAGCGAAGGACTGGGCCCGGCGACGACCCAGGAGGGGGAGGCGACGTACGCCGCCAAACTCGATCCAGCCGAGTTCGAACTCCGTTTCGATCGCCCGGCCGCCGAATTACATCGGCTGGTGCGCCTCGGCGTGGCCTGGACGGTGTTTCGGGGCAAGCGCCTGAAACTGCTCGAGGCCCAGCTGGTTGAATCCGGACCGCCGATGGGCCGATTCGGCGACGATGGGGTCACTGTCGGCGCCGCCATCGGTGGCCTTCGGTTCTTGACAGTGCAACCCGAAGGTAAGGCGGCGATGGACGCGCCGGCGTGGCGCAACGGCGCCCAACCCCGTCCGGGCGAGCACGTTGGCTCCTGACCGAGGGCGGGCCGGCGGAACGGCGCCGCGCCGCGCCCCGCCCCGACCCCGGAGCCGCGCTGCGGTCGCGCCGTCGGCGCCGCCGGCCCGTCCAGTCGATGCCCGCCGGGTGGCGCTCGAAGCGCTGGCCCGCGTCGACGCTGGCGCGTACGCCAACCTGGCGGTCCGCAGTCTGCTCGACGGATCGACGATGAGCCCCGTCGACCGTCACTTTGTGACCACCCTCGTGAACGGCACGACGCGGTTACGGCGCGCGCTCGACTGGCGGATCGACGCCCACGCCAAAGGCCCCATCGACCCTGAGACTCGACGGGTGTTGCGCATGGGGGCCTACCAATTGACCGAGTTGCGGGTCCCGGCCCACGCCGCGGTATACGAGACTGTCCGAGTGGCGCCTCGACGCTCCCAAGGGCTCGTCAATGCCGTGCTGAGGCGCGTTGCGGAAGCGCCCGAGCCGGCGTGGCCCAGCGAGGCCGTCCGGCTCAGTTATCCCGATTGGATCGTGGACCGGTTGTACGCCGACCTCGGCTCGGTCGCCGCCGAGACCCTCGACGCCATGAACGCGGCCCCGGCCGTCCACACCCGTGATGACGGGTATGTGCAGAGCCCCTCAAGTCAGGCGGTCGCCGCGCTGGTCGAGGTCCGGCCGGGTGATCGGGTTCTTGACCTATGCGCGGCGCCGGGGGGAAAGGCAACGGCGTTGGCGGCGCTCGGTGCTGAGGTTGTGGCCCTCGACGCGCATATCGGGCGGGCGAGACTCATTCTCGACAATGCCCGACGGCTCGGCCTCAACGTGCCCACGGTCGTGGCCGATGGTCGCCGGCCTCCGTTAGCTCTCGGTTCGTTCGACCACGTTCTCGTGGACGCCCCGTGTAGCGGGTTGGGGGCACTGCATCGGCGACCCGACGCGCGGTGGCGCATTCAACCCGCAGACGTCGACGATCTGGTTGTCCTGCAGCGCCAGCTTCTCGCCGCAGCCGTCACAATGGTGCGCGCTGGAGGCACGCTCACCTACAGCGTTTGCACGCTAAGCAGGGCCGAGTCGACCGGCATCGACGAGTGGATGGCGGTTGCCCACCCTCGGTTGGCCTCAATGCCCGTTTCGGTCAGGCCGTGGTCGGCCCATGGTCGGGGCGCGATGGTCCTCCCGCAATGGCAGGGCGGCGACGGGATGTGTGTCTTTCGATACCGCCTGATTCACTAGTGCGATGCCTGCAACTCTGTATGACGTAACCAACGGCGTCGCCACCATCACCTTGAATCGACCTGACAACCGCAACGCCTTGTCGACCGAGCTGGTCGACGCCCTGGCCTCCGATCTCACTCGAGCGATCGG
>JANYDT010000200.1 GCA_025359845.1 Acidimicrobiia bacterium
TTGCCGGTGTAGGTGGCCACGCCGGCGGGGCCGTGACGGGCGATGATCGACTGGATCTTGGCGCCGATCTCGGTCGCCGCGGTGTCCCACGAGACCGTCTCGAAGACGCCGTCGGGCGTGCGCCGCAACGGGTGGTCGAGCCGGTCAGGGTCGCGGTGGATGTCAAGCGTGGCGATGCCCTTCGCGCACGCGAATCCCTTGGTTATGGGATGAGCCTGATCGGCCCGGACCGAGAGAATCTCGTCGTGGCCGCCGGCCGAAGGGCCCACTTCGGCGATGAGCCCGCAGGCCGGTTCGCACACTCGGCAAAACGTGGGGATGTCACGCGTGGTCACAGGCCCATCCTGCGCCGCGGCCGCCCCATCAACCAACTCGGTAGGGTGCGGCCACCGCGCGGGCCTCGATGAGCTACATCTTCTTGAACTTCTCGATCGCCTTGCGGACGTCGTCGGTGCCGAATGACTCGGCTTCGGCCGACAGCGCGAAAGGCCCAACCATGGCGATGGCCGCCTGAAGGTGCATGTTGAGGGCTCGTTTGGTCTCCTGTAGTGCCTGCGGCGGCTGTGCGGCGAGGCGGTGAGCGAGAGCGACCGCTTCTTTCATGAGATCGGCGTCGGGGACCGTCCGGTTGGCGAGACCCAGCGCGACGCACTCGGCGGCTGGAATGCGGTCGCCCGTGAGGAGGTATTCCTTGGCCTTGAGCAAGCTCATCATCAGTGGCCACATCACCGCGCCGCCATCACCGCACACCAGACCAATGTTCACATGGGTGTCGGCCATGAAGGTGCTCTCGGCGATCAGCACGAGGTCGCAGCTCACGGCCACGCTGCAGCCGAGCCCTACGGCCGGCCCGTTCACGGCGGCCACGATGGGCTTGGGAAATTCGGCCATGGCGTCCATCAGCCGCTTGGCGCCGCGCAGCGAGAGCCGGCGATGGTCAGGGTCTTCGTAGCTGCGGATGAAGTCAGGGATGTTGCCGCCGCCGCTGAAAGCCTTGCCGGTGCCGGTGAGCACGACCGCCCTGACGGAATGGTCGGCCGACAAATGCATCCAGATCTCTTGCATCGCCTCGTGCATGTCATCGAGGAAGGCGTTGCGCATTTCCGGGTTGTTGAGGGTGAGAATGGTCACCGGTCCGTCGGTCTCGACGAGAAGATGGGGCGTCGGGGCGTAAGGCACAGCAGTCTCCAATGGCGCTAGCGGTAGGTCGGATGCGCGAAGATCACCAAGAACGGCAAACTCGACGCAGTCGTCAAGAATAGGGTTCGATGTCCATGCGCTCCAACCCCGCCGAGAATCCGCCCCAGAAGCCCGATACGAAGCCCGGCGATATCGCCCACCAGTCTGAGCCTCCCGAGAAGCGTCACCCGGAGCCTCGACGATGAAGGCGGCCGTCTATCACGGGCCGCGCGACATCCGGATCGAAGAGATCGCCCAGCCGGAGCCGGGCCCGGGCCAAGTCCTGATCGAGGTGTCGCGCAACGGTATCTGCGGCAGCGACTTGCACACGTACGTCGGATCGTCGACCGGCGGTGCATCTATGCACGTGCCCGGCGTCGTGCTCGGCCATGAGTTCTCGGGGACGGTGCGGGGTCTCGGGGCGGGTGCCGACGACCTCCCGTTGGGCACGGCCGTCGTGGTCGCACCGATCGAATACTGCGGGAGCTGCTGGGCGTGTCGACATGGCTGGCCGCACATGTGCCGCCGCCTGGCCTTGTACGGGGGCTATCGACTTCCGCTCCACGGCGGTCTCGCCCCCTTCGTTTGTGTGAGCCGACGCTCGGTCTTCGCCGTGCCGGCGGGTCTCGGCGTCGCTCAGGCCGCCCTCACCGAGCCGCTCGCAGTCGCCGTGCATGCGGTGCGGAGGGCGCCGACAACGATGGGCGCAACGGTGCTGATTCTCGGGGCAGGGCCGATCGGGCTCGGCGTCCTGCAAGCGGTGCGTTCGGGCGGCGCCTCAGCCGTGATCGTGACCGACCCATCCGGTGCTCGTCGCACCGCCGCAGCCGGCTTCGGGGCCACTGTCGTCCTCGACCCTACTGTCGACGAGCCGCAGGTTGCGGTCCGTGATCTCACCGGTCACGGCGTCGACCTTGTGCTCGATACGACGGCCGTTCACTCGGCGATCAATCAAGGAGTTGCCGCTCTGCGGCCGCGGGGTACGTTGGTGAGCCGGGCCGGTTGGCAGGAGCCGGCCCGGATCGACATGGGCCGGGCGATGGTGAAAGAGATCGATATTCGCTTCTCGATGACGTACGAGCCCGAGGTCGACTTTCCGGTCACCCTGGCTATGCTCGCCTCGGGCGCATTCGCAGCCGATGCCATGATCAGCGATCACATCCCCCTCGAACGGTTGGTCAATGTTGGCCTCGAGGAGCTGTTGCACCACGCCGATCGGCACATCAAGATCCTCGTGCACGTAGGCCAATAGTGGGCGCGCCGTGAACGACGACCTCCGATTCGAGGGACGAGTAGCCGTCGTGACCGGTGGGGGCGGAGGGCTGGGGACCGCCCACGCTCGATTGCTGGCCGCCCGCGGCGCGGCGGTCATCGTGAACGACTTGCCCTTGGCCTTGGCCTTGCCCTCGGGCGACGGAGGGGTCGCGGAGGCAACTGTCGGCGCGTCATCGTCGGCGGCGCGGTTGGTCTCCGAAATCGAAGCGGCCGGAGGGCGCGCGCATCTGTGCGAAGTCGACATCACGGCCGAGGATGGCGCGGCGTGGCTCGTTTCGACTGCGGTCGAGCGATTCGGTCGGCTCGACATCGTCATCAACAACGCCGGGGTATTTCGCTCGGTCGACTTCGCCTAGATGACGGCCAAGGTGTTCGACGAAGTCATGGCCGTGAATCTTCGCGCCACGTTTCTCGTGACGGCCGCGGCCTGGCCGGTCATGGCGGCCCAACAATTCGGCCGGATCCTGTCGACGACGTCGAATTCGGGTCTGCTGGCACCGCCGGCTCCACCGCCGGCTCCACCGCCTACGCAATGGCCAAGGCGGGGCTTTGGGGGCTGACCCGAAGCTTGGCGCTCGAGGGCCGCAACCTCGGCATCAACGTGAACGCCATCGCGCCCATTGCCTTCACGGCCATGTCGCAGACGTCAGGGTGGCGCCGCCGGCGTGGCGAGACGGCACCGGTGACGATTGGGCCCGACGCCTTGACCCCGCTCGCGTGGCCCCCGCCGCAGCTTGGCTGGTGCATGCCGACTGCGCCGTCACCGGACAGATCTGGAGTGTGGCCGGCGGCCGGGTCGCCCAGTTCTTCATGGGCCTGACGGACGGGTACGTCGATGATGGGCTCACGATCGAGTCGGTTCGCGACCGAGTGTCGGAGCTGTTCCACGACGACGCGTTCGAGATTCCCCGCCGGTCCGCCGACGAAAGCCGAGACCTCCGCCGAAGGTTGCTCGGCTCATGAATGCTCGCCGGGCTCGGGGCTCGACATCTCCCGTGCTAACGCTTATGACTCCTGCCCGCGAAAGAACGCCATGGACCTGACCTTCCCGCCCGAAGCGGAATCCTTCTGCGCCGAAATCCGCGCCTTTCTTGAAGCCACGCTTCCTCCCGGCTTCCGCGGCCCTGGCACGATGGATCGGGCCGAAGCCGAGGCCTTTTCGATCACGTGGCGGCGCACCCTTTTCGAACACGGGTACATCGCCGTCACCTGGCCGAAGGAGTACGGCGGACGGGGCCTCACCAAGCTCGATCAAGTGGTGTTGGCGCAGGAGATGGCTCGTGCCGCCGTCCCGCTTGGGAGGGTGGCCGATACAACCAGCGTGAAGCTGCTCGGCAATACACTCGTGCGGTGGGGCACCGAAGCACAGAAGCGGCGCTATCTGCCCCGCATCATCTCGGGCGACGACGTATGGGTGCAGGGTTACTCCGAAACCGAAGCCGGGAGCGATCTCGCATCCCTGAATTTGCGCGCCGACATCGACGGGGATCACATCATCTTGAACGGTCAGAAGATCTGGACGTCGCGGGGCCTCGACGGCACTGGCATCTTCGTCCTCGCCAGGACCGATCGGGCGGCGGCCAAGCATCGAGGCATCACGTTCTTGTTGTGTCCGATCGACACGCCGGGACTCGAAGTACGCGGAATCAAGACCCTCACCGGTGAGGTCGATTTCTGCGAGGTGTTCTTTACTTTACCGACGTTCGCGTGCCCATCGAGAACGTGGTCGGAGAGGTGAACAAAGGTTGGACCGTGGCCAACAGCCTGCTCGGTCACGAGTACCTGCGCGACGGCGAACTGGGTGCGGTTGCGTCGATCTCGAAGCTGTACTGGAGCGAGTACCACCAGCACGCCGTTGATTTGGCCCTGTCGATCCTCGGCGCCGACGCACTGGTGAGGGAGGGGCGTCGCCCGTACAAGCATTTTCGGACCGACGAGCCGCAATCGGTTTACTCGTCGAACTCGTGGATCGACGTGTTCTTGTTCAATGCCCGTAGCGGCACGGTGTACGCAGGAACGTCGGAGATTCAACGCAACATTCTCGCCGAATCGATATTAGGACTACCGCGAGAGCCGATGATTCGGCCCTGAGGAGCGCAGTCGACCTGAGGTCATTCCCAGCGGAACGTCGGTTCCCGCTTCTCGAGGAACGCGATTCGGGCCTCGTCGGAATCGGCGTGGCGTTTGACCCGGGCGGTGTACTCCTGTTCAAGGCGATAGCCGTCTTGTAGTGACAGGGGCTCGACGCGATTTGCCGATTCTTTGGCGAGCCGGACCGCGATCGGACTCTTAGCCGCAATCGGGCGAGCCAGCGCATAGGCCGCTTCCATGAGGTCGTCGGAGGGCACGACGGCTTCGATGGCACCGCGCCGATACAGTTCTTCGGCGGGCACGGCCTCCCCGGTGAGGAACATCCGCTTGGCCAGGAATGGCCCAACGAGCCGTTGCGCATGGCGTACCCCGCCGAGCACGCCGACGTTGATTTCGGTCAACGCAAAGCTGGCCGTGTGCGAAGCCACGATGAAGTCGCAGTTGGCCACCAGGGCGGTGCCGGCTCCGATGCACTTGCCGTCGACCGCAGCAATAACTGGTATCGGACCCTCGTAGATTGACCAAAAACAATGGCGCACGATGCGACCAGGGTCGAGCTGGAAGCGGGCGTCGATCTGCGGGCCGCCGTCTTCGAATCGCCCATCGGTACGGTACCGGCGAGGTGAGTCCTGGAGGTCGACGCCGCCGCAGAACACTCGTGACCCGGGAGCGGCGCGCAGAATGGCCACCGACGCGTCGCGACCCGCGGCCAGCCCGTCGAACGCCTCTGCTATTTCCGCGAACGTCTGGTGGTCGAAGGCGTTCACGGGGGGCCGGTCGATTGTGACCATCGCGATGCGATCGGCGATTTCAACGGTGACGTTCTTCATGTCGCCTCAGCGGGGCGCGAGGGTGAGTTGCGGGGTGCGCGGCGCCGACTTGCGTTCGATAAGGGCTTCGCCGATCGTCCGCAGCAGATCATCGGGGTGGCCGCGCAAACCGCCGACCAATTGGCCGCGCCGAATGAAGCGGTGGAATCCGTGTTCGACGGTGAAGGCGTCCCCCCGTGAACCTGCTGACAGTGCGTGGCGGCCAGTTGTTGGGCCCGGATGGCGAGGCACAGCGCGGCCATGGCCGAGACATCGGTTGAGTCCGACCACGCTGTCGCGAGCCCGACCCGAGCGGCAACGGTGGCGACATGCACATCGGCGAGTCGATGCTTCACAGTTTGGAACGAACCGATGGGCCGGCCGTACTGGTGGCGAACGTTGACGTAAGCCACCGTGTCTTCGAGCATCTGGGCGGCCAGGCCGATGAGTTCGGCGGCGATTGCCTTACGGCCCAAGGTTACGGCGGATCGCCATTTTTCAGAAGACGCAACGAGGACCGACCCGGTCGCGCTCCCCCCGACGGAGCGCAAGGCCAGAGCAACGTCGCCCGCCCCGGCCGCCCGAAACATCAGTGCGCCGGCTTCCACCGAGAATACGCCGGCGTCGGTGGCGACCAGCCACCGGGTAGCCCGGTCGTGGCCGTCCAGCACGAGACCGTTCACGACGACCACTGCGCCGTCGGCCCGTCCTGCATAGGTCTCGACCCCGCCGCGCGCGAGCGGGGGGAGCACCACGCCGGTCGCGGCATCGGGTTGAAGGCCGAGGCCATGTTGCAGAACGAGGTCAAGCATGGGCCCGGCCATCGTGGACCGGCCGGCCTCTTCGGCCAGCACGCCTATGGATACGGCGGCCTCGGTGGCCAGCAGATCGCCCCAACCACTTTCAAGCAGCTGGGTCGCCAGTTCTGCGGGCGGGTAGTTGGTCACGAGGTGCCGCATCGAGGCGCGGACAAGTTCCATTTCCGTAGCGTCCATGTTCACCGTCCTCGGGGGAGGCCGAGGAGCCGTTCGCCGACCAGGTCGCGTTGCACTTCCGCGGCACCGCCGTAGACTGTCGTGATGCGGGCGTCCGACCAGCGCGCCGCCACGAATCGCCGATATCGGAATCGTCGAGTTCCAGCGCCGGCCACAACACTTGTCGGGCCGTGTCGGTAATGATTTGTTCGGTCGCGCCGAGCAGCAGTTTGTCGACCGATATTTCGGGGCCCAGGTCGCGCCCCGAAGCCAGGGTAGAGAGCGTCGGACTGGCCTGGGACCGGAGCGCGAACACGGCCAAGTAGGCGGCTCCGATGGCGGAAGCGTTGGCCCGCAACTCCGAGTCGGACGCCTGCCCCAGCAGCTCATCGAGTTGCGAATGCAGCTCGGCCTGTCGTTTCCACGCGTACGCGCCGCGTTCGTATTGCATGAGGTACATCACGACCGGCCAGCCGGCGCCCACCGGTCCGATGAGCTGGTTTTGGGGCACGATGACGTCGTCAAGGAAAACCTCGGCCACCTCTTCTCGACCGTTTTCGCACGCCGTCGGCCGAACGGTGACTCCGGGCGAACTCAGATCGATCCAGAGCATCGTCAACCCACGATGACGGCTCTCGGCGTCGCCGGTGCGCACGAGCACGCAACTCCAATTGGCGATGCCGCCGTTGCTGCTCCACATCTTCTGTCCGGTCACACGGAAAGTGTCGCCCTCGGCCACCGCCCGGGTTCGCAGCGAACCGAGATCGCTGCCGGCGTCGGGCTCGGAAAACCCTTGACACCAGACTTCGTCGCCGGCGATCGCCTTCGCGACATGCAACGCGGCCAGTTCGGGGGCGTATTTGATGAGCATGGGGGCGATGATCTCGGTGGTGGCGTACAGCTCGGGGATGATGTACCCCGTGGCCGCCAACTCCTCCATGACCTCGGCTCGCTGCACCGGGCTGCCTCCCAATCCCCCGCACGACTCCGGCCATCCGAGCCGAGTCCAGCCTGCGTCGAAGAGCATGCGCATGAGCGGACGGAAGCGGGCGTAGCTGTCCGCGAGGTTGCCGGGGTCGTCGCTCCGGAAGGGTTCGAGCGAGCCTTGGTGCTCGCATAGCCAGGCCCGAAACGACAGGCGGATTTCGTCGAGGCCGGCATTGGGGTCGGGAGTCATCGGCGGAAATCGTAGACCGAGGGGCGCGGAAACGACCATCGCGCCATGGGCTTCGCGGTTCTCGGATCACGGCTTCGGGGGCGCCGTCTCAGGTAACGAAGGAGCGCACGGAATGCGCGGGGTCACGCCACTCCTCGTTCTCGATAACGCACACCAGATGGTCAACGGCATCCCACACATCGACGTAACGAGTTATCAAGGGCGAGAACCCGAAACGGCAAGTATTGGGGACCCTGAAATCACCGATGACGCCCCGGGCTATGAGGGCCTTGATGATCTCGAAGCCGTGCCGATGGTCGAACGATACGTGGGCACCACGCCGGTGCGGATCAGCCGGCGAGGCGAGCACGAATCCGGCGTGTGGGAGCCGGCTCTCCACCAGGTCGATGAACAGCTGAGTGAGAGCCATGGCCTTGGCTCGCACACGACCCCAGTCGACGTCCGCCACCGCTTCCAGCGCTACCTCGAGCGCGGCCATCGACAGGATGTGAGGTGTGCCGACTTGCAGTCGGCGTACGCCCGGCGCCGGTCGATACGTGGCTTCGAACGCGAACGGATCATCGTGGCCCAACCAGCCCGTGAGCGGGGTTGCCATACTGGTGTGAAACCGTTCGTGGACGAACGAAAATGCGGGTGCGCCGGGACCGCCGTTCAGGTATTTGTACGTGCAACCCACAGCGAAGTCGACGTCGGCGCCATCAAGGTCGAGGTTCGCCGCGCCCGCGGAATGCGAGAGATCCCAGAGTGCGAGCGCCCCTTGAGCATGGGCCGCCCTGGTAATTGCCGCCATGTCGAGCATCAACCCGCTGCGGTAGTGCACATGGCTGAACACGACGACAGCGGTATCGCGACTGATGCGGGCAATGGCGTCGGCGGGGTCGATCCGCTCGACGCGACGCTGCAGGAGGGCCGCAGCCGAGTCGACCAAGTAGCGGTCGGAGGGGAAGTCGTCGTCGGCGGCAACAATGGTCGAACGATCGGGTCGTAGTTGGAGCGCGGCAACGAGGAGTTGGAATAGGTTGATCGAGGTCGAATCGGCCACGATCACCTCGTCGGCGCGGGCGCCGACGGCCGCGGCCAACGCTCGGCCCAAGCGCAGCGGCGCGTCAATCCAGCCGGATTCGTTCCAGCTCCGTATGAGCCGCTGGCCCCATTCCTGCTCGGTCACTCGCGTCATTGCGGCGGCCGCCCCCACCGGCATCGGTCCGAGAGAGTTGCCGTCGAGGTAGATCACGTGGGCCGGGATCACGAATCGATCACGAATGGGCGCCAAAGGATCGGCGGCATCGCGTTGCTCGCATTCGGCGCGGTGGAAGCGAGCCATGTTCAGTCGAACGTACTCGTCCCGGCTCCTGCGTACGGGCATCGCCAGCGCCCGATGGCGCGGCCACCGGTCGTACGACCAACGTTGGGGGTGACCAATGGACGCCCAGGCGTCACGTGCGCGACAATCTGACGCGCCGACACGCGGTGCGCCGGAAGGGGAAATACGCCATGGCCAGTGCAGCAGCCGAGGCCCAAAAGGCCGCGATTCGTCAGATGCGAGAATCGACTCTCGAAGGAACGCCCACGCTTGAAGAACAGCGGGCCGGCGCAGAACTGTTCGGGGCGATGAGCACCGAACGCGCCGGCGTCACCTACGAACCGGTGACGGTCGACGGCATTGCCGGCCAATGGGTCCTCCCGCAGGATCCGGCTTCGGATCGCGTGATCCTGTATCTCCACGGTGGCGGTTACGTGATCTGTTCGGTTAACAGCCATCGCAGGATGATCGGCCATTTGGCCGCGGAAGCCGGTTGCAAGGCCCTGGCGATCGACTATCGCCTGGCCCCCGAGTATCCCCACCCCGCCGCCGTCGACGACGCAGTGAAGGCGTACCGATGGCTTCTGAAGCAAGGCTACGAGCCCGAGCGGGTCACCATTGCTGGCGACTCAGCGGGCGGCGGACTCACGATGGCCACGCTGGTGGCGTTGCGCGACGCCGGAGATCCGATGCCGGCGGGAGCGCTCCCGATCTCGCCGTGGGTCGACCTCGAAGCTCTCGGCGAATCGATGACGACCAATGCCCACGTCGACCTTATGGTGGCGGCGGAGGGCCTCAAGGCGATGTCCGAGGCCTACCTGCAGGGTCAGGACGCCCGCCACCCAACGGCCGCCCCGCTGTACGCCGATCTACACGGTTTGCCGGCGCTCTACATCCAAGTCGGCGGCGACGAAACTCTGCTCGACGACTCGACTCGGCTGGCGGCCAAGGCGGCGGCATCGGGCGTGGCCGTACGCCTCGATGTGTTTCCCGAGATGCAGCACGTCTTTCAGATGGCGGCCGGCAATATGCCCGAAGCCGGCGACGCGCTGGCCCGGGCCGGAGCCTGGCTGCGGGAACGCAGTTCCTAGGACAAGGGCCGAGCTGACTGGGGACAGCCACAATCTACGCCGGGGGGTGATCGCCGGGCCGTCGCGCTGAGTCAACGTTGGTGCGCCCTGCGCCGGCGGTGCTCTACCGGCGGCTGAGTTCGAGCAACTCCGAGCCCTCGAAGCGGGCTTCGGCGTCTTTGGTGGCCAACAGGCCGTGCAGCATGGCCACTATCGCTCCGGAAAGGAACATTCCGATGGGCGCTCCGAGCATCGCCACGATGAGGATGATCGGGCCGATCATGGTGCCACCACGGCGCCCGGGCCGGTGTAAGCGGTGAATTCGATCTCGACGTGAGCGCCCAGAGCGAGTGTGACGTTGCCGACGGTAGATCGGGTGGGCCGATGGTGGCCCGGCCACTGGGTTACGTAGACCCCGTTCATGGTCGCGAAATCGTCCATCGAAGTGAGGAAGACAGTGCATTTGACGACCTGATCGAGCGTGGCTCCGGCCTTGGCCAGGAGACCTGTCGCGTTGGCGAAGATCTGCGAGACCTCGACCTCGACGCCGCCGGCGACGAGCTTTCCGTCGACCAGGCCGAGTTGGCCGGCGGTATAGACCCAGTCGCCGGCTCGCAGGACGGGGGAGTACGGACCGACCGGGGTCGACATCAGCTGAAAGAGTTGCCGCAGCCGCAGGTGCGCTGCGCGTTGGGGTTGTCGATCGAGAAGCCACCACCGGAGAGGGCGTCTTTGTATTCGAGTGTCGCTCCGACAAGCATGCCGGCGGAAGTCGGGTCGCTGATGACCTTCACCCCGTCGAACTCCTTCACGATGTCGTCTTCGGCCACTTCTGCGTCGAAGAACATCTCGTAACTGAACCCGGAGCAGCCGCCCGGACGGACCGCCACACGCAGAGCCAGCGACGGGTCAGTTTCGGTCGCGAGTAGAGCCTTGACCTTGACGGCCGCCGCCGCGGTCAAGGTGATCATGTTGGACTTGCGGCCGAAGCCGATCTTGGTGGGTGCCGAGGCCTCTTGCAAGCTCATGGTGTCCTTCGAGGGTTGGACCACCCGGTACGGGCGGTGGATGGCGTCCACCCAGCGCGGGCGGAAGGTACTACTTGATCGTAGCGGGCGCCCACACTGACTTGGCACGGTTCTCGATCGGCCAGTGTATGAAAGTCCGTAGTGGTAAACGTTTCGAGGTCGGCTCCGTATTCCTCGTCGTAACCGTCGACGAAACCTTCGACTATGCCTCGATGGAGTTGGCATACCAGTTCTGGGTAGATCTCGGCCAGCTCTCGGTATGGACAGTGAGAGAACGCAATCGTGGTCTCGCGGCCATCGTCGGAGGCCACCGGGTCGAATCCGAGGTTCGTGAGTTCGTCGATCAACGCCGAAACGCAGGTCCGCCGAGATGTCGGGCGCCCATGGCGGGTTGCTTCGACCGCGACGGCCGATCGGCCTTGGGCCCGTCCGACCTCCACCACCTGGGCGATAGCGGGCTGAGATTGGGCCGCCACCGTGGCCAGGAGCCCGGCCAGAAGTGGGAACGCGGGCGGTTCGAGGCCGAGCGACGGCGCGTCGGGGGCTACGAAATAGCGGTTCTGAGGCCGTCCCACGACGCCGCGATTGTCGACTTCGATCTCGAGCAGACCGACGTCGCGCATGCGCTCGAGGTGTGGTCGCACCGTGTTGGCGTGAAGCCCGAGTACCTCGGCAATCTCGTTGGTGGAACGCGGCGACGGCGAGCGGGCAATCTCGAGGTATATGGCGTAGCGGGTGTTGTCGCCCAAGGTCTTGAGAAGAGCGAGTCGCTGCATGGCACGGAGCTTAACTGACCCGTCGGCGCGTTTCCACGGCCGATACCGGTATAATTACCAGGGCATGGAAACCGCAACCGCCAACGGGCCATCGGGACGGGCCGTTGCGCCGAGCGCCAGTCCCGGGCCGACGCACGCTGACGTCATGGCCGTCCTCGGCCGAGTCGTCGACCCTGAACTCGGGGTCGATATCGTCGAACTCGGCATGGTGCAGAAAGTAGACGTCGGCGCCGACGGCCACATCGAGGTGCAAATTGCCCTCACGATCGCCGGTTGTCCCTTGCGAGCCCAGATTCGAGACGATGCCCGCAACCGAGTGCTCGCCCTGCCCGGGGTGCAAGTCGTCGAAATTCATTTCGGTGAGCTGACCGCCGCCCAACGCAGCCAAGTGATGCAACGGGCCCGCCTCAAGGCCAGTCTGTCGGCCCCCGACACCGAAATCAGCGCGTCCACGCGCGTGCTGGCCATCGCTTCGGGTAAGGGCGGTGTCGGCAAATCATCCATTACCTGCAACCTCGCCGCCGCTCTGGCCGCGCGGGGTTACACGGTGGGGGTGCTTGACGCCGACATTTGGGGGTTCTCGGTGCCGCGCATGTTGGGCGTCGAGGTTCGTTTGGCCGCCAAGGACGGCATGATCGAACCGGCGACGCGTAGCGTGGGGGACGGGTTGCTCAAGGTGGTCTCCATGGGTCTTGTGGTTGACGACGAAGACACCGCGATCATGTGGCGAGGGCTCATGCTGGCCAAGGCGGTCGAGGAGTTTCTCACCAAGGTGCGCTGGGGCGACATGGATTATCTGGTGATCGACATGCCGCCGGGCACGGGTGACGTCCAGATGGCCCTGGGTCGCCTTCTACCGCGGGCCGAAATGCTCATTGTCACAACCCCGGCCTTGGCCGCGCAGAAGGTTGCGTCTCGCGTTGCCGACATGGCCCGGCGCAGCTATCTGCGGGTGCTGGGCGTGATCGAGAATATGACGACCTTCGAGTGCGACCACGGGCAGCAATATGCGTTATTCGGTTCGGGTGGCGGGGCCCGCCTGGCCCATGACATCGACGCGGAGTTGGTCGCTCAGATTCCGCTGCGACCGTCGATCTCCGCCGGCGGCGACACCGGTGAGCCGGCCGCGTTGGCCGGCCACGACCCGGAATTCGCGACGTTGGCCGATCGAGTCATCTCCGAACTGGCCCCGCCGATCGTAATGGACGGTTGTTCGGCGCGCCTGGTACGGGCCATGGAGGCGGCCGCCGGCCCCAAGTAGTGCCTTGCGCCCACGGGCGCCTTCGCAGCTGAGGCCTCCGTCGTGTCGGGGCGGGCCCGTCGGCCGAGGCCCCTACACTCGCAATGCGGCGCGCCCTACACCCGCAGGACGGCGGCGGGCGAAGAGCTGGTCGCCCGCCGGGCCGGGGCAATGGCCGCGAGAACAGACGCAAGCAGGGCCACGAGGAGTATCGCGAGGAGCGAAGTGGTAGGAACCGGCAGGGGCGCGAGACGACCGAAAGTGCCACTGGCGAGCAAACGCCAGACGCTCACCATGGCGGCGGCGATCCCGATCACCGATCCGACGATTGCGAGCGACAGCGACTCGAGAATAAAGGCTCGGCGCAATGCTGTTCCCGGCGCGCCCATGGACCTGAGCACCGCGATCGACCGGCGGCGCTCTTGTGCGGCGCGTAACAACAAACTCGCCAACCCGACGAGCGCAGTGAGAAAGCCGACGGAGAGATGGGCCTGGAGGAGATGCAGGAGGGCTAGCTCCGAACGCTGCTGCGCAGCTACGACCTGACCGATCGAGCGAATCGAAGCGACTGTCGCGTCGGGGGTCAAGATCGCCCTCGCGAGGTTGGAATTGGGTGCGATCGCGGGCAACAAGAGACGGTCGGTAGCGATCGCCCCGACGAGGTTCGCGGCCGTCGAGGGGCTCACCCATACAGCGGCACTCGAACCGGTCGAAGTCGTGACGCCCACGATCTTGATATTTAGGGTTCGCCCCGAAGCCGGGTCGCTGACGACGACAGTTCGGCCCGGCCCGTACGGCGATCGATCCTGTAGCCCGTCGGGCAGAGCGACGATGGCCGTGCCGTACGCGCCGAGAACACGGCTGAAGGCTGCGGCGTTCGTTTTGATGCCGGGTAGCACGGCATCGACGACGGAAGGGGTGGCGGCGTAGGTCGCGTCGAACTGGGTCATCCGCACCGGCTTGAAGTGCGACGAGCCGGCGGTCGCGAGTTCGACGGATGTATCGCCCAGGGCGGCAACGCCCGGCTGTGAAGCCCATACCGGCAACGTGGTGGAGCCGGCAACGAGGTCGACCTGACTTACGAAGCTGCCCCGGATCCGAGCGGTGCGGGCCGCCGACTGTGTGTCGATCACCTGGCCGAGGAGTGACAATAGTGTGGCCGTGAACGTTGTGAGAGCAAACGTGGCCGTGATGACGGCGGTGCGAGCCGGGCGGCTCCTGGGCTCCGACACGGCGAGCCGGGCCGCGAGGGCTCGAGAACCGGTGGTGCCGCGCCCGGGGAAACGAGCGCCGATGCTCTCGGTAACGCGTGAGAGTTGGTCGAAGTTGGCGAGCATCACGGCCACACCGGCGGCTGAGACAATGATGCCAACGGTCACGTATGTTTGTAGATCGGCGTGAGCGAACGGCGTCTTCAAGACTTTCGCGACAGCGACGGCTCCGACGGCTGTAGCTAAGCCAAGCCCCGAGAGCGTGGCCCTTGAACGGTGTGGGCGCCACACGATGACCCCGACTCCTACGATGGCGACGACGAGGCCGACGAGGAGCAGGCTGGGCCTGGTCCCCCTGATCTGCGTGGCGAAAAGACCCGTTCCGATCATCGCCACGACCCCACCGGCGGCACGGCCGAACCGGCTCCCATGGATGACGGTAGGAGGAAGATTTCGTAGCGCGCCGAGCGCGTCTCGCCGGGTTTCCCACAGTGCCGCTCCGAGTGAAGCGCCGAGCGCAGCCACGAAACCTACGGCGAGCCCGCCACCTAGCCCGGCCATGCCGATCGCGCCTCCGAGGTCGAGGCCAGAATCAGAACGTCCGTAGACACCACGCGCCACTGCGACGATGCCAGTCGTTGCGACGGCCCCTAGTCCTGTCCCCAACACGGCCGCGCTCAGAGCCAGTATCCAGCCTTCGATGGCCGATATACCGAGCGTGGCCGCCCGTCGCAATCCCATGGCTCGCAAGACGCCCCGTTCGTGGCGGCGTTCCTCGGCCAGCGACAAAGCGGTGGCGATCAGCAAGAGGGCGCCGAGCAAGATGCTGGCCAAGCTCGTGCCCGTGAAAATCGAACGGTAACGATGGCCCGCGCTCTGCGCGTTTGCGAGCGCATCGGCCTTGACCGCGATGACAGACGCCTCAGTCGTGCTCAGGGCCGAAGTTGATCCGTTGTCAAGTGAAACCGTAGGGGCCAACGCGTTCTCGACGGCGGTGACGACCGCGGCGGAGAACTTCGCCCCGCCCTGGACACCGCCCTTGTTCGAGACAAACACGAGGTGGCGAATACGGTCTTGGTTGCCGACTGCCGGGAGCGCTCCTGAGACGAACATGTTCGCTGCGCTTTCCGAGGCGGTCGGGTCAGACAGCAGGCTCGCCAGGCCGCGTGCGGGAAGTACCCGATCGACTATCAAGGCGAGGTTGGCGCCGATCGGATCGATGTGCAGTTCTGCGCCGGGCCGAAGCCCCAGCGCGGCTGCCAGTTCCGAAGACACCAAGGTATGTCCGGCCTCCGTCGAGGTGGCGCCGGACAGGCCCGTCGCATTTGCGTCACCGCCGAAAGCCCCCGCGGCGACCAGGTCGGTAGCAATGAGGCGGGCCCCGACGGTGCGGACCGGACCACCAGAGGCGACGCTTACAGCGACGGGCTGCACATCGGCCGCCAAGACGCCGTCGACATGGTTTGGGGCGGCGGACTCGATACGGCGGATGGCCTCCGCGCGATCGGTACTGGCGGTGATGTCGACGATCTCATCGACGGGGCCCAAATGGGTTACGAGCGGACGACGGGTGGCGGCGTCGAGCACGTTACCGACGCCGAAGGCGCTCGTTATCGCGGCCGTAGCGACCATGGCCGTCGCGATGTACGCCAACGACGTCCGGAGGCTGCTGGTCAAGTCGCGCCACGCCAGTCGCCTCAGGATCGGGCGCATTACGACGAGCAGCACGAACGGGACGGACAGGGCGCCGACGACGGTGAGCCCTGTCAATGGGCTGCGATGGCGCGGAACGAGGGCTTGGATTATCGCGACCAAGACGAGGTCGGCCAACAACACGACGAGGAGGCTCGAACGAAACGACGGCGGGTCCGCTTCAGGTCGAAACGGGGCCGCGGAAAAGGGACTTGGGTTGGCGCCCGGAGTGTGATCGGGTCCCGTCACCGCGGACGGCGACACCATCATGTCGGTCCAATTCGTACTCGTTTCGGGCGCAACCTCGAAGCGACGTCTCATCGTTGGCTTGACGCTTCGGTTGCGGTTGACCCAGTTCCATTCGAATCGGTTCGAGTGGTGTCGGTTCGAGTGGTGTCGGTCCCGTTGGATGAAGTCTCGGCGGGCTCGGTCGTGTCGGACGCGATACGGCCGTGGCGCAACGTGATGTGGCGGGGCGCAACTCGGGCAATCGAATCGTCGTGCGTAACGAGCAGCACGGTGAGGCCGCCCTCGTTGAGTTCGTCGAGGAGATCGAGCACTTGAGCGGCGCTCTCGACATCGAGGTTGCCAGTCGGTTCGTCAGCCCAAACGATTTGGGGATCACCCACAAGGGCCCGGGCTACTGCGACTCGCTGTTGTTCGCCGCCAGAGAGCGCGCCGGTAGGAAACGTCGCGCGATTGGCCAATCCCACGCGAGCGATGGCCGCCTCGGCGTGCTCGCGAGCCTTCCGTCGGGGCCATCCATTGAGGAGTAGCGGGAGTTCCACGTTCTCCACCGCGTTGAATGAAGGCAACAGATTGGCCTGCTGGAAAACGAACCCCATGGCCGCGGCGCGGTGCTTGGCTCGTTCGGCGTCGGACAGCTGAGCCAGGTCCTGATCGCCAATAAGTACTTGCCCTTCGGAGACGTCGTCGAGTCCGGAGAGACAGTTGAGAAGCGTGGTCTTGCCTGACCCCGACGGGCCGGTGATCACGACCAGTTCGCCGGCCCGGATCTCGAGATCGATCGACTGCAGCGCGTCGACGTCTTGGCCGGCTACGCGGTATCGGCGGCCGACGCCGAGGGCCTTTACGACCACTGGGCCGAGGGTGGCCAAGGCGGAAAGGTCAATGGCCGCCGGTCGATGGCGCGGGCCGACTTCGGCCGGCCGATTAGTGATCGATGATGCGGCTATCGCCATATCGGGGATCGCCACGGTCGTCGGCTCGGGTTCGTCGAGCGCCGGGATAATAAGGCCCGGCGCGAATTCCATCGACCGCGACTCGACGGTTACCGGCGTGATCTGCTCGGTTTCAAACGGGACGAGCGTGTCCGACGATAGGGTTTGGAATTGAGGGGTGTTGACCCGTAATTCGGCCAATGTCGATTCGATCTCCGCCACCAGGTCCCTGGCTCGGACCGGTTCGGCCGGAGCGGGTTGGGCTCGATCGAACTCCTCATCGGGTGGTTCGGGCATGACCCATGTGGCTTGAAGGAGAGCCTCATGGTGTCGGGGCGTGGCAACCGGGGCGCCATCAACTTGAGTTGTCGAAATGGAGGCCGTCGGAGTCGCCGGCTCGGGTTCGATGGTCTGCTCCGGTTCGCCGGCCTGCTCCGGTTCGCCGATCTGCTCGGGTTCGCCGATCTGAGCGGCTTCGCCGACCTGCTCGGGCTCGATGGTCTCGGTGGGCGCGGGTTCGCCGGCCTGCTCGGGTTCGATGGTCTCGGTGGGCGAAGGCATCGCCCAAGAAGGGACTCGGCCCCCATCCGGCGACGAGTCGGTCGTTTCGACTTCGCTGTGTTTTCGGCCGAAGAACCGCCGCTTGGTACGTTCCCGAGCCATCGGGCGCACCGTGCTGGCCGGGTCAAGCGCGCCTCCTGCGCGCGAGGCAATCGGTACTCGCAGCGCTTGACCGAACGAATTGGCCGCTTCGCGATTCTGCTCTCTTGGGTCAGATCCGCTGCGGCGTTCGGTGCCGTTCCAAATTTCCGCTGATCCGTCGCCGGCGTCCGTTTGCGCCGCTGCGATAGGCCACTCGCGAGCAGGGGCGGGCACCATCATGTCCGGAACAGCGGCCGCGACTTCGGCTGTTGGACTCTCGATCAGAGCGTGAAGCGAGGGGACTGGCGCGTCAGCGTCGGCCCTCTCCAGGGCGAGCGCCTCGAGCAGTGAGGGCTCGAGCAGTGAGGGCTCGGGCAAGACCGCGGGCTCGGGCAAGACCGCGGGCTCGCGCAGGACCGCAGGCTCGGGTAGGACCGCAGGCTCGGGTAGGACCGCAGGCTCGGGTAGGACCGCGGGCTCGGGTAGGACCGCGGGCTCGGGTAAGACCGCGGGCTCGGGTAAGACATTAGGTATGGGCTGGGCGGCGGGAGTGGGCTGGGCCGCCGGCTGGGCCGCGTGTCGGGGTGGTGGGGTGACGACCGAAACCTTCGCGACCTCGATCATCGGGGGGCAATTGTCAGTGACGCCGGCCGCGGTGAGCACCCACGCGGCCTCGGCGTCATCGACCACGTCGAAACCCGTTGAGCGGGCGAGTTCAGCCGGAATGGGTACGACCACCAATCGATCGCCAATGCGTACGACTGCTATCTCGGAACGAGACATTCCGCGGACTGTGGGATCGGCGGCCCACGACGCCTCCGGGGTCGACGCCGCTGCTGTTGGAGAAGTATCGGGCTCGGCCGCCGGTACTTCCACCCCGTCTGGCGGCTTGGCCACGACCGTCTCGGCAAGGAGCTTGTATGAGGTTTCGGCGCGGCGAGAGGCTTCGACGTCGTGCGGGGTTTCGAATAAGGAAGTTTCAAAAACGGTTGGGCCAGCCGCTCGCATTGAGTGTCTACCGGTTGGGGCCGGCACCGGCTCCCACGGCGTCGGTGCCGCCGGGAAGGGAGCGGTTTGCGGTGCCAGCGCCACTCCCGGCTCCGAGACGGCACGAGGCACGAGTGGCGTGGCGGCTCGGACCGGTGCGGTCGAAGGGGCGTCGCGTGAGGGGACCAGTTTTCTTACGTCGGGGTCGAGGTGCCACGGGACGTCGGGACCGACCGACGCAGGTTCGAGAGCCGTGTTGGCGCCGGCGACGGTTGTGTGCGGGCCTGGAATCGCCGATGCGGTGGAAGATGCGGGGGAAGTGGAGAGGGGTTGGGCAATGGTCTCATCGCCCTGCTGGACGGCCATCACCGATGTTGCGATCATTGTCTGGACCGATGACTGCGCAGAAAGGGAGGGTGAAAGAAGCGCTATTGGGATGTCGTCGAGACGACGCGAGCCATCGAGGAGATCGTCGAGGGTCGGCGTGTCGAAACGACGCCGTTGTCGGAGCCCAAAAGACATGATCGAAGTATCGGCGCCTCGATCCTCTACCTTGACGACAGATTGAGAGGTATTCAGAGATGAGCCCATGATCGTCGACAACGACAGATCACGGGACGGCGGGTATGCCGACGATCTCCTCGACCAATTCTCCGTCGGCTCGGAGCCGCGGCAAGATCGTCGGAATCTCGCCAATTTGGCTGGCCGCCTCGAGAAAGTCGGAGGCCGTCGAGAATCGACCGATCGCTTCTAATGTTTTGATCGTTGGCAGAATCATCGCGAATTCTCCTCGTTGACAGCGTTCGAGCGCGTCCAACGGTCGAATCCACACGTTGGCGATGGTTTCGCGATCATCGTGGAGCGGGACTTGTTCGGGCGGCGCTCCGCAGATAAAGAACCGGGTGTCGTAGCGGCGAGGAGCTCCGATGGGGGTAATCCAGTGACTGAAATAATGCATGCGGTCGGTCGCCAGCCGCAATCCTTCGGCTTCACAGACTTGTCGTAACGACTGTGCTCCTGAATCGACGCCCGCCCGCCAACCGGTAAACCGGCTCTGCACGTCCAAGTCGGAGAACGACACCAGGCGGTCGCTGTCGTCGACGGCGAGTAGCACACCGGCTTCTTCGAACGACTCGCGCACAGCGGCAACCCAATATGCGAGCCCTCCTGCCGCAATACCGAGTCGCTTACTGGCCTGTTCATCGTTAAGTCCGTAACAGAGGTGCTCGATGTCGGGCGGATGGTCGCTCGGATCGACCGCCCCTCCCGGAAAGACATAGGCGCCCCCCACGAACTTCGACTGAAGACTGCGGCGCAGCATGAAGACCTCGATGCCGAACTCGCCGTTGCGCACCAAGACAACTGTCGCGGCATCACGTACGACGACCGGGCCGTCTTCGCCCGAAGCGACCGAAGATGGGCTCTCATGGTTGGATTGCACCAGGCGATGGTACCGCCGCACTACCGTTCTCCCGATGCCCGACCCCTCGGCTGAGCCCGTTCTCGGTCAGAAGACGACCGCCGCCGGTCGCGCCTCGGTGGCGCGGCCCCGCGACCCGGCATCGGGTGGCGCTCTTTGGGGCGATTCGCCTTCCTCCAAGTCGTCGTCGGAGCCGCCGCCGGAAACGCCAGGCAGCCATGACCCGGCCGCGGGAGCGGCTCGACGGCCAGCTCCCAAGCCGGGCTCCGGAACCCAACGCAAGCTCGGGCGCGAGGCCAAACGGGCGGCCAAGGGGCAGGGTCGGCGCGAGTCCTCAGTTCGGGCGGGGACTGCCCCCGGTGCCGCTGAAAAGAATCGGCGGCCTCGACGTAAACCCCCTCGGGCGCAGCGTCCGCCCCGCTGGCGGGGTCGCATCCTGCCCAAGAGCATCATCGGCATTTCGCTGCTGATGCTCGCGTTTGGGACGGGGATGGCGGCGTCGGGGGTTGGTTTGTACCTGTACTACCAGTACCGCGTCGATACGTCCGATCAGCAGATCAAGAACTTCAAGGGCGAATTCAAGAAGGCGAAAGACACGATCCGCAACGAAAGTGTGAATGCGCGGGCGCAAATCCAAGCCGAACTCGAACCGCTTCGAAAGGTCGCGGCCACGGGTCAAACGTTGGAAGCCCTCCTGACTAAAGTGCAGCCTTCGGTGTGGACGGTGTCGACGTTCGACGTGGCCGGCGCTCCCATCGTCGGCAGCGCCTTCGTCGTGGCGTCCGACGCGGAGAAGTCCTTCCTGCTCACCTCGTATTCGGTGACCAAGGCTGCCGCGACACAACCCGGCCCTGACATTCTTGTGCGCAAGGGGGTCGACGAACGCAAAGCCACGCTGTGGACGTGGGACGAAAAAAACGACCTTGCGTTGTTGATCATCGATCAGGGAAAGTTGCCGCGCCTCGATTGGGCCGCAGCCAAAGACCTTCGTCTTGGAGATCGGGTGTTTGCCGTCTCCGGTTTGGGGACGGCCGGCGGCGCCATCACTTCGGGCTACATCGCCGACGTTTCGGCGACCGGGATTCAACACGACGCGGCCGTGGGTGCGGCGTTCCAAGGGGGCCCGATCCTTGATTCCGACGCCAAGGTGGTCTCCGTCGGGTCGCGCGCGTATGCGCCCCTGGGATTTCCATCCGAAGGCGTCTACTTCGGCATCCCGATCACTGCGGCGTGCGAAAAGGTTCTGTCCTGCCCGGGGGGCCGGGTTTCGGGAGCCGGCCCCCAATCCGGTCACTGAAGTCAATGACGACGGTGCAATAGCACTAGCGCAGGCCTGAGTCGAGATATTCGGCCACGACCTGGCGCACGCCGGCACAAGGATCCCCCCAGGCTCGTTCACTGCCGAACCGTTCGGTGAGCGACACGATCGTCAGGCCGGCCGACGCGGCGCGAGCGGTGGTAATGGCCGTGACGACCGGTTCGTCGTCGATCCGGTCGCCGACGATCACAAGAACCGGCACTCCATGTCCGGCCGCCAACCCGCACACCCCACCGACCACTTTGCCCCGGAAAGACTGCTCGTCGAGCAGTCCTTCGCCCGTCACCACGAGTTCCGCGCCCTCAATTGCCGATTCCAAGCCGAGCGCATCGGCCACCAGCTCAAAACCGGGTACGAGGACTGCCCCGATCGAGGCCAACGCTCCGGCCAGGCCGCCGGCCGCCCCGCCGCCGGCCACACTACGGATGTCGATGCCCCGCTCCTCCAGATAGACGTCGGCCAACCTCTGCAGGCGTCGTCGCAGCAGTTGCACCTCAGCCGGTGAGGCACCCTTTTGCGGCCCGAACACCTCGGCCGCCTCGACGAACAGCGTGTCGACGTCGCAGGCCACCTCAATTCGGATGCCCTTTAGGCGGCCAAGTGGTTCAAGCGCTCGAAGCGCCCCGAATCCACCATCGGTGGTAGCCGATCCACCAAGTGTGACAATTACTCGCCGGGCGCCGGCGTGCACCGCGGCGAGGATCAGCTCCCCGGTGCCGTAGCTAGACGCGCTGAGCGGGTCATTGCCCTCGCGTCCTCCTACGAGGGTCAGTCCCGAAGCGAGGGCCATTTCGAGGTAGGCGGTGGTGCCCCGCAGAAGCCAGGCGGCATCGATCGGATCGCCCAGCGGCCCGGTCACCTTCGTCAGCCGTGTTGTGCCGCCTTGGCGTGACAGTACGTCGAGGGTTCCCTCGCCGCCATCGGCCAACGGGATGCTGAGAACGCTGCGGCCCCGCGGTTCGGCCGAACCGACGACGGCGGCTGCGACCTCCGCGGCCGTCGCCGTGTGGCGAAACTTGTCGGGCGCGGCCACGATCCGGGGCCAGTCTGACTCTGGTCGCTTGCGGGTCACCGATGGCCCGTCACAGCACAAATGTCGGACGGGTCAGACGCGCCGGGCGAGCGCCTTGCCGACGACCACTACCACGTTCGCTCCGGCGGCATCGAACGAAACCGGCGCAACGGTGATCGCGATCGGCTTGAGCTTCAGTTTGTCGGCGATCAGTCGGGCTTCGGTCTCGTAACCGGCGACAAACAAGACTTGGGAGTTGAGCGTGCTGGACTTGGCCGTTATCGGTGAGGCCAGTTTCCAGCCACCCGGCTTCAAGAGAGCGAGCACCTTGACGCCCTTGCCGGTGATGCCCGATCCGTTTACGATCAGGACATTCACCGTCGAAGGGCCATGGCCCGCGGGCAGGACCGTGGTGGTCGCGCCGAGCAGCGGGGTCGTGTCTACGGGCAATGCGCCCGCTAACGTCGTGGTGGTTGCCTGCGCAGCGCTGACTACTGTCGGCGCCGCAGCTCCTGCAGAGACGTTGCCACCGCGATGACCTGGGTTGGCCCGCAACAGAATCACGCCTAGGACTACCGCTACCGCTAGCAAGGCCACGCCACGCGCCGCGGTGCCGCTCGCCGATCGGCCGAACGAGTTGTCTTTGGTGGCGTGTCGGGGGGTGTTCATCGGGTCGGCTCTCGGCCCGACGCAATCGGAATCACCGAGATCTGGGCTGTCGACGGTCGCATCACTCGCTCATGGTATCGGTCAAGGGTGTGTGGGCGTGTTACTGGGCTCGCGACGACCTTTAGGACGGGGTCGCGGCGGAACGACCTCCATGGCGAGCCCAGCTACGCTGGCCGGGTCGCCCGTGTAGCTCAGTTGGCTAGAGCAGCCGCCTTGTAAGCGGCAGGTCGCCGGTTCGAGTCCGGCCCCGGGCTCTCGCAAGTCCTTCAAGAAAATATAGGACGCCCAAATAATTTCGCCTCAGCTTCGGTGGCGCCCGAATTCGAAGAGGGCGATGGCCCCCGCGGTGGCGGCGTTGAGCGAGGCGATCGCGCCGCGCAGCGGGATGGCGGCCACGGCGTCGCAGCGTTCCCGCACGAGTCGACTCATGCCTGCTCCTTCGGCTCCGACCACGAGTATGAGGGGGGCATCGGCCAGATTAGCGAACTCGTAGATCGTGCGCTCGCCGTCGGCGTCGAGTCCGATCGACCAGACGTCGCGGCGTTTGGCTTCGAGCAGGGCCGAAGCCAAACCGCTCACGAGCGCGATCGGGAGTCGCTCGATGGCGCCCGCCGCCGCTTTGGTCACCGTCGGGGTGATGTGGACGCTTCGGTGTTGGGGCAACACCACACCGGTTACGCCCGCACCCTCGGCGCTTCGCAACAGCGCCCCGAGGTTCTGCGGGTCGGTTACGCCGTCGACCGCGATCAAGAACGGTGTCCGTCCCCCTGGCGCGGTTCGCATCAAAGTTTCGAAATCGGCTTCGGTGAGGGGCGCAGCGCGAGCCAATACCCCCTGTGGATGCTCGGTCTTGGCCACGGCTTCCAGCTGCAGCTTCGCGACCCGCCGCAAGGCCACCTTGGCCTCGGCGGCCAACTCTTCGATCTCGGCCAGGATCGGCGATTGGTCCTGGCCGTCGGCCACGAGAATCTCGCGCACGCGACGGCGACCGGCGAGCAGAAGTTCCCTGACGGCTTGGCGGCCTTCGACCTGTTCACCGCCGAGGCCGCGTGTCGGGGCCGGTCGATCGAAGCCGTCGCCAGCCATGGAACCGTCGCGGTTGCCCCGAGCGGCCCCTCGGCCTCCCGAGGCCGCGGCCCCACGCCACGCACTACCCTCAGGCCGCGCCCGACTCCCTGAGTTACCCCGCCCTCCGCCCCGACTGACCGGTCCGCCCCCTCGGCCCGCAGTTGGTGATCCGGCACCGCCGCGTCCCTCGCCACTCCGGCCCCCGGACTGCGTCGGCCCGCTACCGCGACCCCCCGACCCTTCCGACCCGCCGGTCCTACCCGCCGACCCCTCCGGCCCGCCGGTCCTGCCGCCCAAGGGTCCGGGCCGGCCATTTCGGCCCCCCGACGGCGCCGACCATCCACCACCTTCAGGTCGCCCGGCCCGCGCCGGCCCGCCGCCAGCCCGGGCCGCCGCGCCGCGTGCCGACGGTTGGGCCCCCGAGGCACGAGACCTATCCGGTCCCCCTGAACGGTTGGTTCGACGATCGTTGATCATGGCGCACTATCTTCCACCGCTTTCCAGACCCGCTCGGCCACCGCGTCGACCGACCCCACCCCGTCGACCACTCGCCATCGCTGCGGATCGGCCGCAGCAACGGCGTCGAAGCCGGCGATCACCCGAATGAGAAAGCCGGCACCCTCATTTTCGAGTCGATCCGGGGTGCGCTCTTCGATGAGGCGAGTCATGGCCGTTTCGAGCGGCACCCGCAGCAACACGATGACATCGGGCCAGAGCCCCCCGGAGGCCCATTCGGAGATTCGCCTGACCTCGGCTACGGCCAGACCCCGTCCATAGCCTTGATAGGCCAGGGACGAGCCGATGTAACGGTCGGTGATGATCGTCAGCCCGGCCGCCAACCCCGGGCGGAGCACTTCGGCCACATGTTGGGCCCGATCGGCGGCCATGAGTAGAGCCTCGGCCCGAACGTCGAGATTACGGCCCTCGGGAGAGTGATCGAGCAGCAGTGACCGAATTCGTCGTCCCCCCGCCGTCCCTCCGGGCTCGCGGGTGAGGAGGGCGCCGATGCGATCAGCGAGAATGCGGGCCTGAGTCGACTTGCCCGACGCGTCACACCCCTCGAAGGCAATGAAGCGCGGGGTCACGAGGGCGAGACCTCGGGTCGCAGCCGCCGTCGACCGAACACCGATAGCGCGAGGAGCGATGCCGCCAGAATTATCAAGGCTCCTAACCAGAGCGTGAGGCGCACGCCCGGAAGATCGACGCGCACGCCGAATATGGTGATGCCCTCGTCGGCTCCGAAGACCGCCCGGGACAGGCGATTGAGGCCGCTCGACAGGAAGGGTCCAATAAGCATGGGCAGGATAAGCGCAACTCGGACAAGCGCATAAAAGGCTGCGAATATGCGACCGCGCAAAGCGTCGTCGACCTCCGATTGCAAGATCGTATTGCCGAGCACGAAGGTGGCGCCGGCACACATGCCGAAAGCCCCGATGCACCACACAGCTGCGCCTAGGGCCGACATCGAGGCGGTCAGCAGCAACGCTGCTCCGCTGCCGAGGACTCCCGCGCAAAAGACCAGGTCGCGGGGCAAGTGCTTTTGCAAAATAATGACGAGCAACACTCCGACCGCGGCGCCCATGCCGATGGCGAACAAGATCAGCGAATACCCGGCGGCCCCCGCCCCCAGCACGCGGGTCGTGAACGGTAAGCCGAGAGGGATGACGAGACCGCCCCCGAGGAGCCCCGTGCCGAGGCCCAGCATCACGGCTCGAACCACCGGTGAGGTGCCGATGAACCGCCAACCCTCGCGGACCTCACCGAACGCTTGTCCGATATCGAACGTCTTGCCCGCTCGGCGTTCCTTCTTCTCCCGCCGCGGCGGGAGGAGGAGGCCGGCGATGAGAAGGGCCGACACGAGAAACGTGATCCCGTCGAAGTACAACAGCACCGACTCCTGGTTCAGACGCAAGGCGTCAAGCCAGCCGAGCTTGGTCAGCGGACGGGCGACCTTGAACAGCACCGCCGCCACCCCGGCGGCCAGTGGGAACGTGCCGTAGGCCGCGGCCATCGAGAGCGAACCGACCTGGGGGAGGTCTTCTGGTTTCACCAGATTCGGTACTGACGCCTCCTTCGCGGGCGACCACAGCAAGGTCAGGAGTTCCAAGAAGAACGACACCAATACCAAACTCCAGAGGTGCCGGACGAACGGGAGCATCATGATTGCCGCCGCCCGCCCGATATCGCAAATCACCATGACCTTCTTGCGATCGAGTCGATCCACGATCACGCCGGCCGCCGGAGCCAAGAACAACCCGGGAATGAACCGTGCCGCCAATGCCAGACCGGTACCGAATGATCCGCCAACGCGGTTCGAGAGCTTCACGATCGCGATCGTGCCCACCCAATCGCCGAGTGAGGACGACACCATTGCGCACCAAAGCCGAAAGAACAGGCGGGTGCCGAAGACGCGCTCCATCCAACTCCGCGATGGCGCGACAGCAACTGACCCTAGGACCGGCGTTGGGCCGAGGGGGGCATGGTCTGAAGTGGTCGGCTCGGCCACGACGGGTGACGCTAGCGGGCGCACGCCCGGCGAACTTGGTGCCGGGAGCTTCGGGGCGGATAACTGATCAGAATGGTTCGTCCTCGTAAGACCGCATCGGGGGGGCGGTGGGCGGATGGGGCGCCCTCGTGGTGGCCGCGGTGCCCGTCATTTTCGGCGTCTCGCCCACCTTCTTTAATCCTCCGGTCTTCTTCACCGCAGCCTTCTTCGCTGCGCCCTTCTTAACTGCCACCTTCTTAGCCGCCGCCCGGTTCGGTGCCGCAGACTTCGGTGCCGCGGCTTTCTTGACCGCGGCTTTCTTGGGTGCCCCGGCCTTCTTCGGCGCCGCCTTCTTGGCGCCACCGGCTCGGCCCCCTCGTGCGGACTTCGGGGGCGCCGATGCGTCCTTGATGCGGCGTTCGGCCAACAACTCGACGGCCCGTTCGTTGGTGATTGTCTCGGGATTGTCGCCGCGGCGCAGCGACGCGTTGGTGGTTCCGTCGGTGACGTAAGGACCGAATCGACCGTCCTTCAATGCGATTGGCTGACCCGAGAACGGGTCGTCGCCGACCGTGCGCACCGGAGCGGTGGAGGCGCTTTGCTGGCCTCTGCGCATCTTCGGTTGGGCCATGACGGCCAACGCTTCCGGCAAGGAGATGGTGAGAAGTTCTTCTTCCGAGGTGAGGCTGCGGCTGTCGGCCCCCTTCGAAATGTACGGTCCGTAGCGGCCGTTCTGAGCCCGGATCTCGATGTTGTCGACGGGATCCACGCCGACGGTACGGGGGAGCGATAGCAGCGCCACGGCTTGCTCGAGTGTGATCGTGTCGACACTCATGGACTTGAAAAGTGACGACGTCGGCGGCTTCGCCGCCTTCTTGTCGCTCGACGGTTCGCCCGCCTGCACGTACGGTCCGAAGCGTCCGGCCTTGGCGTAGACCGGCAATTCCAGCTCGGGATGCACGCCCACCACCCGATCGCTCTTAGGCGAGGACAAGAGCTCGATGGCCTTCGCCACTGTGAGTTCGTCGGGAGGAAGGTCTTCGGGCACCGAGGCCGTCTCGTCGCCCCGCTTCACGTACGGTCCGTACCGTCCCGGTTTCACGACGACGTCCACACCATCGTCGTCGACCCCGATGAAAATGGTATTGATATCGGCTGCGTCGATATCGCCCAGGCGATCCAAGACGAGGGTCTTCAAGCCGAGCGCCGACTGCGTGTGGTCGCGGCCGTCGCCGAAATAGAACGACGTGAGCCATGGCCGCGACTGGGCCGTTCCGGCTGCCACCTGGTCGAGATCGTCTTCCATCCGGGCCGTGAACTCGTAGTCGACCAAGTCGCCGAAGTGCTGTTCGAGCAGTCCGACCACTGCGAACGCGGTGAAGGACGGGATCAGCGCGGTGCCCTTCTTCCACACGTACCCGCGGTTTTGCACGGTCTCCATGATCGACGCGTAGGTCGAAGGACGTCCCACGCCCATTTCGTCGAGGGCTTTGACCAGTGATGCCTCGGTGTAGCGAGCCGGCGGGTTGGTCTTGTGGCCGACCGCTTCGATATCCGAAGCCGCAAGTGGTTCGCCGGCTTCGACTTGCGGCAACCGCACTTCTTGATCTTCGAGCTCGGCGTCGGGGTCGTCGGCGCCTTCGACGTAGGCCCGCAAAAAGCCGGGGAACGTGATCGTCTTACCGCTCGCGGCGAACTCGACATCCTCGTTCCGAGAGGTCAGCGCGCCGACGCGCACCTGCAACGACAGGCCGCGGGCGTCGGCCATTTGGGACGCCACGGTGCGCTTCCAGATCAAGTCGTAGAGGCGAAGCTCATCCCCACCGAGTTCGCGGCTGACCGCCTCAGGGGTGCGAAATACCTCTCCCGCAGGCCGGATGGCCTCATGAGCCTCCTGTGCGTTCTTCACCTTCTTTTCGTATCGCCGCGGGGTGTCGGGCACGTATTCCCGTCCGTAGAGTTCGGCGGCTTGGGCGCGGGCGGCGCTCAGGGCGGTCTCCGACAGTGTCGTGGAGTCGGTCCGCATGTAGGTGATGTAGCCGTTCTCGTAGAGCCTCTGGGCCACGCTCATGGTGCGCTGCGACGAGAATCGGAGCTTGCGGCCGGCCTCTTGCTGCAGCGTCGAAGTCATGAACGGTGCGTAGGGCGACCGCCGATACGGCTTTTCCTCGGTTGACCGCACGGTGAAGCTCGACTCGGTCAGCCCCCCGACGAGCGCCGCGGCCTGCTCCGGTCCGAGGGCGATCGTGGCCGACCCCGTCAATTGGCCGTTTTGATCGAAGTCGCGCCCGGTGGCCACACGACGGCCGTCGAGGGTGACAAGGGTGGCCTGAAAACTGTCGGGGGATCCGCTCTGGGCGGCCCGTACCGCTCCTGCCCCTTGGACGGTGAAGCGCCCTATGAGGTCCCAATAGCCGGCCGACACGAAGCGCATGCGGGCCCGCTCGCGCTCCACGATGAGGCGCACCGCGACGCTTTGGACGCGTCCCGCCGAGAGTCCTGGCATGATCTTCTTCCACAGAACCGGCGAAACCTCGTAGCCGTAGAGGCGATCGAGAATACGACGGGCCTCCTGGGCATCGACCAGGGCGCGGTCGAGTTCGCGCCACTCATTGACCGCCCGCTCGATGGCCGGGCGGGTGATCTCGTGAAACACCATCCGCTTGACCGGGACCTTGGGTTTGAGCACTTCTAGGAGGTGCCACGCGATCGATTCTCCTTCGCGATCCTCGTCGGTGGCGAGGTACAGCTCGCTCGCTCCCTTCAGCGCTTCGCGCAACTTGGCCACTTGAGACTTTTTTTCTTTGGCCACGACATAAAGGGGCGTAAATCCGTTGTCTACGTCGACGCCGAGGCGGGCCCAGGCCGAACCCTTGAACTCCGCCGGCACGTCGGCCGCGTTGCGAGGAAGGTCGCGAATGTGACCAACCGAGGCCTCGACGACGAAGTCGTGCCCCAAAAAACCCGCGATGGTCTTGGCTTTTGAGGGGGACTCGACGATCACGAGCGGCCGGCCACCAGACGGCGGACGGGTACGCGGAGAGGAGGGACTGGACGATGAGCGAGCACTGGGGGAAGCCACGGTATCGCCACTGTTGTCGATCTTGATGGGTACTTGTCAAGCCTTTCGCGAATGAAATCCGTCGCTCGGAGCATTTCGTGAGATAGAACCTCCCCATATCCCACGTGTCTTCCCCCACGGAAAGGGTGCAACCTTGAAGCTGCATCGGGTCGCGGCAATCGCGACTACAGCGCTGGTCTCAGTGGCCGGCGCTTTTAGCGTTCGTTCTGTTCTGGCGCAATCCAACAACGATGCGCGTATTCGCGTCGCCCATTTTTCGCCGGACGCCCCGGCCATCGATATCTATGTCGATGGCAAGAAACGTCTCACCAACGTGCCCTACGAGGGAGTCTCCGACTACTTGTCGTTGGCCCTGGGGTCGCACACGTTCGAGGTGAGGGCGACGGGGACGACTCCGGATAGTCCGGCGGCGTTCAAGACGACGGCCGATCTCGAGGCGAGCAGCGCCTACACCGTGGCCGCGGTGGGGAAAATCGCGAAGCTCGAGGGGCGGGTCTATCGCGACAACCTCACTCCTCCGGGCGCCGGAAAGGCCAAAGTGCGCATTTTGCATGCTGCTCCGGAAATCGGTCCCGTTGACGGCGCCGTGAAGAACGGGCAAGTGCTCTTTTCCAAGCTGGTCTTCCCGAATGCGTCGCCTTACGCGGAAGTGACGGCCGGGACTTATGACCTGGAAGCTCGCAAAGCGGGTTCGAAAGACACGATCTTGCAGGCCTCGGTCCCGTTGGAGCCGGGTTCCATCTATACGATTGCGGCCATCGGCGGCGGTGCTCAGCCGGCTCGCCTGAAGCTCATCCGCGACCTCGACGGGGGCCAGCTCCTTCCTCCCGTTACGGCGACGCCCGTTCCCACTCGGGCTCGGCCGTCGACGAGTTTATTGATAACGAATCCCGACTCGTCGACGCCGGTCGACACGGCCCTAGGATCGACCAAGGCGAGAGGATCGACCGCAGCGGCCTCAGTTGGTAGCGGTGCGAGCGTCGCTTCGGCGGCCAATGGTTCGAATGGTTCCAACGGTTCGACTCAGCCCAGCGAGACTTCATTGAGCCCGGGAGGCGCGTCCTCCACGACGACGAAGGCCTCCACGACGACGAAGGCCTCTGCGACGACGAAAGCGGCAGCGCCTCTAGTGACGACCACTTTGGCTCCGACGACGACAAAGCGGTCTACGACCACGCTCGCGGCCACGACAACCGTCGCGCCGACAACCACGAAGAGGCCGACTACAACGTTGTCGCCCACTTCGACGTCGGCCCCGACGACAAGTAGGTCCGCTCCCACGGCAGCGCGCGCGACCACCGTCGCAACGACGAAGGTGGTTTCGACAAGCCGGAGTACCTTGGCGGCGTCGGTCGACACCGAACCTTCCGTACCCGACACCGAACCTTCCGTAGCCGACTCACAGCCGGCTGACACACAGCCGGCCGACACGACGGCGACATCGGTCGTTGCGACCCGGCCCGGTGGCAACGTGCCCCCGCCGAAGGGCGCCGTGGGAACGGGGGCGGGAGGCCTCGCCGATCCGAAGACGATGATGCCTATCCTGTTGCTCGGATTGTTCGCGTTCGGCGCCGTAGGCGTCGGAGCATCCCAACGCCGGCGTCTCGCCCGGCGGTAACCTTCAACCTATGGCCGGTCTTCACGCCAAACCCCGCGAGCGTCATCCGGCGCTGCGTTCATTCGGGCTGGCGATTGGCGTGAGCTCGTTGGCCGTCGCGGCGACGACCACGTACGCGATCGCCCCGATCATTGTCGCCGCTCAACCGCTGATCGGCAATGGCCGTCCTGCGGTCATTCGCAAGAATGTGCAACCGGCCATCGACGTTCTGCCGGCGTTTGTGAGGGTGCGGTCGATTGGCGTCACGTCGCCGCTGGTGCAGCTCGGGTTGGAACTCGATGGCAGCCTTGAAGTGCCTGTTGATTTCGCCACGGCAGGGTGGTACTCAGGTGGACCCGTCCCGGGCGCGAACGGTCCGTCAGTGATCGCCGGTCATATCGACAGCTATACCGGACCGGCCATTTTCTCTAAATTGTCGCAAATCACGCCAGACGACATCATTGATGTGACGCGGACGGACGGGCTGCGCGTGACGTTCAGCGTGGAACGAATCGACCAATACCCCAAGGCCTACTTTCCGACGGACCTGGTCTATGGACCCACCGACACGCCCGAGTTACGGCTCATCACCTGTGGTGGTGTTTTCAACAAGAACACCGGGAGTTATCAAGACAACGTGGTCGTGTATGCCCGACTGGTGGAAGGCGCTCACGTGCCTCGACGCTCCGAAGGGTAGTGCGCGTCACCCCGGACCCGTGCCCGCCTATGAAGAGGCGCGACGGCGGTGACGGAGGTATTCGATGGCGATCGGGGTAAGGCTGATCAGTACGATGACCGGGGCCAGCACGTCAATCTTGTTGCCCATCCATTCGTAACGCTTGCCGAGCGCGAACCCGAGGAGCGTCACCCCACCGCCCCAAAGCACGCCGCCGGCGATGTTGAACGCGACGAATGTGGCCGCGCTCATTCCGGCCACGCCGGCCACGATCGGAGCAAAAGTGCGCACAAATGGTACAAACCGGGCGAGTACAATGGTTTTCGACCCATTGCGTTCGAAGAACTCGTGCGCCTGGGTGACGTATTTTGGGTTGAAAATACGAGATTTGGGTTTGTCGAACAGTTCTGGGCCGACTCGCCGCCCGAAGAAGTAGCCGACTTGGTTCCCGAGCACCGACGCCACGATTATGCCGAGAACGATCAACACGATGTTGGTGTGGATTACGTGGGTAGCCACCAGCAGGCCAGCAGTGAAGAGCAGGGCATCGCCGGGGAGGAAGAACCCGAAGAACAGCCCCGATTCGGCGAACACGATAAGGAACAATCCGATCGTGCCGTAGTGGTCGATCAGTTGGCGAGGGTCGAGCCCGAGGGCGAGGAGGCGCACGAGGCAGAGAGGCTAGTGCTTCCCAAGCCGAAGGCCGAGGACGCCGCGAGCGGGAGCCGCCGACCGTTTCGGTCCCGAGCAAACCCACTCGACCACGTCTTCGGCGAGGCGCAGTTCGCAGTTCTGATGCTGGTTCAACAGACAGGCCACGCGTTCCGCCGGGCCGGAACCGCACGCCCATTTCGGATCGACACGGTCCACACCATCGGCAGCACGGGCACGCTGAAGGCGGGTGCCTGACGCACGCCGCGTCAGTTGACATGTGGGCCACAGACGGAGAACTCATCCCGATCGAGGTTTTCGCGGGCCCCAACTCGTACGCCGCGATACTGGCTCCACGATTTCGCTCGATCGGCGAGAACCCTTTAAGTGTGGCGAGTCCTGGGCGCTGCTGATAAGGACACACAACGACGCGCTTGCCCTGCCCAAACGGCTACGCGGAGGACGCAGTCAGCGGTGTTCAGGCCCGTCAGAAACGGCCAAGTTATTACTGGGCAGACGCTTACGTAAGGCAACGATGGGTGCGCAGCTTCCGGGTCAGCTTTGCCACTCCACTCACAACGTTAGCGGATCAGCTATCACGAAAGTTCGGCATCACATATTCTTCCCTTTCTGTCTCGCGGGAGGCGTTTTTGTCATACCCCCCTCGTAAAATAGGGGCATGCAAGATCAGATAGATCTAAGTAGTCTCGGGTTGGACGGTAAGATCCAATTCGCTGACCATCTCCGGGCCTCTATCGCCGCTATCACCGGGTCGATCTGACGGTGTTGGCGGCGTTGGACAGCGAAGACAATTGGCGTCCTGACGGGTCGACGTCGATGGGTCGATGGGTCGCGGCCCGCCACGCAGTGACGGCGGGCAGCGGCGAAGAACTGGTCCGGGTCGCGCACCGCCTGG
>JANYDT010000222.1 GCA_025359845.1 Acidimicrobiia bacterium
TGAGTCGGTGCTCGACGGCGAACAGCACGTGGCGATGGTGAAGGGCAAGGTACAGGGCGAAGACAACGTGTTGGTTCGGGTTCACTCGGAGTGCCTGACCGGCGATGTATTCGGGTCGTTGCGCTGTGATTGCGGACCTCAACTCGATGAGGCAATGGCGATGATCGAAAAGGAGGGCAGGGGAGTGGTGGTGTATCTGCGCGGTCATGAAGGTCGGGGGATCGGTATCGGAGAGAAGATCCGGGCTTACACACTCCAGGAAAATGGGCACGACACGGTCGATGCCAATACAAAACTCGGGCATCCGGCCGATTCGCGCGAATACGGTATTGGAGCGCAAATTCTGGTCGACCTGGGAGTGACCACAATGCGGTTGATCACGAACAATCCGGCCAAACGCGGCGGTCTGGAGGGTTTCGGGCTCGACATCGTCGAACGCGTCCCAACCAAGCCGTCGATCAACCCGGAGAATGTCGCCTATTTGCGCACCAAAAAGGAACGCATGGGTCACATGATCGAAGAATCGGACTTCGACACCCACGAGCGTGGCAAACGGGCCGACGGCAGCGGTCACGCATGACCTGGACGGGTTGATGAGCGGGCAAGGCGCGCCCAGTCTCGCAATCGAAGGGGCAGCCGAGCTCGTCGTGGGCATCGTTTGCGCCCAGTGGCATGTCGAGATAACTGACGCTTTGCTCGACGGGGCCCTGCGCGGCGTGCGTGATGCCGGGGTTAAGGCCGAGCCCTTGGTGGTGCGGGTTCCCGGCGCGTTCGAGCTACCGATCGCGGCTCAGCACCTGGCCACGCATGGGTGCGACGCGGTGGTGGCCCTGGGGCTCGTGTTGCGCGGCGACACGCCCCATTTCGAATACGTGTGTATGGCCGCAACGAACGGCCTATCGACGGTGGGCGTGACTACGGGCGTGCCGGTGGGATTCGGATTGTTGACCTGTGATGTCGAAGATCAAGCCTTCGCCCGGTCGGGCCGGCCCGGATCGCGCGAAGACAAGGGTCACGAAGCGGCCCAGGCGGCCATCGCCACGGCCGTGACGTTGCGATCGCTGCGTTGAATTGTTGACCCGCGTGGCGCGCCGCGCACTCTGGCAGTCGGTATCATCGAGTGCCAACACAAGGAATGTCTAATGGTGAAGCGCAGACGCCCCAACGACCCGCCGGTCGACTCGTCCCTGGCCGATCGCCTCGGCGCGCGTGAAGAGGCGATCGTGACTGGCGTTGACGCTCGGCTCGATCCACGCAAAGCCACCATTCTGCGCGCCGTCGTCGAGCAGCATGTGGCGTCGGGGCAGCCCGTTGGTTCGCAGCACCTAACCGCATCCGGCTCACTCAACGTGTCGTCGGCCACCGTTCGCAACGACATGTCGGTTCTCGAGCGCGACGGCTACCTGACCCATCCCCATACCAGCGCCGGGCGGGTGCCGACAGATAAGGGCTACCGGTTCTTCGTCGATTCGCTTGGGCCGCCGGCCATGTTGCCCGAGCCGACAGTCGCTCGGGTCGCAGACTTTTTCGGGCAGACTCACATCGAGTTGGAACGACTCCTCGGGGAGACCAGTCGGCTCCTTTCCAGTCTCACCGACTATGCCGCCGTTGTCGTGGGGCCGACCCACGACGCGGCCACGATCTTGTCGGCCCAGCTCGTGAGCCTTGGGGCGCATCAACGAGATGGTGCTGATCGCCAGGTCGCCATTCTGGTTTTGGTCCTCTCCAACGGCGCGATCGAGAAGCACACCCTCGACCTCGATGACGCCACGACCGAACAACACCTCAGTGCCGCCAGCGCGCAACTCACGGTACAACTGGTTGGGCGGGTAGCCGCCGCACTGCGACTGCCGATGGGCAACGCGACCATGTCGCTCACCGAAGCGGCGTGCTCGGCCGCCCTGCATGCCATTACTCCGATCGACGAGCACCCCGATGACGTGTTCGTCGGCGGTGCTGCTCGCCTCACCCGGGCCTTCGACGCGGTGGAGACCATCCGGTCGGTTCTGTCGGTGTTGGAACGCCAGTACGTCGTCGTCGGCCTCATGCGCGAGGCGCTTGGACGGGCCGGTGAGAAGTCGTCGGGGCCGTCTATCGGCACCTCCATCGGCGTCGAACACGCCTTTTTCGATGAGCTGCTGGCCTGTTCAGTGGTGGTCGCGCCATACTTGGTCGATGGCCAGCCCGTTGGCACGGTAGGGGTCCTCGGGCCCACCCGCATGAACTACCCGCAAGCCATGGCGGTGGTCTCCGAGGTCAGCGTGGCCCTCGGTCGACGACTCAGCGAGAACTAAGACGATATGGCTGTCATAGAAGATTTTTACGAGCTGTTGGGCGTGGGTCGGAGCGCGTCCGACGACGAACTGAAGAAGGCCTACCGGGTCAAGGCTCGCGAACTTCATCCCGACGCCAACCCCGACGACCCCAGGGCCGAAGAGCAGTTCAAGAAGGTCAGCCTGGCCTACGAAGTGCTGAAAGACCCCGATAAGCGCCGCCGTTACGACCAGTTTGGGCCCGAGGGTTTGCGCGGTACCGGTGCGGCCGGCAACGCCGGCGATCCGTCCGGCGGAGGATTCGGCAATCTCGGCGACATTTTCGAGGCATTTTTCGGCGGGGGCGGAAGTCCCTTCGGAGGCGGCGGGCGGCGCGGCCCGGCCGGTCCCCCGCGAGGGCCTGACCTCGAAACGACGATCGACATCACCTTCGAACAGGCGGTGTTCGGCACGAAGCACGAAATCGACATTCGGGTGCCGGTGCACTGCGATGCCTGCGAGGCCACGGGAGCGGCACCTGGCACGGCGGCGGCATCGTGTCCGCAATGTCAAGGCACGGGCGAAGTTCGCCGCGTCCGTCAATCGCTGCTCGGTCAGATGGTCACCGCCAGCCCCTGTGGGCGCTGCGGCGCAACCGGCCAAGTCATCGAGAAGCCGTGCCCGACGTGTCGTGGTGAAGGGCGCCGCACCGAGCAACGCTCACACAACGTCAACGTCATGGCCGGTGTCGACAACGGTACGACTTTGAGGGTCACGAACTTGGGCGGAGCCGGTCCGCGGGGTGGTCCCAACGGAGATCTCTATGTCCACATCCGCGTTCGGCCCCACGAGCGCTTTGAACGCGAGGGCTACGACCTGATCCACCGGCTCGACCTGCCCATGACCCAGGCTGCCCTGGGGGCCCATCTCAAATTCACGACGCTCGACGGTGAGGAAGATCTGGTTATCGCGCCAGGCACGCAGTCGGGCAAGGTCTTTCGACTCCGCGAACGCGGCGTCCCGCACGTTGGTGGCCGCGGCCGCGGCGACTTGTTGGTTCAGGTAATGGTGGTGACGCCCACCCATTTGAGCAAAACTCAAGACGACTGGTTGCGTCAGGTCGCGGCCGAGCGGGGCGAAGAGGTGGCTCCGCCCGACCGCACCTTGTTCGGAAAGATTCGCTCGAAGTTTCGGTAGACACGTGGCCCTGCTCCCTTCCGAGGTCGCGGCGGCGGCGCATGCGTTCGTCGACGATCTCGACGCCCCTCGCCTGGACTCCCACGACTTGCACCATTTCGCGAGAGTCCTGCGGTTGCGCCCGGGAGAACGGATCACTGTCGCCGATGCCGCCGTGGCCAGGGGGTTTCGTCCAGATGGATTGGCGAAGGCGGGCGGTGGGCGTTGGAGATTGACCAGGGTCAGCGTCGAAGGCCTTATCGCCAGCGAAGGTTGGCTGGAGGCCGTCGAGCCCGTCATCGAAGTCGAACGGACGCCTCCTGTGACCGTTGCTCTCGCCATGACGAAGGTGGATCGGTTCGAGTTGGCGGTGCAGAAGCTGGCTGAACTGGGGGTTGACCGTATCGTCGTATTCGGCGCTGACCATAGCGTGGCCCTTTGGGAAGGCGACAAGGCGGCGCGTCTGAGGGTGAGGTGCGAGACGATCGTGCGGGAGGCCGCAATGCAGAGCCGGCAACTGTACTTTTCGCAAGTCATCGGGCCGGTAGCGTTGGAGGAGGCGTTGACGACTGAGGCGCCGTTCGGTCCGCTGAGTATGGCCGACATCAGCGGAGGGGCGCTGCCGAGTCCTTGTGCCGGCATCGCGATCGGCCCTGAGGGGGGATTCAGCGCCGCCGAACTGGCCCTGGCCCAGCGCTGTGGATCACCCCTCGTCCGGCTGCCGGGCGGCGTTTTGCGGGCCGAAACAGCGGCCATTGTGGCCGCCGCCCTGCTGGCGCGAGCCCGCTTGGGGCGGGCCGGCGGCTGACCACTCAGTGCGTTCGGGGGTCCCGATCCCTCTACGGAGGGTAGTGATCCGGTACAGTCCTGTCGTGTCATTCATTCGACACCGATTCGCGCCCTGATCGGCTATGGATCGATAATTCCGCGACACGACAGTACAGAAGACGACATGGGCAGCGCTGTAGATGACGAATACCAGGATCAGACCTACGCCTTACAGGTGGGTCTGCGGCTGCGCGCCATCCGTCGACAGCGGCGTTTGTCGCTCAACGATGTCGAGGCCGAATCTACGAAGGAGTTCAAGGCGTCGGTTCTCGGGGCCTACGAGCGCGGCGATCGAGCCATTTCCGTCCAACGGCTTCAACGTCTCGCCAGCTTCTATTCCGTCCCTGTGGATTCGCTCCTTCCGCCAATTACCACCGGGCGGCCAACCGCGCCCACGTTCCCGACTCAGCCGGTGCCTCGCGCCCGCGGCATAACCATCGATCTCGTTCGCCTCGAGTCGCTTTCATCGCACGAGGCGACCATCCTGCGACGGTACGTCGCCATGATTCGCGCTCAGCGGATCAATGCGGTCGGCGTTGAAATGACGATGCGTCGAGAAGACTTGGCCGCGCTAGCCGCCCTATTGGAGGGCGACGTCGACGATATTCGGGCCAGGCTCGAAGATCTCGGCCACCAACCGGCCAAGATTTCGTGACCCGAAGACATGTCAGGATGACCCCGACATTTCGATGCTCGGCCCCCCCGGAATGACCGCGTTCGGCGTCTACATCCACATCCCGTTCTGTGCCAAGCGCTGCGACTATTGCGCGTTCGCCACATGGACCGATCGCGACCACCTACAGAAAGCCTATGTCAGCGCGGTGGTGACCGAGATCGGGCGAGCGGTGAACCAGGGCCTGCCGGTGGCCACCAGTGTATTTTTCGGCGGAGGAACGCCGTCGCGGTTGCCGGCCGAGGAACTGATGCGAATTCTCGAGGCCATTCCCCTCGCCGGCGGTGCTGAGATCACCGTCGAGTGCAACCCCGACACGGTGAGCGGTCAAATGCTCGCGGCCTACCGGTCCGGCGGAGTAACTCGGATCTCGTTGGGGGTTCAGTCAATGGTGGCGCGGGTGCTAACGGCTCTGGGCCGCTCACACGACCCGGCGAATGTCGCTTCGAGCGTCGAGTTGGTACGCGCCGCCGGGTTTTCGAACTTCAACCTGGACCTGATCTACGGCGGGGCGGGGGAGTCCGTTCAGGATTGGGCGAAGACACTCGAAGCCGCGGTCGCGTTGGATCCGCCGCACGTCAGTGCTTACGCGCTGACAGTGGAGGCGGGCACCCCGCTGGCCTCCGACCCCACCCGTCATCCCGACGACGACGATCAGGCCGACAAGTATGACCTCGCTGACGGCGTCTTCAAACACCGGGGGTTGACCAACTATGAGATTTCGAACTGGGCTCGGCCCGGTCACGAGTGTCGCCACAACTGGCTGTACTGGCAACAAGGCGACTATCGAGGATTCGGCTGCGCGGCGCACAGCCACGATCGTGGCCGCCGATTCTGGAACGTCCGGACACCCGAGCGCTACATCGCCCTGGTCGACGACTGTACCGATCCAATGCAAGGCGAAGAGCACCTCGACGGGCCGGCCATGGCCTTGGAGGCCGCACAGCTGCAGTTGCGGACCCGTGCCGGCGTCGACCGGGCCTTGGTGGGCGAGAAAGATCGACTCGAATTTCTGGAGGCCGGGCTCGTGACCGAGGTCGGCAACCGACTGGCACTTACGGTACGGGGTCGCATGATGGCCAATGAAGTCGCCGTCAGGCTCCTTTCGCCCTCATAGGAGACGGATTGTCCCGCCCTGATAGGGGACGGATTGTTATGTCCCCGAGCGGGGGATTGTCCCGCCTTGATCGGATGCGGATTGTTATGCCCTCGTTGAGGACCGATGACGCGGTGGTAGGGCGATCAGCTGACCGGAAAAGATTCGGTCAGGGTCTCTGACTTGGGCGGCGTTGGCTGTGATCAGCCTGAGCCAGTACTCGGCGATGTCGCCATCCGTGGCATCAGGTCGGTAGGCCCGGACGCAGCGTTCGGCTATCGACCAGAGGTGATCGCCGGGCCGGACCAACCAGGTGGGCGGAGGCTCGGGCATGCGTTGGGGCACCGATGGCTCGAGCGGCGGGGTTTGTGGTCCGGGACCTTCGGCGGCCCCATTCAGCGGACTTTCGATCGATTTCGTCACAGGATTGGCCACGACCATCAGTTCGGATCTGCTCATCGTAGGGCTCTCGATGAGAGGGGGCTCGGTCGTGGTAGGCCTCGCCAACCGGCCCCCGATGGTCACTCTCCGGGAGCTGGGCGTCGATGGCGTGCCAGACCGTACGAGCGTCGGCAACCGGACCAGCAACGGTGGCGAAAGGCCTTCCGAGGCAGCGTTCAAGTTTATGGTCGCGGCCATCGGGGCAAGTTGGGAGGTTGCGGGGGACCGCTCGGAGGCGCCGACCGGGCCCCCGGCCGCGGCCCCTAGCGCGACGACGCTGCCTACGACACTTGCCCCGACTCGCCCCAAGCGACGGTCCAACCAGGTGACCACAGCTTCGGCCGAGAACCGGTCGGCGAGCGTGGCGGCGCCCGACCAACCCCGTAGCCGCACCAAGGTGCCAATCCCGATCACGACAAGCAAGTACGTCGCCACGGCGAGGACGAGCACGCTCAGCAGCCAAGTGGTCGCGGCTCCCAAATCCGATGAGGATGGTCGACCGAGCCGGGCGATGGCGAAGAGCGCGCCGATCGAAAGTACCAACGATGCGGTGCCGGCGCCGTATTGGGCGATCCGACGAATTGGGGATAGGAGTTTGGGACCTGACGGCGAGGGCTTCAAGAATGCTCCAATCGGGCAGTGATGACGACCGTCGAGCCGTCATCGCGGGTAACGAGTAAGTCATCGCAAGGCCGCGGGCGCGCCAATCCGGTTCGTGAACCCCGTATTGATTGGATACCGACGGCGTGAGGGATCGGTCCGAGGCTCACTCCCACCTCGGGTTGGCCTTCGGACGGCCAGCGGTCGTAGCGATACACGGATCCAGTCACGCGAGAGAGCAACACGGGAGTGACCCAGCCGTCGCAGTCCCAGTCGCCGACGGCCGCCCTGTCCTCGGCGGCGCCGAGAGCGAAGCGCACCGAGCCGACCCCGAGTGTCGCGCCAGTCACGGTGACGGTTTCGCCGCAGCCATCGCCGTTCAAGTCGGCGACCGGTCCTGACACTGGGGGACACCGTGCGGCACCGGCGTTTGGCCGGATCGCGGGACGAGCCGAATTCGTGGACCGAGCGCCTTGTCGAGGATTCGCCGCCGCGCTGCCCCCGTGAGTGCGGTGCCACAACGTGGCGGCCGCCATTCCCAACGCCACCGCACTCGCGGCACTGGCCAAGGTTGACGATCGGCGAAACCGACGGTGTCTGGACTGCGTCGGGCCCGAATCGGGTTGGATGACAGAATTGGTCGAATCGGTGTCGGGATCGGTCGAATGGGAGGCGAGCCGGCTCGAATGGGATTTAGCCGCGAATGCGCTTGCAGGGCGGGTTTGCGGCGACGGCTCGACCTTGCCAAGCGACGGTTCTTGGTCGACGAACGGGGCCGGACCTGCGCCTTGGCCGGTCGGTACCGCAGACGGGCGGTCGACCTCATGGCCACGCGGGAGGCGCGCCCCCGGGCAGCGGGCCAGCGCGTTGGCCAAGTCTCGAGCAGTCATTCGATGACGAGAAGAGCCGGTGAGCACCTCGGCCAGGGTGCGCTGCAAGGAACGATCGGCGGGGGCCAATAGAAGACGGCGACTTGCCGCGGCGGGGGGCGAATCTACTAGGGCGGTCGAATTGTCGGCCC
>JANYDT010000228.1 GCA_025359845.1 Acidimicrobiia bacterium
CCAAAACGGACCGACCGTCTGGGAGGGGGTGGGGAACAGCGTCATGCCATCCTCGCTTCGCCACCGCGTACCGGCCGTTGGCCGGGTGCGGGGGCCCCGTCGGAGCTGCGAGTGGCATGTTGTTTGTTGGTCGCTGCGCCCGCCGCTGCGCTTCGGTGCTCGCTCATGACCGATCCCTCGGGGTAGCCTCGAAAGGGGTGGCCGCCGGACCTCGCAGCACGATGTCCCATCGGTAGCCGAGCGCCGTGTCGGGCACGGTCACCCCCAGATCGAACGCGGCTATGAGCCGAGCCCGGCCGACGGGATCGGGAACGGACTGGAAGATGGGGTCGTAGTCGAGGAGCGGGTCACCGGGAAAGTACATCTGGGTGATAAGTCGCGACGAGAACGATTCGCCATACAGCGAGAAGTGGATGTGCGCCGGCCGCCATGCGTTGGGGTGATTTCCCCACGGATACGCCCCAGGCTTGATCGTTTGAAACCGGTACATTCCGTCGCCGTCGGTGAGGCATCGTCCGGCACCGTGAAATCCCGGATCGAGCGGCGCGTCGTGGCGATCGTTGTCATGGCGATACCGTCCGGCGGCATTGGCCTGCCAGATCTCGACCAGCGAATTGCGCACCGGCCGTCCGTCGGTCTCGAGCACTCGGCCGGTCACGATGATCCGTTCGCCGATGGCGCCATTGGCCGTCAGGTCAGATTCGACCGAGAGGACGGAACCGGGCGCGAGGCCAAGGTGCGGACCGGTCAATTCGGTACGCGTCGCAGAGATGTGCACAGGGGCGCGGGTCGGTGCCCTAAGCGTGGTGGACTTGTAGCCCGGCGCGGCCACCGGTGGATCGATCAACACCGGACCAACCCTAAACGGTGACGGGCATCGGGAACCCGACGTAGTTCTCGGCGAACTGCGTCTGGTAGGCCCGGGATCGCTCCAGATAGCGGAGCTGAGCGTGCGACCGGGCCAGCGAGTACGAGCGGTCGGGATGGGCCTCCGGCAACGTGTGCAGCATCCACGCCATCCACATCGAGAAATCCTGGATGCGCCACACCCGTTCAAGACAGGTTGACGAGTAGGCGTCAAGCCCCGTCTCATCGCCCAACGACAGGAAACGCCGCACCGCGTCGAACAGGACGCAGGCATCGACGATGGCTAGGTTCATGCCTTTGGCGCCCACCGGCGGCACGATGTGGGCCGAATCACCGGCCAGAAAGAGGCGGTTTCGACGCATGTCGGCGACGACGTAACTGCGCATGTCGACGATGCTCTTTTCGATCACCGGTCCCTCGGCCAACGTCCATCCGGGCGACGCGAGCCCGTTCTGCAAGGCCGACCAGATGCGGTCGTCGCTCCAGCTTTCGATCACGTCGCCGGGCGGGCACTGGACATAGAAGCGACTCACGGTGGAGCTGCGCAGCATATGGCCGGCGAACCCGTCGGGTCCGAGGGCGTAGACGATCTCGTCGGTCGACGGGCCCACGGCGGCGAGCATGGCCACCCAGCCGAACTCGTGGTGACGGTCCCAGGCGTCAACCGGTCCGAGCGCGGGACGGGAGATTCCGAAGAAGCCATCGCAACCGGCCACGAAATCGCAGCTGCGCTCCTGGCCCGCGAACCGTAACGTCGGGCGGTCGCAGTCGACGCCGTAGATGGCTGCGTCGTCGACCTCGAAGTGCAGTTCGCCGCCCTTGGCGAGAAAGATCTCGATGAGGTCGGTCACGACTTCCTGCTGCGGGTACACGTGCATGGTGCGCCCCACGAGTTGGCCGTAGTCGAGCCGGATTCGGCGGCCGAGGTAGCGCAACTCGGTTCCGTTGTGTTCAAGACCCTGAGCGAGCAACCGATCGGCCCATCCTTGACGGCGAAACAGCGAAACCGTCGGCTCCTCGAGCAGCCCGGCTCGCACCCGTTTCTGGCAATACTCTCGAGACTGTCGTTCGATGATCACGCAGTCGATGCCGGCTCCCAGCAGGAGGTTGCCGAGCACCAGCCCGGCCGGTCCGGCCCCGATGATTCCTACGGTCGAGTGACGCACGCGGGCACCGTAGCGCGACGAGCGATTCTGGGCGCAGCGGCCGGTGGCGCGGGCGGCGGCGGGTTACGGGACCGCCGCGCCGATGATCAGCTCGGCCACGAGACCCGTCCACCCAGTCTGATGGGCCGCGCCCAAACCGGCCCCGGTGTCGCCATGGAAGTATTCGTGAAACAGCAAGCAGTCATGCAGCGACGGGTCGAGCTGCAACAGCTCCTTCGATCCGAAACAGGGCCGGCGCCCGGTTATGGGGTCACGCCGAAACAGGGAAATCAGGCGTCTGGAAACGTCATCGGCGACAGCGTGAAGGGTCGGGTCATCGAGGTGAATGGCGTAGCGGCGAATGGCCTCCACCATCAAGAAGTTGACCGGCATCCATACCGGGCCCCGCCAGTTGGAGTTGCCGCCGAACAGACCCGATTCCGACTCTCCCGGCTCGTAACCCACGCTGAAATGCTGTCCGCCGAGGTCGATCGTAAACGGCTTCGCCCCGTGCTCCTTCGACAGGGCGCGGATGCCGTGATCGGACAGGAATTCATTGGGGTCGGTCACCCGCTCGAGAACGCGGCGCAAGCGCACGGGATCGACGAGCGCCAGCAAAGTGGCGTCGGGATCGGACGGCCCTGGCCCGTGGTCGAGATGTTCGGCCAGCGCTCCTTTGTTGGCGAGAAACCATTGTCGCCGCGCCGCGAACGTCGGCATGGTCCGCAGCAGCTCTCCCGACAGCGGGAGGACGGCGAGCAGCGAAATGAGTCCGAGAATCGACCGCACGCGCAAGGTATGGCGCTCACCGTCGTCGCCCTGCAGCACGTCGTAGGCGAACCCATCCTCTTCATCCCAGAGCCCGCGATGGTCTATGGCTTCGGAAATCGAAGCGGCGTGCTCAAAGAACTTGGTGGCGATGTCGTCATAGGTGGGGTCGTGGCGAGCCAGCGTGAGCGCCATGTCGAGCAGGTTGAGGCAGTACATTGCCATCCATGCGGTCCCGTCGGATTGCTCCAGTTGGCCGGGCACCGGGAGCGGCGCCGACCGGTCGAGCGGGCCGATGTTGTCGAGCCCGAGAAAGCCGCCTTCGAACACGTTGTTGCCGTCGAGGTCTTTGCGGTTGACCCACCAGGTGAAGTTGATGAGGAGTTTGTGCATGATCCGCTCGAGGAAGTCGTAATCGGTGCCCCCGTCCATCTGGAACACCCGCAGCGCGGCCCACGCATGTACCGGTGGGTTCACGTCCCCGAAGGCCCATTCATAAGCCGGTAACTGGCCGTTGGGGTGCATGTACCACTCGCGACACAGCAGCAGGAGCTGCTCCTTGGCGAACACCGGATCGACGCGGGCCAACGAGACACAATGGAACGCCAGATCCCACGCCGCGTACCAGGGGTACTCCCAGCAGTCGGGCATCGAGACGACGTCGTAATTGTTGAGATGGCGCCAAGCGGCATTGCGACCCGTCGTGCGCTCCGCCGGTGGGGGAGGACCGACGGGATCGCCTTCGAGCCAGGCGTCGACGTCGTAGTGAAAGAACTGTTTCGACCACAGCATTCCGCTCAGCGCCTGGCGGGCGATCATGCGAGCTTCGTCATCAACGGTTGCCGGGATCACGGACGCATAGAACGCGTCAGCTTCATCTGACCGTTGCCGCATCGCGTCAGTCCACCCGGCGTCGCACGGCGCGCCGGTACGGGAGAGGCGCAGCTTGAGTTCGACAGTCTCGCCCGGTGCGCCGGTACGTTGTATCCACGCCGCGGCCTTTGTGCCCTGACCGGACGGGTTGACGGTGGCGAGTCCATTCACGACGTGGTCGTTGATCGCGTCCTTCGGGAACGGGCTGCCTTCGACGCCCCACAGTCGTTGGCTATTAGACTCGTTGTCACAGAACAGCCAGTCCTCGGCGGCCGCCCCGTCGACCACCAAGGTCATATGCCCGAGTAAGTGATGGTTGGCGGCCACGCCCTCGTCGACGAGGCTGATAGTGGGTCGACGGTCGTCGCGACCCCACGACCAAGAGTTGCGAAACCAAAGTGTCGGAAGGATGTGCAGCGTCTGCTGGGAGTCGGACCGGTTGGTGGCCCGCAGGCCGATGCAGAGGTCCTCCGGGCCCGCTTTGGCGTAGTCAACGGTGATGTCCCAGAACCCGGTGTCGAGGACGCCCGTGTCGGTGATGTGCTCTTCGGGGTCGTGGCGGCTGCGGCGCCGGGTCTCCTCGACGAAATGGTCGTACGGATACTCCTCGACCGGATACAGATACCGCCACCGCATCCAGGAATGAGTAGGCGTCGAGTCGAGATACCACCACAACTCCTTCGCATCTTCGCCGTGGTTACCCTGGTTGCCGGTCAGCCCGAAGATGCGCTCCTTGAGGATTGGATCGCGACCATTCCAGAACGCCCATCCGAGACACAGCGCTTGGCGGGAGTCACATACCGCACCCAACCCGTCTTCAGACCACCGGTAGGCCCGGCTGCGCGCATGATCGTGGGGGAAGTACTCCCAGGCTTGACCATGCTCGGAATAGTCTTCCCGCACGGTGCCCCAGGCGCGCTCGGCCACATACGGGCCCCACCGCAGCCACGCGGCGCGATCGTCGTGCAGGCGAGCCTGCTCAGGGCCCCCAGGCGTTTCGGTCATGGGCGGGTGCGCCAAGGCATGCAAAAGGTCGGGATGCACGGGCTTCACCGTAGACGCAAGGTGGCGCAGCCTGGTTGTGGTCGTGCCGATCGACCGATAGGGGTGCGAATCGGCCCGCGGATTAGGATGGATCCGGTGCCACAAGACGGGATCAGCACATCACCCGCTCACGTGCGTATCCTCGGTCCTGCGGAACTCGAGAGCGATGGCGAGATAGTTCGCCCCACGGGGCGGCCCGGGGCGCTCTTCGCCTTGCTGGTGGCCGGGCGGGGCGTGCTCCTTCCGACGGAACGCCTTGTCGATGAACTATGGTCTGGTTCGCCTCCGCTCACTGCGGCGAGCGCGTTCCGGGTGCATTTAGGGCGTCTCCGCAATATGGGGGCCCGTGAGTACATCGCCGACGCCCGAGCTCAATACGGGATTCGGGCCCATCTCGTAACGATCGACGCGATTCTTTTTGAGCGCGAATTGGCCCGAGCCCGCCAACTTGGCGGGGATAAGGCATTGGGTGAGGCAGTACTTAGTTACGAATCCGCGCTGAGGTACTGGCGGGGCGACGCCTTTCAAGGATTCACCGATGTGCCGAGTCTCCTTGTCGAATCGAACCGCCTTCAGGAGTTGCGCGAGGGCGGGCGTGACGAATTGATTGAGTTGTTGCTGGTGCTCGGAAGAAATGACAAAGTCATAGAACAGGCTTCGGCCCCAGCCGGGCGAGAATGGATGCGCGAGCGCCGCGCCGGCTACTTGATGACGGCCCTGTATAGAAGCGGTCGCCAGCAAGAGGCATTGGACGTGTTCGGACGGCTTCGCCGCGGCCTACTCGAGGAAATGGGTCTCGATCCAACCCCTGAACTCCAGCGCCTCGAACGGGCCATTCTCTGGCAGAGCCCCGATATGGAATGGAGGGGACCGTCCCCGGACGATGAAGGGGTAGTAGACCTACCGATCGTTCCGGTCACGTGGGTGGGCAGGGAGGAGGTGTTGGACGCGGTGCGTTCCGCGTGGGGCCGCATCGTCGTCGTGGTCGGAGCATCGGGGATGGGAAAGACGGGGATCCTTGCGAAGGCGGCCGCCGAATGGGCGGGAGCCGACGATGTTGCCGTGGTCTTCGGGGCTGCTGAGCGGGAAGGGGCCGAAGAGTTGGGCCCCTTCGTTCAGGCCCTCGGGCGGGCCTTGCGCTTGCCGGAAGAAGGCTCCGACTCGGCTCTGATCATCGACGCGGTACGTGAGGCGATGAGAAGACTGGCGGGAGCGAAACGACTTGTGATCCTTCTCGATGACTTTCAGTGGGCCGACACCCAGTCCGCCGCTCTTTTGGACGCGCTGTCGCGCCGCTCCCTCGGCTCCAACGTCGCGATCTTGGTCGCGACGCGGCCCGCCTCGGAGTCCGCTGGTCTGCGCCAACGGCGCTCAGTTACAGAAGTACAGCTCACCGTATTCCACGTGGAGGAGATCGCAACTCTGCTGTCGCGCCGCGGGCTCGCCGGAGACCTGCGCCTCACGGCTGAGCGAATTGACTCCTTGACCGGGGGTGTTCCGTTTCTCGTATCCGCTTCTATCGACATGGTCACGGCGTATGGCCCGGATTGTTTGCTCAACGTTGCTGCTTCCGGCGGGGCACTGGCCGGCGTGGTCGACGTGATGTTGCGCGGTTTTGACCGGGGTCGGCGCGCCGCCTTAAGTGTGCTCGCACTGTGCGGCCCGACCATCGAATTCGACCTGTGGGCGAGCCTGAGTTCGATCGACCGGCCGGAGTTGACCGCAACCTTGAACGCCGCCATCGATGCTGGGCTGATCGTCCGCGATGATGCCGGAGCGCGTTTTCGCCACGACCTCGTTCGGGAAGCGCTCGTCGCTTCGTTGGCGGCTTCTGAGGCGTCGTCCCTCCACGCATCGGCGGCCGAACTTCTCGCCGACCGCGTGCCTTGGCGGGCGGCGTTTCATGCGTTGGAAGGGATAGCCGTGCTCGGCGAGGAGCGGGCCATCGAATTCGTGATGATCGGTGCGGGCGTGGCGAAGCGGGAAGGGCGTTTTGACCATGCCGCTCGTCTGTGGGGACACGTGCAAATTCTCCTCGCTCGTACCCAACCCCTCGCTCACGAGAAGCGCTTCTCGGCAGCCATGGAAGCTGCGGCAGCATGGGAATTCTTGGGTCTGGCCGAACGGGCCCGCCCCGCCTTCGTGGAAGCGTTCGAGATTGCCGAGAGAGCGCGACGACCGGACTGGATCGAACGAATTCTCCTCACGGGCACCGCGGTCGGGAGGTCAATGAAGACCGACCCCGAGCTGCTCTCGATGCTCAAACGAGCGATCACTCTGGAGGCCGGCTTCGACGCTTCGAATCGAGAAACAGCTTTGCGATGCGAATACGTCACGAGGCTGGCATTTGCGGGATTCAGGCCGGACTCGGCGGTAGATCGCGAGATAGGAAACCTGGAGGCGAAGCTCGGCGCAACCACCGACTCCGTGCTCCGGCCCCGCCTGCTTCGGGCGTTGCTCACGGCCCGGCTTGGGGCCGCGGATGCATCTTGGCGCCGACGTGGCGCGGCCCAACTTCTGGCTGAGACCGACGGCGAGGATTTCGACCTTCGTTCCGATGCCTTTGCCTTCGCGATGCGGGCCCACATCGAAGCTGCCGATCCGCACGGGGCCGACGCGCTGTTGGGTCCGCTCGAAGCCTTTTGCTCAGGCACAAGGAGGCCTGTCGATCTGTGGGGGCGAGCGATGGTGCGAGGGTGCCTCGCCGAACTCTCCGGTGATCTGCAATTGGCCGGTCACTACGCCCGAGAGGCACGGGCCCTGGGTCGTGAGTTCGGAATCGCGGACGCTGAGCTGTGCTGGCAAGCGCAGGTCTTCTCCCATGCGTGGCAGCTCGACCTCATTCGCTCCGACGACCTTCGAGTGGGCTCGACGACCGCGGCGGTCGGCGCGGCGGGCTTGGCCGCCATGGCGCTCGGGGCGGCCGCGGCGTCCCGCCGGTCTGAAGGTCGGGCGTTGTTGGCCGACGCGGTTCCGGCCCTTTCGGACGCACCGGTTGACTCAAGTTGGGTCGCCGGAGTTTGCGTTGCCGTCGAGGCCGCCTGGCAACTGGCCGACGAGGGCGCGGCGAGCCTCCTGTCTCCGCTAATTCGTGAATACGAGGATGTCTTTGTGGTCGTAGGTCTCACACCGATGACTACGTACGGCCCTTTGGCCCGGACGTTTGGGCAGTTGGAAGTGCTGGCCGGAAACGAGGCTCACGGAGTCGCTCTGTTCGAAACGGCGATCGATCGCTGCGCGAAGGTGGGAGCATCGATCTGGCGAGCGCACGCGCAGCGAGATCTTGCCACCGTTCTCGAGCGCGGCTCTGGCTCAAGCAAGAGCGGCAACCAGCAACGGGCTCGATCACTCAGAGGGGCCGCCAACGGTACGTTGCTCTCAGCCCGCCGGGTTCGGTCACCGCGTCGATTCCACAGGGTCCAGGTGGCACAAGGTTTCGGCGAAATCGGCGATGGCCAAGGCAGTGCAATAAAGCCCCGGTAGCACGTGGAGTGACCTTGTCAGAATGGCCGCCATCGCGAGGGCGTCGAGCGGGAGAGCATCGGCGGACATGATCCTTGGCGCGTCGGCCAGGAGCCGATCGAAGCTCTTGGCTTTGATTTCCAGTTCCGGGCCGACGAGTCCGGCTTCGATGAACAAGTCTTCGTGTCGCTCGAAATAGTCCGGGTCGGCCAACGTGGAGACAGTCAACGAGAAGCGAGCTGCGATCACTCCCCAGACGTCTTCGATTTCGTGGCCCGCGGCCTGCAGCCGCGTGATGGATTGTTGCCCGACAGCTTCTGCGAGCAGCCCGCGGACGTGCAACACAATCTCGATCAGGCTCGAATCATTCGGTTGGAATGAATCCACGCGATCACCTCGGCCTGTGCCGGGGCTTGCGCCAGTTCACCGAACTCACATCCAGCTGTCCGGCATCGTACAGCGACCGGGTGATGCGCATGTCGCGCGGTGTGACAATGACGCGATTCCGAAGCAAATGGTCAAGGAGGAATGCTGCCGTCTGGCGCAACTCGCCCATTTCGGCCGGGTTGCGGGGTGGTTCGACTTCGATCTGCTCGGCGTCGATGTCGACCGTCAACGCGGTGATGCCCAAGCGTTCGAGCAATTCTCGGAGCGCCCTCACAGCCTCGGCCCTGAGGCGCGCGTCGCCTTTGGATCCGTCAAAGTCCTCTCCGTCGTCGGGGGGCGCTGCATAGGTGGCGTTGAAGCTCTCCCACAGGTCTCGTATGAGGAAAAAGACTTCATCGAAGGACGGGGGCCCGGAGGAGCTGGTCGGTTCGCTGTCAGCCGTCCGCCGAGGATCGTGCTCAATGACGAAATCGGCGACGGACTTGCCCGACTGGGCCCAAAAAGCGAGCCCCCCGAGCGGTTCGTCGATCAACGCCAGACCAAAATAGGGCCGGTCTGGATCGCTTCCTTCGGCCTCCACGTCGAAGGCCTCGCGCACGAAGTCGGCGCATGTGCGCCGAATGGCCGGCTCGGCCTCGAGAATCCGATTGAGGCGATGAAAAAGCCGAAAGACCTGCTGTGAGAAGAACCGTGCCTCTTTTAGTTCCAGCGCCGCCAGTTTCTCGCTGAAACGAGTCAGGTTGATGATGACGATGAGCAGAAATCGCACCCACGAGTACTCGAGCGTCTCGGCGTGGAGTTCGTGGGCCCGGACGACCACTGGCCCCCGCCACCCCGGTACCCGATGGCGGCGCACGAGTGCGGCGTCGGGAGGATCGTCGTAGTCACCGAGGGCGTAAGGGATGTTATGAAAGAACCCCACGTCGAGCATGAGCGGCTCCCTTGTCGCCGCGTGGACACCAGCGACAATTGCTGAATGATCGTAGTCACCGTCATCCACCAGTCGAATACATCGTGAGACGGGATGGGAACCTCGAAACAGCAACACATCACCGGCCTCAAGCTCGTCGAGCCGGAGAAGCGGAATCGTCTTGCTTGACTTCGGAGTACATTCGCTTTCGGCACTCATATACTGATAACCTCCACATCAAGGCGTCCTGACTGAACGCGGCTATAGAATCTCTTGGCCTGATTGTCGATCTTTCGAATCCAATATAAGTCCATTACCTTGCTACTGATCGCTCGAAACTCCGCTTGAAACAGTGATTCAGGCCCTGTCACGGCGGCACCGTTTATTCGGCTGAGGAGGTCGCCGAATTGGAGGCCGGCGGCCGCTCCTTGGCCTCTCGGAGCAACCGACAACACGAAGGCAACTCCGACGGGAAAATAGTGTCGGGTTCGCCGTAGCTGGGTGAGCCATGCGGCGGCCCCGATCGCCGCTCTCGGCACCGACCCGGGCTCAGAAGTCAATCGGGAAATGAGGTCGGCCGCGGCGCCATACTCGCGCTGCTCGCGCATGGCCCGTATACCGAGCAGCAGCTCTCCGTCATGTAGATGCTTCGCTACGGAAATTGCCCGCCGGGCGCGCTCACGACGCTGCTCGGGCTGCACCGGCTCGCTTGAGCGCCCAGGCTCGGAACCAAATATCGCCAAAGCGTCGCGGAGATCCATGGCGAAATCGGAGGCGTTCTGATAGCGACTATGGCTGTCGCGCTGAAACGCCCTTTCGAAGACCTGCGCCAATGAGGGTTCGGCGAACTCGTTCCAATCGGTGTCGTGGCGATGGGCAAAACCGGGCGCCTCGACGATCAGGGCCTGCAACGCCGTTACGGCCAAAGCGTATGCGTCGAGGCGCTCCCACACGCCCTGAGTGAGCTCGACCGCGCTCTGTTGGGAAGCAAGAAAATCAGGGTCGAGATAGTTCATCTGGAGGACTGTGCTTTTGGTCTGTTCGACATGTCGGGCCAGGCCGAGATCGCCGAGTTTGTAATCGAATCGACCCTGCGTGCCGCGGAATCGAAGAATGTTGGTGGCTTTGACGTCACGGTGGACAATGCCGTTCTCGTGCAAGTAAGCCAGCGCTCCCGCGACTGCGTCGACGGCCGCCGAGACCTCGTAGGGTGGCAGCTCGCCCCGGTGCATGGCGTCATGAAGCGTGCCGGCATCGGCCAGTTCCATAACCAGGAATGGGCGATTCGTCCTTCGTGTCCTCCCGTCGTCGAGCCCTTTCACAAGGGTAGGGTGGTGGAGCCGCTGGAGTCGCTTGG
>JANYDT010000233.1 GCA_025359845.1 Acidimicrobiia bacterium
AAAATAGAACTCGTCAAACCGGGCTCGATTGAAAAACAGTGCCAGGGTGGCAGCGTAAGCTAGATCAGCCACAATTAGCACGAAGAGTATGCAGAAGCCCGCGACGCCGAGCGCAATGGCGCCCGAACTATTGTCACGAGAAGATTGGTCCGAGCATCGACTGCGGCTTGGCCCACTGCCATTCAGTGGCTCGACGCGCCGGTGCACCTCTTCCTGAAAAGCGTGTCTGTGCTTCGGTCTGCCGTCTATATCTTCCGCCGCACTGAACACTCCGACGCCGACCGGGACCACATGCCAACGAGCACCGCGACGATCATCACGATCATCACGAACATCGAACACCCTTACCCAGGGCGCGAACGGTGTTCGGTGAGCAGCCGGCGGCATCTCATAGTTTGCCGCCTCGCCGACGAACTGGGCGAAGGTGATTGGCCGGCGCCCCGGTCGAGGGGAGCAAGCTCGGTCACGAGGTCACGGAGCTTCGCGCGGGCCCAGGTCTCGGTGGGGCGTCGAATCGGCGTTGCACGGTCCGGTACTTTCCGGGCCTGGCCGGGCTCGCCATTGCCGGGTCCGATTTGGTCGAGGTGCCCGTCTCCTGCCATGGGCAACGACACTGGTTCTGTCCATGATCTATCCACCCACGGGCTTTATTCTTGGCGTGTAGCCTGGTGAAATGGGCTGATCGCGGCTATTGGTAGTCGGTTCGATTCCGACCTCGGGCTCTCAGTTCCGCTGACGAGTTCGCCGTGCGGGTGTCGACAGAAGGTCAGGCGAGATCCCACCGTTGAATGCGCCCCGAGTTGAGTCCGGCGGTAAGCCGAAGGACATCGGCGACCGGGATCGGTGGTTCGAAAGACCGTTGAAGATGACCCGCCCGTACCGGGGGCACAGCTAAGCGAGAACGAACCGGACTGGACGGTTCTGGTCGTCGCGGGCATCGCTACCGACGCCTTGCCAAGCGACGATTGCGACGGCCGCCGGTTCAGTTGTTGGGGCCTGCGCGAAGTACTCGTAAATCTCCTGAAGGTCGATCGCGGTAGGTAACCGGCCCAGAACATACGCTTTCCTCCAGGGCGCCATACGGTGCGTCAAGGAAATCAGGTCCGAGCCCGTCATGTGGCCGAACCGAGCGACGACACTCTCGACGCACGCCATCGCGACATCGTTCAACCTTAATGGATCACCCTTCTTTGGAGCGATGATCGGCTTCGCCTCGCAATTCTGGTACGTCTTATACAGCGAGTGCACGACCGGGCCGTAGTCCCGCGCCTCGATCGGCTCCGGGAACATCGCTTGACCCGTCAACGCCAGCTACTCGCCGGCGGCAAGGAAAACAAGCTTCTGTAGACGCAATGCGTCGATCTCGGAAGCCTCCCCGATGATCGCAGCGGCGACGTCATGAGCCGTCATCAGCCTTGTCATCGACCGACGTCCCACGCTGCTTGATCCGTTCCACGCATACCCCAATTGCACCAAAATCTGGCCACGCCGGCGACTACAGGCCCAGCGAGGATACCGATAGGGCGATCCCTTCCGGGGTTCGGTAAGGATCTGCCGTTCCTATTGAGTGGAAAAATGCGCTGCCACGGACGCGCTTTTCGACAAATTGCCCGCCCGACTACCCTGGCCCGGGTGAGGTTTGACGATGGTCACCGGTGAGCTGAAGTCGCAGATCGATCGCATCTGGGATGCGTTCTGGTCGGGCGGCATCTCCAATCCGCCCGAGGTGATGGAGCAGATTACCTACCTGCTGTTCATCAAGCGGCCCGATGATCTGGAGACGCTCGAGGAGAACAAGTCCCGCCGGCTCGAGGTGGCAATGGAGCGCCAGGTGTTTCCCGACGGGCTCGACGGTTAGGCGGGTGACCGCGATCGCCGCCCGTACGCCGACTTCCGGTGGAGCCGGTTCCGCAACCTCGCCCCGGCGGAGATGTTCACGGTGGTCGGCATGCACGTCTTCCCGTGGCTGCGCACGATCGGCGGCGAGGGCTCGACGTACTCGTCGCACATGCGCGACGCCGCTTCACTATCCCGACACCAGCATTGCTGCAGAAGGTCGTCGACGGCCTTGAGTGACGTCCACATGGATGACCGCGACACCAAGGGCGACGTGTACGAGTACATGCTCGGCAAGATCGCCACCGCCGGACAGAACGGCCAGTTCCGCACGCCGCGTCACATCATCGCGCTCATGGTCGAGATGACCGCGCCGCGCACCGACGATGTGATCTGTGACCCGGCCAGCGGGACGTGCGGGTTCCTCGTGGCCGCCGGCGAATACCTTCGCGAACGTCACCCCGAAGTGATGACCGACGAGAAGGTGCGCCGCCACTTCCACGACTCGATGTTCCACGGCTATGACTTCGACAACACCATGCTGCGGATCGGCAGCATGAACGTGCTCCTGCACGGCGTCGAGCGTCCCGACGTCCGCTCAAGGACTCACTCGCCGAGGAGCACGCCGGCGACGAGGAGGCGTAATCGCTCATCCACGCCAATCCGCCGTTCGCCGGTTCGCTCGACTTCGAGAACACGGCCAAAGATCTGCTCCAGATCGTCAAGACGAAGAAGACCGAGCAGCTATTCGTCGCCCTGTTCCTGCGGCTCCTCAAGCCCGGCGGTCGGGCCGCGGTGATCGCGCCCGACGGCGTGCTGTTCGGTTCCAGCAAGGCGCGCAAGGAGTTGCGGCGAATCCTGGTGGAAGACCAGAAGCTCGACGGGATCGTGTCGCTGCCCGCCGGGGTGTTCAAGCCGTACGCCGGCGTGTCGACGGCCGTCCTGTTTTTCACCAAGACCAACTCGGGCGGGACCGACCACGTGTGGTTCTACGACATGACCGCCGATGGCCGCAGCCTCGACGACAAGCGCACCGAGCTCCTCCCGCTGGCCAAGCTCGGCGTGCGCCCTTCCGAACCGCTGACCGACGAGGAGCACGCCAAGAACAACCTGCCCGACGCCGCCGCCCGATGGCTCGACCGGGACGCCTCGGAGCGGGACCGGCCGCGCACAGCACAGAGCTTCTGCGTGCCCAGGGCCGAGATCGTCGGCCAGGGCTACGACCTCACCCTCAACGGCTACAAGGAAGTCGTACACGAAGTCGTCGAGCACCGCCATCCCAAGGAGATCCTCGCCGATCCCTGAAAGCTCGAAGCGGAGATCCAAGTGGCAATGCGCGACCTGGAGGCGATGCTGTGAGTGGATGGCCGGTGGTGCGCCTGGACTCAGTCGCACAAGTGCGTTTGGGACGCCAGCGTTCGCCCAAGAATCACAAAGGGCCGCAGATGCGACGCTACGTTCGGTCGGCGAATGTCGGCTGGGATGGTCTGATTCTTGATGATGTGAAGACCATGAACTTCACGGACGAGGAGATGCGTACCTATGGGCTCGCTCCCGGTGACATTCTGCTAAATGAGGCATCGGGGAGCGAACGGGAGGTTGGCAAGCCTGCGATTTGGAAAGGCGGGTGGATCACTGCGCGTTTCAGAATATGTTGATCCGAGTGCGCCCTCGCGGGCCCGATCCAAGGTATCTGCTCCACTTCTTCAAACTCCAAGCACGATCGGGCAAGTTTGCCTCAGCTTCGCGCGGCGTGGGAATCCACCACCTAGGACAGGGGGCTGTAGCGGCGTGGCCGAGAGCCCGTCAGGTTGTCTTGCGCTGAACCGCAAGTTTGGTGAAGAGATCGCGAGGGTTCTCTGGACGCGGATCGCGGGGTCGCAGCCAGAACACCTGCCCTCGGCGGCTGTCCATTCGCTTGAGCGCGCCGGGAAGGTCGAGCAAAACCGCGCCAGTCGCTCGGATGGGATCGTCGCCTATCAGCGTGTCGACCAGCTATCTGCGTCTCGGCGTCGCGCTGACCATCATCGGGCTCGGACTCGGAAACTTCGTGCTGATCTCGTCGATTTGCGCAGAACGCCGCCGGACCACGCGACATGGGCGTCGTTTCGGCGCTGCAGACCTTCTTTCGCAACCTGGGCGGCGCCATCGGACTGGCGGTCTACAGCACGGTGTTCACCGCTGAAGTCAAACGCGGTCTTGTTCAAAGACTGCCGGCGGGGCAGAGCCCGACCCTCAAGATCATCCGCGATCCGAAGAGTCTGCGCGCCGCCGCAGCGCCCATCCGCGTCGCAGTACAGCGCTCGATCACCGACGGCGTGTCGACGGTCTTTCACATCGCGATCGGGATCGCTCTGTTCGCGTTCGTAGTCAGCATCGTCATGCCCGAGATACCCATGCGCAGAACTCTCGAGGTACCGGGAAGCGAATAGGCGGCGACAGGGTTCGGTCGGATCAGTTGCGCCGATAGTTCTTGCGACGTCGGAAGTCGAGAACTTGCAGGATCACGATCATCATTCGCTCTCGGTCGTCGTAGACGACGACCGAGATTCCGAGTTCGTCGTTCGGCCAGCTCCGTTCGGCCAGCTCCGTTGCTTGTGTGCGAGGAACCTATTGCCGTAATGTTCCTCGGCTTTCTCCTCCAGCCAGTCAAGCAACGGCACAGCACGGTCGTCGGGCCCGTCTTCGAGCCACGCCTTAATCGGACCGCCGTCGATCTGCAAACCCATCTATGCGAGGGTCCTGCACTCTTGCATGAATTCCTCGAACGACTGGAAGTCGCCCACAGCGCTCAAATCATCTTCCGGGCCGAGCGCCTCGACGCGATCCAACCATTCGAGATGGGCCGGATCGTTGAGCGCCCGTTGCGACTCAGCGTACGTCCAAACCTGGAACTCGAGGTCCGCTCCGGCCGGAACTTGTCAACAAAAAACCTTTGAATGCTCGCGTGTTCGATCGCGCGGTTGCCTTGGGCTTCCGGGGCGAGCCCGCCGCGAGCATCAAGCCAAGGTTGCTCTGTGTGAGTGAGCGCCGACAAGTCGTCACCCTCGAAGTCCGCAAGCGCCGCGACGACCGCTCGGACCGTGCTCGCAGCCGCCTCGGATAGTGAAGCCGCGTTGCCGTTCCACTGATCAACTACGCGGCGCCCTTTGTGCTGAGCGAAGAGTTCACGGACAACCGGGCCGTCGCGGAAAGCTTGGATCTCAGCGCTGAACAACGGATGCTGCGTTGACGCAAGGTGCCACGCTTGGCAATAGTACGCGAGCTTCTCCAATCTCATTGTCGTGATGCCTTGGCCACACTGCTCAACGATCGCCGCGGCGACATCGTTCACGTTTGCCATAGTTTCCAACTCGGTCTCTCCTTTCGTTCCACAGGTTGTTCCGACGTTTCGCCAGATCGCGATCGTACTGGAACCCGAACATCAAAGATAGGGCCCGGCAGAGGCCGTCCGCGACCGAACGCGACGAAGCCCCGCACCCGACTAGCCGGCCGGACGCGAGGGCGCCGCTACGCCAGGAAAGACAGAGCTAATGGCCCAGGCCGCAATACGCTCGACTGAAGGGCAAGGACACATCGAATCTTGCCAAATGCCAGCCCTGCGCCGTCGCCCAGGAATGCCAACGATTCATTGCTGTCCACCAGCTGCGGCTGGCAGACTCCTAGTCGGCGGCGGTCTCCAATTCGACATGACAAGGTGCGTGACTAGTAGCATCCGGCCATGAAACGGCTCGTCGGATCGGTTGTAGCAGGAGTGCTTGCAGTTCTCGCGTTCGGTGTTCCAGTAGGGGCGGGCGTGCCGGTCTGGCGGCTCATTAAGGCCAACGGGCGATTCTCGAACGCGCCGGCACCTATCTGGCTCAACATTGCGTCGATCGCATCAGGGGGCCCGGGTGCGGATGGTTCCGGCTTCACTGCGACGATCCAGTTTCGACCGACCCGGGTGAAGACGATCCTAAAGTTGAACATCGGGCTGTACGTGGACTGCCAGGACGAGACCGCCGAGGCCGTGGAGGAGTTCGCTTACGACGCCCGGGGGCGGCTCATCCCCGGCTACTTCGTGACCTTCACGCCGCTGCCGGACATCATCGCTGGTATCTGCGATTATGGGTCGCGGCAGACCGCCGCGCAGGCCGTCGCGACCCCTGTGCTCCGTACGGTGCCCGCGCCAGGCGCCTCGGCTCGGACCGTCTCGTGCGTAGTCAGTGGGGACGATCCGAATCGCCGTGCCACGGCAACGGTTTCAGCGACGAACCTCAGCTCCGCCCGAGTGGAGATACGGGTCACCGTCGGGTTCTTCGACGTACGGAGCGTCCGTCTCGGTACCGACATCACGTACGTCGATGCCGTCGATCCCGGCCAGACCGCCAACAACGACGCCAGCTATTATCTCAAGCCCGGCGAGCAGATCTCCACCTGCGCGGTTATCAACGTCACCACCTGAAGCCAAGTATTTTCTGCCTAACGGGGCTGTCAAGGTATCAATGTTTCTGGGCCACCACTGTTGACGGACACGGCGCCGAAAGCCCCGCCGGCGCCGGTGCCCATTGTGGTGACGGCCACAGCTTCGGTGGTTCCTGTATCACTGACGGCCCCGGTAACGGCCGCGCCGGCTACGGCGGCGTCCGCAAGCACAGCCCCAGCAACCACGACAGCAGCTCAGGTGTTTTCGGGTACCGGGGCGACCGTAACACCGTTGATCGATCTTCGGGCGGGACTCGTGCTCGTGAAGTACTCGCACTCCGGATCGAGCAACTTTATTGCCGACTTCATCGATTCGGGCGGGGCGCGCGGCGTTTCGATAGCGAACGAGATCGGGGCTACGCAAGGAACCATCGTTGATTACGCCTCCCCTCCGGGCCGCTACGCAGTCAACGTGCAGGCCGACGGGGCCTGGACAATCGAGGTGTCCCAGCCCCGACCGACCGATGGGCAACCGGTCCCGGCCAAGTTCACAGGCCGCGGCACATCGGTGATCGGACCGTTGAAAGGCACTATCGCGTTGCGAGTCTCGATGGTGCACGATGGGACGAGCAACTTCATCGTCACGCCGTTCAAACTCACCGGCAGCGACGGCGGCCTGGCGAACGAGATCGGGCCATTCACCGGTACCCAGAGCTATCGAGCGACGGGCGTGTTCTACATCCGGATCATCGCCGACGGCAACTGGTCCATCGACATGCAACCGTTATAGACCATCGCACTCGCCGACCGCCGCGCCATCGACCAGAATCCGTGCATGGAGCTGAGCGAGTACCAGAACCAATGGAAGACGGCGGACGTGGCCAGGGACGAGGCCGGCGTGTTGACGGTGCGCATGCACAGCCGGGGCGGCCCCCTCATCTGGGGTGGGCTGCCTCACCGAGAACTTCCCGAGCTGTTCGCGGCGATCGCCTCCGATCGCGCCAACCGCGTCATCGTGTTGACCGGAACCGGCGACCGCTTCATCGACCTGCCCGACGAGGGGGCGGCGGCATTGGCGCAGGGGCGCATGTCGCCCGCCGGTTGGGACACCGTGATCTTCGAGGGCAACCGGCTCGTCATGCAGATGCTCGACATCGAGGTGCCGGTG
>JANYDT010000243.1 GCA_025359845.1 Acidimicrobiia bacterium
CCGCGGCCGCGCTCCCCCGCCTCGACGTGCTGCTCGAGACCGACGGGGAGCACGACCTCTGGTTGGCCCGAGAACTCGCGACAACCGGGCGAGGGCGCTTGGCCACGGTGGAGACCCACCGCGACGTGGCCGGCGCCCTCACCCGGCTGTTCGCCGAGCGTTAGTAGTTAAGGCTTGTCGAAGGGGCGGGCTTTGATTACTGCTCCAGCGTCGATCCGGAGTTGTTGTCCGGTCACGTAACGGGCCTCGTCGGAGGCGAGATATACGATGGCGTTACTGATGTCGACCGGTTCGACATAGCCGACGGGCATCGAGTTCATCGCCGGGAACGCGACCTCGGCGTCTTCGCGCGTCGGGTGCTCGAGATCGGGCCGGAAGATCGCATACATAGGCTCGCTCTGCAGCATGGGCGTGTTGCAGTTGGTCGGGTGCACGGCGTTGGCCCGGATCGAGTACGGAGCCAGCGCGAGAGCCAAATCGTTGATGAAGGCGGCCACCGTGCGCTTGGCAAACGAATACCCGGCCCCGCCAGGGCCCGAAGCCGGGTTGTCGGTGGTGCCGGTAAGAAAGGCCGCAACCGAGCCGGTGGCAATGATCGACGCTCCGGCGCGCAAGTGCGGCAGCGCGGCGTGGATGGTGTTGATCACCCCATTGAGGTTGACGTCGATCACGTCGGCAAACGCTTGGACCGGGCCGGCGCCGAGCGGGCAAATGCCGGCGTTGGCCACGACGATATCGAGCTGGCCAAGTTGGGCGATGCCTTGCGCAATGGCATCGCGGATCTCACGGGGTTCGCGCACGTCGGCCTGAAAGGTGACGATCCGACGATCGAAGGCCTCGACCAGCTTCGCCGTTTCGGCTAAATCGCTCGAACGCGACAACGCGTACTTGTTCGACTCGATGTCTTGGCATATATCAAGAGCGATGATGTCGGCACCCTCTTCGGCCATTCTGACGGCGTGGCTACGGCCCTGACCTCGAGCCGCGCCCGTAACCAGGGCAACCTTTCCATTTAATCGACCCATATCGTCACTCCTGTTCGTGGCGCGCTCTGGCACGCGCTCTCGCTCGAACCCTAATCCGAGCCGGTCCGGCGGCCGCGTTCGGATCGACATCGCCGCCGAGCGCCACCAGTCCGACGTTCTGATCGACCTGGCGCTCGAAGAAGACTTGGGTACCTGGTTCGTGCGCATGGGAATGTCACGCAGGATTGGCCCAGCGATCCGAAGGCTGGGCGACATGCTCTCGCACTCCTATGTGCATGTGAAATCGCCGTCGTGTCGCCGCTTCCTCGGCCGATTTCCATGGGCCATCGTCGGCCGCCGACTCACAAAAACGCTTCAGCTGAAGCGCTTTGCTCGTTACGCTTGTTCAGAATTGTCTAACCCCTCCTCGTACGCTTGTTCGTATGAGTCGAGTCGATGATTTTGGTGGGGATGAGTCGCTCGTCGGGGTGGCGCGCATGTTTGGGGGCGGAGATTTCGGGGGTGGCGGCGACGATCACGGCGATGACGTGTCGATGGTTGGGGTTGGTGGCTGAGTATGATCGTCGGCGGGCGTGGTGGGGTGGAATGCCGGTCGATGGCATTGGTTGGTGGGTCATGTGGGGTTGGGTCGTTCTACGGCTCGTGTGTATGTTCGGGTGGCGAACGCGTTGGTGGGGTTGCCGTTGTTGCGGGCCGAGTTCGGGGCCGGTCGGTTGTCGTATTCGCGGGTGCGTACGGTGAGTCGGGTGGCGACATCGGTGAATGAGGCGGGGTTGGTGGGTTCGCGTTGGCGGCCACGGCACCGAAGTTGGAGCGGTGGACGACCTTAAGGCTTGGATTGAGGTCGCCGCTGCCCGCATCGATGGGGCCGGGCGGGCGGTGACGGTTGACGATCGAGCAGCGCCAGGCCGACGCGTTGGCCGTACTGATCGAGCGGGCGCCGGGCTGCACCGGAGCCCACCTCGAGCCCGGCCCTCGAGGCGCTCGGGCGACTCCGAGATCCGCACGAACTGGGTCATCCGGACAGGAATGGGGCGGTCAGGCTGCGCGGCCTGCGCGACCCATATGCGCAGATTCGCCCCAGTTCGTCTTGCGGACGGGCCGAAGAAATAACCTGCTCGCCGAATCACCATGTTGAGCGCCATCTGTTTCGCATTCGGCCCCGTAACCGTCCGGCCCTCCGCCCCCTACCCCTTTACTGATCCCGCCAGCAGACCCTTCACGAAGTAGCGCTGCAGCGAGAAGAACACGGCCAACGGAACGGCGGCCGAGATGAAAGCGGCCGCCGTGAGCAAGTGCCACGCCTGACCACGGTTGCCGGATACCTCGACAAGTTTGGCGGTGATCGGTGCCTTGCCGCCACCGCCGGCGAAAATCTTTCCGACGAAGAAGTCATTCCATATGAAAAGGAACTGAAAGATACCCAACGACGCGATCGAGGCCAACGACAACGGCAGCACGACCCGGCGAAAGATCGTCATGTGGCCGGCGCCGTCTACCTTGGCCGCTTCGATGAGTTCGGACGGCAGGGACGACACGAAGTTCTTCAAAATGAAGAGACAGAACGGCATACCGAAGCAGGCATGGGCAATCCAGACCTGGACCAAGGCCGGCACGTGCACCGCGGGAATGAGCGTGACCGACCCGAGGTGAACACCCACGTTGAACAGCCGAAGCAACGGAATGATGCCCATTTGAAGAGGCACCACGAGTAGCGCTATCACCCCCACGTATAGCCAGTCGCGGCCCTTGAATGTCATCCACGAGAATGCATACGACGCAAGGGCGGCGATCAACACTGAAAACAGCGTGGCCGGCACGGCGATTCTGACCGAGTTCAGGAAATACTTGCCGAGTTCTATGCCCGACCGCTTGCCCAACACCGAGAAGTAGTTGTCAAACGTTGATTGTGGATGCTTGAACCATGTCCACCAGCCCGAGGTCTTGATCTCATGCTCGGGGCGAATCGAGGTGATCAGAAGCCCAAAAGTTGGCACTGTCCACAGGATGGCCAACAACCAAACGAACGTGCGGCCGGCCCGCGTGCCCAAGACGGTGACGAGCTTTCGGCCCAGCGGCTCATGCCCAGTTATTGTTGTCGAAGTCATGGCATCCTCGCTTCGCTTCGGTACTCGCTCATGCGCCCACCATCTGTTGGGCTCGCTTCTGGCCCCGTTGGTTGAGTACGACGACGGGGATCACGAGAATGAACAACATCACAGCTAGCGCCGAGGCCAGTCCGTCGCGACCCTCGAGGAAGAACTTGGAGTACATCTCGTTGGCGATCGTACTGGTGTTGAAGTTGCCGCCAGTAGTCGCCTGCACGATGTCGAACGCCTTGAGCGATGCGATTGTGCCGGTCGTCATTACGGTGAGCAATGCGGGCCGAATGTACGGCAATGTAATGCGGTAGAAGACCTGCCGTTTGGTCGCTCCGTCGACCGTTGCCGCCTCTTCGAGCGACTCAGGCACGCCCTTGATGGCCGCTGACAACACAACAGTCGCAAACCCCGTCTGCACCCAGATGAGGATCACGATCAGCAAGAACGTATTCATTTGCGCGGGATGTTCGAGAAGCCATATGCGCTGTCCGTCACCCCCAAACCCCTTGGGCCACCCCGGAATGGCCTTGGTAACAGCATTGAGAAGTCCGTAGTTGAACGGCGGTCCGTCGTAGACGAACTTCCATATGATTCCGGCGCCGGCGAGCGACAACGCGCCCGGTATGAAGACCAGCGACTTCGCCACGGCTTCGCCTTTGGCCCCATCCGCGAATCGCGCGATCGTAAGCCCGAGAGCCGTGCTGACCGTACCGCCGAGCAACACCCACAACATCGAGTTGAGAATGGCGATGCGCTCGTTGTGGTCGGTGAACATGAACTTGTAGTTCGTGAGACCCCCGAACGGGGAGCCGTCTCGGTCGGAGAGCAGGCTCAGCCATATGGTCCGCAGCGCCGGGACGACGAGCCCTATGACAATCAGTATGAGCGCCGGACCAAGGAACACCGCGATCTGGCTGCGTTCGCGAAAGCGCTTCGGCACGACGGTCGTGCCGGCGTAGATAAGCAATAGCCCACCCACGAATACGCCCAAGCCGAGCACGATCGTGGCTATGGCCCCAAAAACATCCCCCATTGCGCTCCTGTCCCCAACCTTGCTTGTGACTTGCTACGTCAAGATAGACGAGAAGGAGCCGCGATTGCTCGCGGCCCCGTCTCTTACAGCATGATGAAACCGAATCAGTTCTTCGGCCAGCTCTTCTCGATGTTGTTCAGCATGTCGTCGGTGCTACCGCCGACTATCCACGCCGTTGCCTCATGCCAGAACGAACCGGAGCCGACGGCGCCGGGCATCTGGTCGGAAGCATCGAAGCGGAAAATGTCGGCTGTCTTACCGGCGTTGGCGAAAGCTTGGTCAAGCTTGTCGGGCAGCAGGGTGGTGTCGTAATCGGTGCGAGGCGAGAACTTGCTCGCATTCTTGGCGTCGGTATTGGCGAAGTCGACCGAAGCCAGGTAACGGATAGTGTCGATCGTCTCAGGCTTGTTGTTGGTCGCCGCAGCGAGGTCGCCGCCGCCCAGCATTACTTTCGGATCGGTGGCCTTGGCCATCGGGAGATAAAAGAAGTTGACATTGCCGGTTTCACCGAACGTGGTTCCGGCCGGCCAGAACGACTTATAAAAGTTGGCCTGGCGATGCATATAGCACTTGTTGTCAAGGATGGGCAGCCCACCGTCCTGGAACTTCGTGGTGGCGATGGCCTTCACGTTGCCGACGTACTTCTCGTTCTTGAGAATCGCGCCCACGGCGTCGACGGCCACTTTGACTCGCGGATCGTTGAACGGAATGCGGTGATTGACCCAATCGTCGTACACCGCCGGCGTGGTGGTGCGTAGCATCATGTCTTCGATCCAGTCGGTCAAGACCCAGCCCGTGGCCGCACCCGACTCGATGCCGGCACACCACGGCGTTCCGCCGTCAGCCACAATCTTGTCAGATAGGGCCGTGAGTTCGGCGAGGCTCTTGGGAATGGCGTAGCCCTTGGCCGCGAAAGCTTTCGGCGAATACCACACGAACGACTTGAAGTTCTGCTGGTAGGCGGCGCCGTAGACCTTGCCGTCGGCGGCCGTGCCGTAGCCGAGCCAGCCCGGGAGGAAGTTCTTGGAGAGATCGGCCTTGATGTCGGCCGGCAGCTCGATCAGCTTGCCGGTCTTGGCCGTGGTGGCCATAAGTCCGGGCTGCGGAAAGTCGATCACACCGGGAGCATTGCCGCCGGCGAGGCGCAGTTTGACGTCGGCCTCGAACGTCTTGGTGGCCTCCCAATTGAGTTTGATGCCTGTGCACTTCTCGTAGGGAGCCCACGCGAACGTAAAGGCGGCAATATCTTCCTTGGAGTCGTTGGGAGAGAAGATCGTCACCTTCTTGCCGGCGTACTGGTTGGTGCAGGCGATCTTGCCGCCGGCCAGCGCCGGGCCGTTGCTTACCGCGGCCTTGGTGGTCTTGGTCTTGCCCTTGCCTTTCGCCGCTCCGAGGGCGGCCGGGCCGGTGGCTACGACGGCGAACGCGGCGCATAGAGCGATGGTCTTGGAAAACTTCATTTGTGTTCTTCTCCCCTTGGTGGCAGGAAAATGTGGTGACTACTCGGCGGAATGCCGAGCAGCTTGCGCCTTCGACGCCAGAGCCCCAGAAAGCGCTTTCAGAGTAGACGGATGTCACTCCTTACGTCAAGAACATGTTTCCACTCTGTTCACGGCGCCGCCAACTCGAAGCGTCTCGGCCCGTTCTCGGTTGGTTCTCTCGGTTTGGTTTCGAATCTTGCCGACGGCGAGGCGCGACTGTTCCTCCATCTGCGCCGAGCGCTACCGTCGGACCCATGGAAACCCTGCTGGTCGAGCGCAACGACGGGATCGTGACTGTCACCATGAACCGTCCCGAGAAGAAGAACGCGGTGAACGCGGTCATGTGGCAGGAACTTTTCGAGGTCTTCCGGGCCATTCGCGACAATCCCGACGATCGGGCGGTCGTGCTGACCGGCGCCGGAGGAGCGTTCTGCTCGGGCGCCGAGCTGGGCGTGGTCGGCGCAGGGCCGCCCCGCCACGGCTTGGCCACGATGCGCAACGTGAACGAGGTGATCTTGACCCTGCACGAGCTCCCCCAGCCCACGATCGCCAAAGTCGGGGGCGTGGCCGCCGGCGCCGGCTGCAACCTGGCATTGGGTTGCGATCTGATCGTGGCCTCCGACGCCGCCCGATTCAGCCAGATCTTCGTGCGCCGCGGCCTCAGCGTCGACGCTGGCGGTACCTGGCTGCTCCCCCGTCTCATCGGCCTCCACAAAGCAAAGGAATTGGCGTTGTTCGGCGACATCATCTCGGCCGCCGACGCCAAGGAAATGGGCCTGGTCAATAGGGTCGTTCCGGCCGCGGAACTCGACTCGTTCGTAGCCGACTGGGCCGGTCGCCTGGCCGCCGGTCCGCCCATCAGCATGGCCCAAACAAAGCGCATGCTCAACGCATCAACCGAGAGGTCGATGGTCGATGCGCTGCACGACGAAGCCACCGCCCAAACAGTGAACTTCGGGACGCAGGACACGCCCGAGGCGATCGCCGCGTTCATGGCCAAACGTCCGCCCACGTTCAACGGCCGCTGAGCCCGATGCGGCGCGCAAGCGCTCAATTCGACGGTCGGATCGAACGCATCTGAGCACCCGCCAAGGCGCCACACCCGCAGGGTCGGCTGACACTTCCCGTCGCCACGAAGAAGTTTGCCCTTGCGGTTAAGCGCGGCCTGGCGCGCGGCGGGGCCGCAGCAGGAGCAACGTGTCGTATTCAAGTTCGGGAACGCGGCGTCCGCTGCCGGCCATCACGATTGAGGGGAAGCTGCCATCGAGATGCGCCCGCGCCTGGCCGGCGAGACTCATCCCCCAACGCACCGTACCCATGACCCGCCACCACGCGAACCGGTCCTCATCCCACGTTCCCCCGGCGGCCTCATAGGCCGATCGCAGCACGGCGACACCGGCCATTCCGCCGACCGTAAGCGCGTCCTCCCGGAACCGCCACATCCTTTGGCAGGGCCACGCCAAATCTTCGGTCGGGTCGCCGATGCGAGTGCCCTCCCAGTCGAGAATGGCCCGCAGCCCGTCCTCGCCGACGATGATGTTGCCGGTACGGACGTCGCTGTGCACGATGGTCAGTCGCCCTGGCTCGGGGGGAGCATTGCGCTCCAACCATCGAACACCGTAGGAGAAGGTGGGTGACGGGGTCAGCAGCGCGTCATGGAGAGTGTTGACGGTCTCCAATGCGGTCGCGACCGCACCGATTACCGGGCGCGGCAGTTGGGCCGGTGCCTTCTCGGCGTCGATGGCGTGCAGTCGGGCCATCGCATTGCCGAGCTGAGCTACGACCCGATCGCCGATGCCGTGTTGCTGCACTAGGCGCAGCAGTCGTCGGGGCACGGTTTCGCCCGCGACGGCGGTGCTTATGAAGAACGGCCCGCCGAGGATGGACGGATCGGCGCACACGTGATGCACGTGGGGGACGGGCACCCCCGCCGACTCGGCGAGGCTACGGACACCGGCTTCGCCGTCGACGCCCATCAGTTGGATCGCAACGCTCGGAATCATCGTCAACGCCAGTCGTCTGGTCTCGGTCGCGCTGGAAGCGTCGAACAGGGCGTTGAAGCGCCGAGCCCCTGCGGAAGCCATCTCGAGCCCTCGCACCTCGACGGCTCGACCTTCTTGCTCGGTCAGCCAAGCGGCCAACGCCACCTCGAGCGCATCGGCCATCAGTCGCCCTCCCAGGCGTCGTGGCCGGGCTTCACGATGGCGAGGTCGCGACGGACCCCATCCATCAGGACCGGCCACGCGACGGCCCCGGCGGCATCGTCGTCGGCCCCGCCCGCTCGAAGGGCCTTCGCCACTGAAACCCGCAGGGCGGCCAGGGAGTCCGTGGAAGCGTTGTCGGCGGAAGCGTTGTCGGCGGAAGCGGTATCGACCCCGGCCGGGGGCGCACCGATCGACTCCAGCAGTGTCATGAGGCTGGCGCGCTCCAAAGCATCGGCCTCAGGGCCGAGGCGCAGCTCGCGCTCGACTATCCCGACGAGGCTGGCGGCCACGCGAGCGTGATGCTGCGCCGGTCCCGTCAAAGCCGGTACGAGTTGCTCTTCGATCACCGACGCTACGGCGGCGAGGAGTTCGATCGCCGTCGGGCGCGGCTGCATCAACCGACCTGCGCTTCAGCCCCGTCCGGGCTGAACGACGGGCTGTTCGCTGACGCCCTTCGGAGCTTGTTGACTCATGAAGCCGAAGAGGTACCCGGCGACGCGTCGCATCTGGATCTCTTCCGCTCCTTCGGTGATGCGGTACCTGCGGTGGTGACGGTAGATATGCTCGAACGGCTTGTGGCGCGAATACCCCAGCCCTCCGTGCACCTGCATGGCCCGATCGGCGGCGTCGCAACACAGCCGGTTGGCCATGTAGTTGCACATCGAGACGCGGTCCGATTGCGAGAAGGCCCCGTACTGGTCCATCGACCACGCCGTCTTGTGAATGAGGGCTCGCAACATCTCGGCTTGCGTGTGGAGCTCGACGAGGGGGAACTGGATGGCCTGGTTCGACGAGAGCGGCTTTCCGAACGGCCGACGCACCTTGGCGTAGGCCACCGACTCATTGATGCAGAACTGGGCCGCGCCAAGGCTCGAGGCGGCCTGGCGGATGCGGTTCTCGTTGAAGAAATGCTGGACCACGCCAAGGCCTTTGCCTTCGCCGCCGAAGATGGCACCATCGGGCACGCGCACGTTGGTTAGGCGAATGTGGGCGTGATCGGTGGGCATGTTGAACGTCCAGAGGAATTCGAGGATCTCGAAGCCAGGGGACTTGGTCGGCACGAGGAACGCCGTGATGCCATTGCCGTCGCCGGCGTTGCCGCTCGTGCGGGCGAAGATGAGGTCGTACTGCGCCTTGTGCATGCCCGTATTCCAGGTCTTCTCGCCGTTGATGATCCATTCGTCGCCATCGCGCACTGCGGTGGTCTCCATGTGGGTGGCGTCGGAGCCGTGATCGGGTTCGGTGATCCCGAAGGCGAACCCGCGCCGGCCCTCGGCCAGGTCGTCGATCCACTGCTTTTTCTGCGCTTCGGTGCCGTAGTTGATCATGAGGAGCAGCCCGACGTTGTTGCCCACGATCGAATGTTCGTTCTGCAGATCGTTGTGCAATCCGAGACCCTTCGATGCGAAATGCTCCCGGATCACAGCCATACCCAGGTTGGTGCCCTCCTTGCCGCCGTACTCCTTGGGGAAGGGGTACCGGTAGTGACCAGCGGCGTCAGCTCGACGCTTGGCCTCGTGCAGCAGCTCTTCCCACTCGTCGTTGGGCAAGCCCCCCCGATCCCAGTCGGTCCGGGCGTCTTCGCGGCGGTGGTCGAAGAATCGAATGTTGTCGTTCTCGTTCTCCAACGGCTTGATCTCACGCTCGATGAAATCGTCGAGCACGACCAGGTAGTCGGTCAGTTCCTTGGGCAGGGCGAAGTCCATGGGTGATGCCTTTCGGGGCGAGCGAAGTGACGAGCAGGGCGGATAGCGACAGTACCGCAACCCGTTCAATCGGTTGTAGATGCGACCGGCCACGGAGCGG
>JANYDT010000249.1 GCA_025359845.1 Acidimicrobiia bacterium
AAGAGATCTCGGCCTCCAAACGCTCCGTCGCCACCTCCGACAGAAGCTGCGGTTCCGTCACAACATTCATCACGTTCATACGAACAAGCGTACGGGAGGGGTGTGACAGAAAGCATCGGTCCTGCCCAAGAATCATTGGAAGTTTCGTAGATCGCCCTTCAACAGACCGCTCACTAACGCACTTTCGGGGGCGTAACCGGTGCGTGCCGGTCAAGACGAGGGCGGGCTTCGCGCAGCAGTCGGGCCGTCCGGTTGACGCCAGGATCGGTGATGAGATCCTCGACCGGCAGCGGTAACGGGATCCGCCAGTTCGGCCACTCATCGATCGTGCCCGGAAGATTGGGCCGTTCCAGCACCCCGAGCGCGTCGTCAAGCGTGGCCGTCACGATCAGGCAGTCAAGGGCCCCAAGCGTTCGATGCACATCGTCGATCACGGCGCTGACCGACGCGTCGATGGCTACCGAACACCGCTTCGCCAATGCTTCCCGGCTCTGTTGGGTGCCCGCGAGCGATTCTTCAGATACCGCAATCCCGGCGCGGCGTTGGGCTTCGGCGTCTCCGCCCGTCCACAAACCGGCAAGAGTGGGAAGATCGTGCGTCGTCGCGGCCGCCAACGCAAGAGCGGGAAGGTGGGCTCCGGCATCCTCGAATTGGAGCACCCGGTACGAGAGTATTTGGCGCCGGGCCAGTTCGTCGCGCACGTATGGCTCAACCGTCCCGAGGTCTTCCCCCACCACGAATGCCGCGCTGCGGTGCGCTTCGACGGCCACGACAGCCATGTACTCGGCGAAAGGCAAGTACGCATAGCAGCCGGTCGTGGGTGCGCCTCCGATTTCGACGAGCCACAGTCGGAACATACCCATCACGTGATCGATTCGCACCCCCCGGGCGTGGCGAAAGACCGACCTCAGACTGCTGCGCAGGGCGTCGTAGTGGCCGGCGCGCAGCTTCCACGGGTCATAAGGCGGAAGGCCCCAATCCTGACCGCCGGCGTTGAAGACGTCGGGCGGAGCCCCAACCGACAATTCGAGACAGTAACGGTCCTGCCATACCCATGCGTCGGCCCCGCTGCGGTCGACGCCCACGGCGAAGTCGGCGATCAATCCGATCTGCTGAGCGGCCTCCGCGATCTGCTCATCCAAGCGATACTGAAGCCACGAGAAGAACCCGATCAGATCGTGACGCGCCGCCTGTTCGGCCCGAAAGCGGGCAACGCCATGCGCGTCGGGACGACGAAACGCCTCTGGCCACCGGCGCCAGTCCGGGCCGTGTTGCTCGCCCAGGGTTTCCACCAGCGCGCAGTGCGTGGCGAAATCCAACAGCGGCTGTCCTTGTTGGGCCCTATAGCGCTCGAACCCGGTGTCACGACGGCCGCCAACGAGTTCCCATTGCGCCCACAGCGCCGCGCGTTTCGCAGCCCAGACGGCGTTGCGATCAATGCGCGAACCCGGGGCCATAGCCGGTCCGGCCCGTAGGTGGAGCGGGTTGCGAAAGACTCGACTGGATGGGTAGTACGGACTCTCGACCTGAGAGGGGCTAGGGGTGGGAGCGTGCAAAGGGCTGATCAACAAGACGTCGGCCCCTGTGGAAGTGGCCCATGCCCCGAACGTCGCGAGATCGCCCAGGTCGCCGATCCCGGTGCTGCGGCCCGACCACAACGCGTAGAGCTGTACCGCCCAGCCCCACAACCGACCGTCCGGGGTGGGGCACGTGGCCGGCGCCACGATCACCAAACGGTCGTTGTGGGTGTAGTAGCCGGGAGGTAGGGATCCGAGGTTGAAATCCTCTCGAACGCGTTCGGTTCCGCCATCTTCGGCCACGAGTTCTCCGGCGAAACCGGCACGGGTATTCGATCCGACGAGGGCGACGCGCACCACGTCATCGTGCGGATCGGCGGGCGCGCCGGCGAGGTCCGCTCCGAACGCCCTCCGCAGCGCGGCGCGACTCTCATACGGCGCGTCATGCCACTGGCCCCGGCCGTCGTGATAGCCGTCGCCAACGCCCCACAGATCAGCAGCCATGCGGTCTATGGTGCCATGATCGATGGCGCCGTGACCGCAAATTCCATTGGTCGATTGACGACACCGTGATCGTCCTCCGCCCGCCGTTCGATGGCGCGCCGTTCGATCGGCCATCGGCCGTCGCGGCCGATACCGAAGTGGAAATCGACGAGCAAGCCGGCGGGCGACTGGCGAGGCTACGCGTCAATGGTCTGGAGGTGTTGGTGCCCCGTAACGCGGCCAACCATCCCTTCGGTTGGGGCAGCTACGTCATGGCCCCCTACGCCGGACGGGTGAGGCGGGGCCGGTTTCGGTTCGACGACGTCACTCATGAATTGCCGATCACGATGAAACCTCACGCCATTCACGGGTTCGCCTTTGACCGGCCCTGGACGGCTGATCACCTCGGCCCCCATGCCGCAATGCTGTCCTGCGCGTTTCCGGCGGCGTGGCCGTTCGGGGGAAGAGTGACGCACCACGTCGAATTGTTCGCCGATCGGATTGTGCAGCGGCTCACGATCGAAGCGGAGCGGCGGATGCCGGCGACGATGGGTTGGCACCCATGGTTTGCCCGCCGACTCTCGCGAGGTCACGAGCTTGAGGTCACTGTCGACTTGAGCCGAGCTCGTATGTATCGACGCGATCACGACGGGATCGCCTCGGCGGAGTTGGTCACGCCGAGCCCCGGTCCATGGGACGACACGTTCGACAGGGTCGGCCCCATTGAGCTGCGCTGGCCTGGCGCGCTCTCGGTCGCCGTTGAGCACGACTGCTCCCATGTCGTGATCTACGACGAGCCGACCGATGCGGTCTGTGTCGAGCCGCAGAGTGACGCCCCCGATGCGTTCAACTTCGCCGCCCACCGATGCATCGTGGAACCGGGACGGCCGCTGGCGCGCCACATGACCTGGCGGTGGACCGAACTACGAACGTGAGCCAATCGGACGCGGCGTCCGCCAACCCCTACATCGGAGCACCTACATCGGAGCACCTACAGTGGCGGCGTGGTGCGGTGGCTCATCGAACGCAAGTTGACCGACAACTCGACACGGCTGCGAAAGGCGCGGGCCGAGTTGGAAGTGTTGCTGGCGCAGTTGGGTCAGTTCCGCGATGAGGCCGACGAAGCGCGCCTGCACTCGATTGTGTCGGAATCGTCTCTTGCCGAAAACGATCGCCGCCAGTCCGAGCGTCATGTCGACGTATTCGCAAAGGAGCGGACTCGACTCGTTGACTCGGTGGTGCGCTACGAGAAGCTCCAAGACGAACTGCTCGACAAACTCGCAGCCGACGGCGCCAAGCGGGCCACGACCGAACGGTGAGTACGGCGCCGCCCCCGCCGCGGGTCTCGCCCCGGGTCGTAGTGGCCGAGGACGAAGCGATCATCCGCCTCGACCTTTGCGAGTTGCTGGCCGAGGAGGGTTACGACGTCGTCGGCGAAACCGGTAGAGGCGATGAGGTTGAGGCTTTGGTACGGGCGCTCGAACCCGATTTGGCGATCCTCGACGTCAAGATGCCAGGGCTCGATGGCCTGAGCGCGGCCCGTCGGCTCAACGCTGAGCGGCTCACTGCGGTGATCATCCTCACCGCATTCAGCCAGCGCGATCTGATCGAAGAAGCCCGTGACGCCGGCGTCCAGGCTTATCTGGTGAAGCCGTTTCAGCGCGCTGAATTGGTAGCGGCGATCGAAATGGCGCTCGGGCGCCACCGCGACCTCCGGTCCCTGGAAGACCAGCTGCTGGCCCGCAAGGTCATCGACCGAGCCAAAGCTAAGGTGATCGCTCGTGATGGCCTGACGGAGGCCGAGGCGTTCAAACTCTTGCAGCGGCGGGCTATGGACGGGCGAACCAGCATGCGGGCCATCGCTGAAGCCGTTCTGCGCGAGCCCTGAGCCGCGCCCGGCGCGAATCTGCGGCTCTGCACCGTAGGCTCTGATCGTGGCCAAGATCTTGCTCCTCGACGGCAACTCCCTGGCTTATCGGGCGTTCTACGCATTGCCCAGCGACATGGCCACCGCTTCGGGCCAAGTCACCAACGCGGTTTACGGCTTCGCATCGATGCTCCAATTCATGCTCAACGAACACCGCCCCGAGTTGCTGGCGGTCACGTTTGACAAGCCCGAACCCAGCTTTCGTCACGAAATGGTCACCGATTACAAAGCCGGCCGGGCCGAGACTCCCGATATCTTGCGCCAACAACTGGGTATCATTCGCCAAGTAGTCCAGACCCTCGATCTTCCCATGTTCGAACTCGGCGGATTCGAGGCTGATGATCTGTTGGCTACTTTGGCCACCCAAGGACGCGATCGAGGTGACGACATTATCATCGTGACAGGCGATCGCGATAGCTACCAACTGGTCGAGGACCCCCACATCCGGGTACTGTATAACAAGCGTGGTGTATCCGACTATGCGCTCTATGACGAGGCCGGAATTTTGGACCGGACCGGAGTTCACCCGGTGAATTACGCTGAGTACGCGTCTCTGCGTGGCGACCCGTCCGACAACTTGCCTGGGGTGCCGGGTGTGGGGGAGAAGACGGCGGCCAAACTCATCAATGAGTACGGCGGAATCGATGGGATATATGCCAACTTGGCCAAGTGCACGCCCAAATTGCGTGCCAGCCTGACCGCGGCCGAGGCTCAAGTCCGTTCCAACGCTCGGGCTATTCCGTTGGTGCGAGACGTCCCTGGCATATCGATCGACGAGGTGCGAACGCCCAAGCCCGATCTCGGCGCCGCTCGCGAACTGTTCAAGATCCTTGAGTTTCGGGCCATGAGCGATCGGGTGCTCGACGCGTTTGCGGTGTCGTTCGGGGGGATGCGATCGACTTCATCGACGGCCGCCGCCGAGACCGGCGAATCGCTCGAAATCGACTTCGACAGTTCTATCGCGGCCGCGTTAACGACGGGCGCGGTGGCGGTGGCTGCGTTGTGGGCAGGACCCGAAGGCCGTTCGGCTGTTTTGGGGATGGCGGTAACCGAGGACGGGTTCCACGTGGGGTGGCTGGAAGGCGATGCGCTGGCCGCTTTCGACCCGGGTGGTGTGGTCAACGGTCATCGGGTCAAGGAGTTGCTGCGGGCTCATCCGATGGCCGCCGAAGTGGGAATCGATACGGCGGTGGCCGGCTACCTTCTCGACCCGTCCGATCAGACGTATCCCCTCGACGAGTTGGCGTTGCGCTACGCCGGCCTCGACGTCCGGGTCGTCGACGGTCCGCCGACCGGGCAGCTTGATCTGAGCGCGACAGCGGCCGATCCGGCTGAAGTCACGGCGCACAACGCGGCGGCCGTTTGGCGACTCATCGTGCCCATGCGCGACGCGATGGAAGCGCGCGGACTCCTGCCCTTGTACGACGATATCGAGCGGCCGCTCATCTCGGTGCTGGCCCGTATGGAAAACGCCGGGATACGGGTCGACGTCGATTACCTGAGGGCGTTGGCCGCACAGTTGACGACCGAAGCGGCGAGGGCCGAAGCCGAGGTGCAGGAGATAGCGGGCGAGAAGTTTCTCGTCAACTCGGTTCCTCAGCTACGCGCCGTGCTATTCGACAAACTCGGCCTGAAGACCGACAAGAAGACCAAGACGGGTTACTCGACCGACGCCCAAGCTTTGGAAAAGCTACGCGGGACCCACCCGATCATCGAGCCCCTGCTGCGCTATCGCGAGGTCGAGAAATTGCGGTCGACCTATGGCGAGTCGTTGTTGGCCGAAGTCGCGCCCGACGGACGCATTCACGCCTCGTTCAATCAGACGGTGGCCCGTACGGGTCGTTTGTCGAGCGATCAACCCAACCTGCACAACATTCCGATTCGGTCGGAGGATGGGAGACGATTTCGACGGGCGTTCATCCCCGCCGAGGGTTGCGAATTCCTGGTGGCTGATTATAATCAAATCGAGCTACGAGTCATCGCCCACTTAGCCAAAGACCCCGGTCTCATAGAAGCATTTACGACTGGTGCTGACATTCACAACGCAACGGCCTCCCGAGTGTTTCATGTAGGATCGGAGAAAGTCACCATGGCGATGCGGTCGAAGGCCAAGATGGTCTCGTACGGTTTGGCCTACGGCATGGAGAGCTACGGCTTGGCGCAGCGCCTGGGCGTACCGGTCGCCGAGGCCCAAGAGATTCTCGACGCCTACTTTGTCGCTTTTCCGAACGTGCGGTCGTACATGGATCGGTCAGTGGCCGAAGCCCGCAACAAGGGTTACACCGAGACGCTCTTCGGTCGACGTCGACAAATCCCTGAGCTCCAATCCCCGAATTTCCGCATTCGCCAAATGGGGGAGCGCCAGGCCATGAACGCCGGCATTCAGGGATTGGCCGCCGACATCTTCAAGGTGGCGCTGGTGCGCCTCGACGCCTCGCTTATGGAGCAGAAGCGCCAAAGCCGCATCGTGTTGCAAGTACACGACGAGATCATCCTCGAGGTGCCGCCGGAGGAGCGTGATGAGGTTCGAGCGCTGACGTTGTCGACCATGTTTGCGGCGGCCGAGTTGGACGTCCCACTCGAAGTCAACATGTCGTGGGGTCGGAATTGGGGCGAGGCCAAGTAGGCCTTACCTAGGTGGCTGGTGTCAAA
>JANYDT010000034.1 GCA_025359845.1 Acidimicrobiia bacterium
CGGGTGATCGAGGCCTGATCGAGGCGCATACGCCACGAGGTCTCATCGCTAACCCCTAAAGCCCACGCCACCGCCGCCTTGATGGGTGACACGTGGCTGACCACCACGATGTCAAGCGAGGCCGCCCGTCCCGCCAAAAGGTCGCAAGTCCGTCGTACCCGCTCGCCCATCGCGCCTATCGACTCCCCCTGCGGCGGCGCGAACGACAAGCTGGTACGCCACGAATTCCACGTCGCGGCCGATATCTCGGCCGTCGGTTGCAGATCAAATGTGCCGTAATCGAGTTCGATCCAACCCGGATCGATCTCGACCGCCCGTCCCGCGCCAGCCACAATTTCCGCGCTCTGGCGAGCCCGCACCAATGGACTCGCCACTATGATCGCCCCCCGCTCGATGATGCGGCGGAGGGCGTCAGCGCACGACTGGGCCTGGGCCCGGCCGAGGTCGTTGAGCGGTCGATCGGCCCGCCCCTGGAGCAGCCCTGCAGCGTTGGCATCGGTTTGGCCGTGGCGCACCAAAATCAGCATTCACATCACCTTTCGGTCGAGTCGACCGGTCTTTGCGAACTTTCTGCGCCGGGCTTGATCACGCAGCCCAAAACGATTCCAGAGCCATGCCCCAACGGCGAGACCCACAACTTCTTGACCGACCACCAGCGCGACGGGCCGTCCGAATGAGGGGATCGGCCCGTGGGCCACCCGACCCGCGAACGGCCACCAAAACACGTTTGTGCGGGCAAACGCGGCGTCGAGGACGAGATGGCCGAACATCCCGATCGGAATCGCCAACGCTCGGCGTCGCACCGAGCGGCGACCAACGGTGGCCACCATGACCCCCATCAAAACCCCGACCGCCACGACGATGCTGTGGAACGGACCGACACCGCGCGCCACGATGGCGTCGAAAAGATCAGGCACGAGGGCACCTAAGGCCACCAGTCGGTAATCGAGCGCCGAGTCTTGAAACACCAGGAACGTACCGGCCATCGCCAGCGCGCCGAACCAAAGGACCATCCAGCGCTAGCGCAGTAGGAGGGCGCCGCAGTCGTCGCAGCGCACGATGGCATCGGGCGGCTGCTGACGGATTCGATCGAAGTCGACCGCCGCCAGTTTCAGCCGACACGCGCCGCAGATGCCGTGCTCCAAGCGAGCGATGCCGATGCCTTTGTTCTGGACGCGAGCGCGGTCATAGAACCCGAGCAGATCGCTGGGCACACTGGCCACCAGGGTGGCTCGGGCCGCCGAGGCCAGCGCCGCTTCCGCGTCGATGGCGTACTCCTCGTCTCGAATCGACTCTTGCAGCACGATGCGCCGGGACTCGAGCACGTCGATTTGATCGGCCGCTGTGGCCAACCGGGCATCAACCGGCTCTCGGTCGACCAGCAATTCGAGTTCATGATCTTCGAGTTCGCTGCGGCGACGTTTCAGCGAAGCGATGTCGAATTCCAGCGACTGGAGTTCTCTTGGGCTCGACACCGAACCCGAATAGAGAGTTCGCTCGGCCGCCGCGATTTTGACCGACACGCTCGCTTGCTCGTCTTCCAACGCCTGTTCACGGGTCTCGAACGAGCGACGCGCGGCCGCCGGTTCAACCAGCTCGCGATCGATGGCGGCGATCCGATCTTCGACGGAGGCCAATTCCGTGCGCTGTTCCATGTGGCTTCGGCGGTACTGCAACTGCGCCAAACGGGTGTCGTGGTTCTGGACCTCAACAAGGTTGGCCAATGCGTCGGTCATGAAGCCATCACGCTACTCGTGTCCCGCGGATCGGCCCAGGCGCGGCGCCCTCATGGTCCGGCGGCCGGATCCGGGGAGGTGACGGGCCCGGGCGCAGCGGCCTCGGGCGCGGGAGTGGGCGGCGCGGGAGCTGTGACCGCCGGCTCGACCGGAGGCGCGACGGGTGTCACAACCGACCCACCGGCCGCTCGGCCGGGGGTCGCGGTCGCTTTGGCCTTTGCTCTCGTCGGTTTCGCCTTGGCCCTGGCCTTGGCCTTCTTGGTGCCAACGGCAACCGACGAGCCTCCGGAACAGCCCCGAATTCCGGCTTTGGACTTGGACGCGGACTTCGACTTGCCCAAACTCACAGTGGCGGCCCTGACCCGCGCCGTCTTCTTGGGGTGGGCCGAAGCCAACGGGTCGAGCTGCAACCGCAACCCTGCACCCCGTCCCGCCGAGACCGTCACCGACCGACGCAACGAGCCCGACCCGCTCCTGGCGCCCGCACGGGGCGAAGACAAGGCCACATCGAACGAGAGGCACGTAGCAGGCGGGATCAACGCGGGATCGGGAGCTTGAAACTCCTGGACCGGGCGACCGTCGAGCACCGCCGCGGTGTACTCATGCCAGATCCGGGCCGGGTAGGTGCCGCCCATGACGGCGATGCCTCCCACATTGCGCATCGAAATCTTGCCGGTCGGAGCCCCCATCCACACCGCCGTGGCGAGTTCGGGCGTGAAGCCCACGAACCATGCATCCTCATAGTTCTGGGCGGTGCCCGTCTTCCCGGCGACCGGTCGCTTGCCCAGGGCGGCGCGAGTGCCCGTACCGCGCAGCACGACGTTCGTCAAGGTCGCGGCCGCCTCGCGCGCCACTTGCGCGGTGATGGCCCGCCGACCGGAATGATCGGCCGTGAAGAGCACCTTGCCTGTCGCGTCTTCGACCC
>JANYDT010000067.1 GCA_025359845.1 Acidimicrobiia bacterium
GAGGTTGCCGTAGCCGGGGGCGGCGGCGCCGACGTCGGGGCGGGGGTTGGCGGCGGTGGTGGCGGCGGCGAAGGTGGCGTTGTTGTAGATGTGGACGGGTATTGGTGCGGCGGTGTTGGGGTCGATGGCCCAGCCTGCGACGTCTAGGCCGGGTCCGGCGTGGCGGGCGACACCGTCAAGGGATCCGAACGGGACATTCGACGAAGGGGGGTTGGAGATAGCGGCGCAGCGCAGTAGGGCGCTGGTGCCTTCGTCGACGTTGATGGCGTGGACGCAGACGGTGGTGGTATCACCCGGGGGTGGGGTCATGGTGAAGTCGAAGCCGTGGTCGGGGCCGTATTGGGGGAACGCGGCACCGACATCGGCGCGTGGGAGGGTGGCGTCTACGGCTTGGGCGAAGGTGCCGACGCCTGCGGGCCCGCCTACGTAGACGTGGACAGGGATGGCGCCGCCACCGGCGACGCCGATTTGGGCGACGTCGGGGTCGATGGCCCAACCCGCGATGTGGATTCCGGCCGGTGTCATGGTGATGGCGTCGACACTCCCGAACGGATCGGTAGGCAGGGCGGGCGCGTACTGCTCCACCAAGGGGGTCGTCTCCCGCAGCGCCCGAGCGTTGTCGGCCGTCTCAGCCACGCCAACCGGAACCCCACCATACGTCGTATTGGGATCCGAATAATACGGAATTCGCTGCGTCGCCGCTAAGCAATTTTGCTGGTAAGACATGATCGTGCTGAAGCCATTGGCGCACGAGTAATAGCCGTAAGCCCAGGGACGGAACGAGGGGGGTGGAGTGTGGTTCGGTAGGTCGTGTCCGAGACCCAAATTGTGACCGAGCTCGTGGGCGAGAGTTAGGTAACAGTTACGAGCGTGAACGGCCGAGAAGGCCTGTGCGTACCCGAAGCTAGATCCCCCACCCGAGAAGTAACTGGCCAGTCGGGGCTGATAGCCATACCCACAAAAACCGTCCTCAGAAGCAACATCCATGTATATCGCGGTCAGATCGGCGTGGTAAGCCGCTCGCGCTCCGAAGATCGTATTCGTGTTCGCATTGGCTGTCCGCCTTACGAGTTGATCAAGGATGCCGGTAGCGTTCGCCGGATCCTCGGGAAGATTGACGAGGGCCCTAAGGCGCAGCCGCACCGGCAACGAATTGTTCGCAAACGCGAAGTTCATGGTTGCCACATCTGATCGAATTCCGGCCTCCAATGCCGCTCGGCTTCCCGCTGTCGTGATGGCCGAGGGCGCTATACCGACCAGCAGATCAAGCCGGGGCGCCGACGGAGACGCCTCGGGACCATCTGCAGTTGGTATCTCAATAGCTTTGCTGCCCGAAAAATCGTGGGGAACGTCGTTAATGGGGGGCAAAGTGGCCGCGTCACCAGAAAGTGCGGGCGCGTGCTTTCGGTTGAGGTCGGTCATGTCGACTTCTTGCCAGCTGTATTGTCCAGCGGCTTCGTAGTTGAGCGTGAAGACTCGCCCGTCCACTCGGACGTTGCCGGCAAAGGCCGTCTCGCCGCTGGCCGTAGCAGACGAGAGAATTATGGAATTGTGTCCGTCGCTATTTTGGCCGAACACCGTGGTTGAACCAATGGCGTTGGCTGATTCTAGCAACGGCACTTGTACGACTCGGTTTTGAGGGCCGCCGAGCGGCAACTCGAGGATGTCCCCGACCTTCAACGAGCCCAGTTGATCTGCCAGTTTGGGTTCGTCGATCGTCGTCGCAAACGTCGATAGGGAACGCACCGCCTGTGGTCTGAAATGGGTTAAACGTGACGGCCCAAAGGCCGCCCGGACATCACCCTTGGACTGGACCGACCGAGTCGCACTGGAGGCGACTCCACCGAGCGAAACCGCGGAAAGCGCGCACGCGCCAGCCAAAGCCGTTGCCAACGTTCGAAAACGCATGGATTTCTCCTGCCCATCTTTTCACCCGCCACGTCCGCAGCGTTGGTTCATCCTACCGGCTTCGAGTGACGAATGCCACACCGGCGCCTAGTGCCGTGAGACCGAGGCCGGCCGACCCGACCCCGTCGGCGCGCACGAAGCGTTTTGAAGGGCGTCGGGAGCACCGCCGGGTCGATGCCGGGTCCATCGTCGCTCACCTCGATCCGGGCGCCTTTTCCGCCCGCCCCTGCGACTGTCACGACTCGAACGAGGGCGGCGCGGCGCACTGCGTTGGGCACGAGGTTGTCGAGCGCATGGCGCAGCGTCACTGCGTCGCCGGGCACTATGACCGCCGAGGTCGGGAGGGCCTCGACCGCTGGGCCATGCGCCGCCGCCACCTCCTCGGCCAGCAGGTCGATCCGCAGCGGCGCCAGCCGCGGGTTGATCTCACCCGCCTCCAGTCGGGCGAGTTCAAGGAGTTCGCTCACGCCCGTCGCCGCCCGTTCCGACGCGGCCCGGAGGGGCGCTGGTGGCGGTCGGCGGTGTCTTGCCGGGAGTCGTGGCCGGGCTCGTGGACGGCGTAATCGTAGTGTCCGGAGGCGCCGGCGGAACCGTGGACATCGAGGGTAAGGTGGTCGAAACGGCCTCCGTAGTTGATCGCGCCGGCGCGACAGTGGTCGCCGGGCGGCTCGTCGCCGGCGATGTTGGCGCCGGACGAGTGGTCGCCGGGGCGGTAGTGGATGGCGCCCTCGTCGTGGTCGGCGCGGTGGGGCCGCAAAGTGAAACTGTCGGTCTCGGCGGACCGGTATTGGCCACGCGTGGTCGTGCGGCACTCACCGATCCCACGAAGGCGATCGATACCGCGACGGCACAAGTGAATCCGGTAAGGGTTCGGAGCTGGGGTTGTGTCTTCATGCCTCCAGGGTGCGCAGCGCCCCTCTGGAGATTTCATGAAGGCCTTACGAAGCCTTGGCCTCGGCCGTCATGGTGAGGTTCTTTCCGAGTTCGGGGGTCCACGTGACGGAGTGGCCCGAGATCTTGCCGTTCGACTTGCTCACGTTGCCGGGGAACGTGAACTTGATCCGTAACTCCGGTTTGGACGCCTTGAATGCTCCGGCCATCGACTTGGTCAGATCGTCCGTGCCGGCGCCGGCACCGGGACTGCCACCGCCCATGTCGAGCACGCCATTGAGCACCATGTTGTCGCCCTTGCGAACGATCGTAAGTTTGCTCTTGCTCGGTGTCGCGTTGCGGTTGGCGGTACTGGCAACATTGGTCGAGTCGTTGCCCAGGTTGATGACCTGTTCGGGCGAGACACCCTTGAAAGAAATCTGGAGTCCGTCGAATCCGTTCTTCTTGTAGCGCTTGGCATCAGTGACACCCTTGGTCTTTTTGGCGTCGACGACGGCTTTCTTCCAGATGTCATCGGCGCTTTGGGGCTTCTTGCCGGGGGTCGAATCGAGGGAGCTCATCGAGCTGAGCATGGCCATCATCTGGGAGTTGAAACCGACGACCATGGTTCCATCGACCTTGCCGTCGGTGCCGACCTTGCCGTCGATGTCGAGCTTGAGACACCCCGAAAGCGCGAGCGCGAGTCCGAGGCCGGGGATGAGGGTTCGAAAGAGCCTTCGCATGAATGCATCGTAGCCGGGTCGCCGAGGCAAGGACCTGACCAAGTGATTAGTCGCTCCGCTCCTGTCTGTCATGATCCCCCGGTGCAAGACTCCGATCCGGTCACCTCGGCTCCCGGTTTCACGCTGAGCAAGAGTCCGCGGCGCAGGTACTGGAGGGTTGTCGGGGTATCCGGACTTCCGATTGTCGTGTTTCTGACCTGGGTCGGTCGACGTATCTGGTTCTTCGGTGACGAATGGGCAGTTGTCCACTCGGCACTGAGCCGAGTCGGAATCATCCGGTCGTTGCTCACTCCGCACAACGAGCATCTCGTGGCCACTCCGATCGCCGTGTTCCGGCTTCTTCTACGAACCTTCGGCCTTCGCTCATACATGCCGTACCTATTCACCGCGATCACCGCGCACGTGGTGGTCGCCTCCCTATGCGGCTACATAGCATTACGACTCAGTGCAATGTCGTGGGTGGGCATAGGAACGTTCCTTCTCGTGAGCTTTTTCGGGGCCGGAGCCGAGAATCTGTACTGGGCGTTTCAGCTCACTTTCGTGTTGGCCGCCGGGGGAACCGTCGCCTGTGTTGCTCTTTTGTTCGACGATCATGCGCAACGGCGCCCTTACCTTCTCGCCTTGGCTGGCACGATCGCAGTGACCTCGTCCGGTCCTGGTTTGGCCGTAATTGCGCCTATCACCATTGCGGTCGTGCGAGCGGTCCGGTCGGGGCGAGCGGTGGTGAGAACTGTCGCGTTCTCGCTCGTGCCGTTCGTCTTGTACGGCTCGTGGTTCCTGCACTACCGACCGGCGAGCAACAAGCTGCTTTTCCAAAACGGGCGTTACGGACTGGCCATTTTGGAGGCCGCAACCAACTCGTGGACGGTACCCACCCTTGGCATGATCACGTTGATCGCCGGGGTCACGTTCTGCTGGCGGTCGAGTTCGGTCGACGTCGCGGTGGTCGGAGCGCTTATCGGTGGATGCGCCGTGTTTCTCGCGCTTACTGCCCTCGCCCGCGATCCGTCCTTGGCCGCGCCAGATTCATCGCGTTACCTTTACCAAGTGACCGTATTGCTTGTGCCGGTTGTAGTGGCAGGACTGGCTCTGTACCGAACAGCATTTGCCGCGGTATTCCTTGGCGTTGCCTTGGCCACCAACGCCTCAGTTCTGGGTAAATTCGCGGCCGGCCGCGCCGCCTTAGCGCAAGGCAGCGGTGATCTGCTCGTCGCGGAGCAAGTACTCGCGAATCGCAACGTGACCCTTCCGGGGGTCAGTGTCGACAAGTACACGGTCGATATCAGCCCAGCCGACCTTCGCGAAATGGCTCGCCGTCCTCGCTTGCGATTTCGGCGACGGGTTGATCAGGCGATGGTCGACCGAGCCGCCGCGATGGTGTCGCTCGCGGCCAACGTTGCCCCTCCTAAAGACGCCAAGCCCTATCGAGAAGCGCTCGTCGTGAAGTCGTCGTTCATGACGCAGATGGTCTCCGATGCGAACTGCGATACCTGGACAACCGGGCCGGAACCGGGCGCCGTTGAGGCCGATTTTCGTGCTCCGGGCGCGGTTGGCGTCCGGTGGGTGGGCACCGGGGCAGGACTTCGAGTCAGTACCGTGTCCTCGATCGATGCTGCTCATCGCGCCGAGGTTCATCCTCTGACCGCGGGTGAGTCTTCGCTCGCGTGGGCCCTTCGATCGGGATCGGCAACGTTCGAACTGGCGCCCAATTCCAAGCTTCGCCTGTGCCGGTTCTCCGGCTAATCGAACGCATCGCGACGGGCTGGGTCAGCCTCATCTTGGCGCGGGGGTACCCGTTGATGCATGTTGAGAGCTGTGCCGGTCACCTCGCTTACCCTCACCACCACCGACGGCTGCTCGCTCGATGCCGATCTTGCCTGCCCCGATGAGGCCGTTCGGGCGGCGGCGGTCGTGTGTCATCCCCATCCCCTCTATGGCGGCAATCGGCGTAATCCCGTCGTCGATGCGTTGTTCCGGGCATTGCCCGCAATTGGCGTAGCCGCACTGCGCTTCGATTTTCGAGGCGTCGGGCGATCGACGGGCGGCCACGGTCGCGGGGTTGACGAAGCCCTTGACGTGAACGCCGCGCTGAACGAGTTGGCGACTCGGTGGCCGTCGCTCCCATTGTTGGCCACGGGGTACAGCTTTGGCTCAATGGTCGTGCTCAGCGTTGTCGATGCCCGGTTGGCCGCATGGGTTGCGGTGGCTCCGCCCCTGCGCGGGTCTATGGCCGTCGATACGTCGGGGGTGGCCGCCGACGACCGGCCAAAGTTGGTACTCGCCGCGCAGCACGATCAGTACACCACGGCCGCCGCCGCGCGCGAGGTGTGCGCCTCATGGACGGCTACCAATGTTGTCGAAGTGCCCAACGCCGATCACTTCCTGGCCGAGCGCACCGCGTGGGTGGCCGAGCAGGCCTCCGCGTGGGTGGAGGATTTGCTCAATCGGTAATGGTTGCGGCTCCGAACAGGCCACGAGCCCCCGCGAGCCCGGCGGGTGGTCATGAGTACAGCGCTGAACGCCGGTTCGGCCACTACGACGAAGGTCCAATAGGCAGGCCCACCTTCGCCTGCTTACCCTGCAACCGGCCACCAATCGGAGGCTCGGATCGTGAGGAGAGGGGTATGAGAATGAAGTTGCTCGTAGGGATGGCGGCTCTGGCGATGGCCGCGTCGGGCTCGGCCGCGATGGCCTCTGGCTCGAGCGGCGGCGGCGCAGTAGGTGGCGGTTCGGTCACGACACCGGGCCCGTGTGGCAACTTGACCGTGGCGATCACCGCCAGTGTGTCGCCGGCCGGCTACTGGCAGGCCTCTGGCAAGACCGAGACCAGCTGCGACTCGACGCCCGGGCTGAGGATCAAGTTCGTCGACGCGACGCCGGCCGACAGCTGCACAGTCGTCATCCCGGACTTCGTCAACGCCTCGTACTTCAAATACGGCGTTCGGCCGATCAGCCGCTATGCATCGGGCTACATCTGGTCTTCGCCGGAGTGCGTGGGATCGCCCCGCACCATCAACGCCACCCTTTACAGCACGGCTGGCGCAGTTCTCAGCACCGCCTCCACGACCTGGACTCCGTAGAACCCCCCCAGCCCACCACCAAAAAGGGGCTAGCCCCTGCCCTCCCAGGCACCGTCAGTGGCCGGATGCGAATTTGCACCCGGCCACTGACGCGGGTGGCGTCGCAGCGACCTATCCTGCCCGGTCAATGCATCCGTGGGGCCAGTGGCGAGCGACGTTGGCCGATGACGAGTTGCGCCGTACTGGCACGCTTCCCGATTTTGATGACGACCGATGGACGCCGGTCGACGTCCCCGGTCATTGGCGCACCACGCCGGAGTTTCGCGACAACGACGAGCCACTGCTCTACCGAACCCGGTTCGAGGCGCCCGCTCCCGCCGCAAACCGACGGTCGTTCCTGACTCTCGACGGCGTCTTTTATCAGTCCGACCTTTGGCTCGACGGCGCCTATCTGGGCGACACCGAAGGGTATTTCATGGCCCACACCTTCGAAGTGACCGACCGGTTGCGGGCCCAATCGGAGCACACGCTGGCCGTAGAGGTCACTTGTACGCCTCCTCCTGACAAGACCGCCAAGCGCGCTTTCACCGGCGTGCTCCAGCATTGGGACGCCATCGATCCAGAGTGGAATCCAGGTGGCATTTGGCGCCCGGTCCGACTCATCGAGACCGGATCGGTGCGCATCGAACGGCTGCGATGCGTTTGCATGAGTGCGACCTCAGCTCGCGCGACCTTGGCCCTACGAGCCGTGCTCGACAGCCCCGACTCGCGCCCCATCACGCTGAACACGACCATCGGATCGGCCCATCACTCGCTCACGCAGACCATTGCTGCGGGTTCGAACCGGGTCGAATGGCAAGTGAACATCGACAATCCGGTGCTGTGGTGGCCCAAGGCCCTCGGTCAACCGATGTTGACGGAGGTGCACGTGCGAGTAATCGACGCCGACGGCCTCTCCGACGAGAGACGCTTTCAGACGGGCGTGCGCGAGGTCCGAGAAAAGGACTGGGAGTTTCGCGTCAATGGTGAACGGATCTTCTTGAAGGGCGCCAACCAGGGCCCGACTCGCATGGCGCTGGGCGACACCACTCGGGTCGAGATTGAGGCTCTGGTCGCGGCCGCGCAAGGCGCCGGTCTCGACTTCTTGCGGGTGCACGGCCACATTGCCCATCCCGATCTGTATGACGTGGCTGACACGGCCGGGCTGCTGCTGTGGCAAGACCTGCCTCTGCAGTGGGGCTATGCCCGTAGCGTGGCCAAACAAGCGGTGCGTCAAGCGGGCGAGGCCGTCGACCTGCTGGGTCACCATCCGTCGATCTTTCATTGGTGTGCCCACAACGAGCCCTTCACCCTTGACAAGCCGGCCCGTGAGACTCCCATCCGCTACTTCGCCAAACAGGAATTGCCCACCTGGAACAAGACAGTGCTCGACCTACGGGTTCATCGGGCGCTGCGCAAGGCTGACAAGTCCCGTCCGGCAACGCCGCACTCCGGTCTGCTCCCCGGTCCGATCAGCCCCGGCACCGACTCGCACCTCTATTTTGGGTGGTACCACGGCGATGAGCGCGATCTGCCCAAGTATCTGCGTCGCTTTCCGCGTCTCGCCCGCTTCGTGAGCGAATTCGGGGCGCAAGCGGTGCCCGACGGCATCGACTCGTGGGCTCGTCTCGATGCCGATCGGTCATATCAGCGGCAATATCTCGATGCTCACGTGCCCCGTCACGAGCCCTTTGCGGCTTGGCGGACGGCCACGCAGGAGTACCAAGCGGTGGTGCTGCGTCGCCAAATCGAGGAGTTGCGCCGCATCAAGTACCGGCCCACGGGTGGATTCGCCCTGTTCTCGCTCGCCGATCCGTCCGACTATGAGGGCGTCACATGGTCGGTGCTCGACTCGCAAGGCGCACCCAAGCTAGGGCTTGCGGCCGTGCGGGCGGCGTGTGCGCCGGTTATCGTGACGGCCGATCGATTGCCCGCAGTCGTGGCCGCGGGCGCTTCGATTGGGTTGGATGTACATGTGGTGTCGGACTTGCGTCGGGCCCTCAACGGGGTCTCGGTCGAGGCCCGATTGACGTGGCCGGGCGGCGAGCGTTCGTGGCAGTGGACGGGCGATGTGCCCGCCGACGGTTGCGTAAGAGTGGGCCGGGTGGAATCGACGCTGCCCGCGGACACGTCTGGGGGGCCGGTGGCCTTGGCGCTGGAATTGCGACACGGTGAGGGTGCCGACGCGGTGGTTGCGACCAATTGCTTTCAAGGGGCGGTAGTCGTAGCGGTCTGATGCGGGGTCGAAGGTCGGGCGTTTCATCGCGTCGGCTCCGAGCGGTTGAGGTTGACGGGGTCAGGAGCTCGGTCGGTCGACGATGGCGGCCGCGGCCTCGCGGCAAGATCGTGCCCAAGCCGTGTTGTGCACGACCTGGTAGAGCGCACCCGCCTCTTCGAACAATCGGCGGGCCCGCGTGGCGTCGTTCTCGACCAGAGCCAACTGCGCCATCGACTCCAGGGTGTGGGCTTCTCCGAGCCGGTCTCCGGCTTGGCGGTGGAGGGGTAGGGCTTGGTCGTAGTGCTGGCGGGCGGCGGTGAGGTCGGCGTTGCGTGCGGCGAGGTTGCCGAGGGCTTGGAGGGTGTTGGCTTCTCCGAGCCGGTCACCGATTTGGCGAAACATCGGCAGCGCGCCCGATAGGGCTGCATCGGCCCCCGTGAGGTCGTCGAGAAACATTGCCTCTCGGCCCAGGGCCAGACCCACGGCGGCTCTCTCCGGCTCCGACTCGACACCGCTGTCGACCAGTTCGCCGCTGATGTCTCGCAACAGCTCAAGGCGGGCAACGTGCTCGTGGAGGTCGTCGCCCAGGTCGTCGGCCAGCGTCGCTAGGGTGTCGCGCGCATCGGCCGGGGTGCCCAAGAAGTAGACGACGTTGGCCCGCCACGCCCACAGATCGGGAGCATTGTGCGAGATCCGACGCAGCGCGTACGCCGGGAGCCAAACGATCACCGGCAGCGGCAGCTGCTTGGCCGCCAGTTCCCGGCTCAGGTTCAGCCCGGCCAACTTGGTCCAGTGATCGTCGCCCAGGTCGACCAGTTCTTCGACGCCGGTCACCAGCAGAGCGGCCGGATTGGCGCGTGTCGGCCCGTCCAGCTCAGCCAGTTGCGCGGCGATCTGGTCGAGCACTGTCGCGTCGGACAGCCGCGTGACGGTGACGGTCGGGAGCTCGTCGTCGGGCAGCCGACTCCGCAGGTTGGCGCACAGCCGGTCGCGCAGACCCGGATGGTTCACCACCGCCGGTAGGAGTGCGAAGCCGTGGCGGCGCCGGATCGCTCGTTCGAGCACCGCCAGCGATTCCTCCTCGGTCTCCGTCTGGTCGTGGCTCGCGGGCGCGGCACCGGTCGCGCCTGTTTGGCTCGATTCTGAGCCTCGCGCCGCCCCGGTGCCGTCGCTCGGGCCGTCGCGTCGGGGGGCCGCGCTATCCTCGACGCGACCTTCGGCGGTAGTGGCTGCCAGATCGGGCGGGCTCGCCGCTCGCTTCGGCTTGCGAGCCCGAAGCCGTTCGAGCAGAGTCACTATGCGGTCGCCCCCGGCGCGGACCAATTGGGGTTCGAAAGCGGGTGCACGCCGAACCATGTCTCGGTGGCTTCGGCGTCGTCGATGTAGGGAAGCACGTTCTGGTTGCGGAGCAGCTCGATGAACAGCTTTTCGTCGGCTGCGTGGGCCGGCCGCTTATGGGTGGCCGCCACTTCGCCTATAACGCGGCGGTGCTCGGCGTTGAGCTGATCGAGCGTGGCCCGCTGGTGCGCGGCGATCGACTTGGTGACGGCACGCTGATCGAGTGGGACCGAATCGGATCGATCAAGAGCGCCGCGGATGAGCTGGAACAGAGACCGGAGGTGGCCGCCCGAGCGCAGGCACAGATCGCGAAGTGCTTCATGGTCGAGCAGATCGTCGGCGCCTTGCAGCCCACCCAACCGAGCCCGTTCGGCGCAGATTTCGAGCAGCTGACCCAGTCCACCGACGACTTCGTCGGTGCGTGACACCGGCGCGATGACCCCGAGCTGAACGGGCGTCGAACCCCAATCGTTGAGGAGCCGCCCGCTGGCGAGGTGGCGGAAGACGAACTCGATCGGCAGGGTGTAGACAAGGTCGCACGCCAAACCCTTGAGGGTGGCGCTCGAGTTGAGGAACAGCGCCTCGTGGTTGGTGCCCCCGCCTTCGGCGATCGCCCGCTCGGGGATGCGATCCAGCGAATCGACGAGTATCGCCATACGGTCGTTGCCGATCTCCTTTTGCTCCGCCTTGGCCTGCCCGAGCACGGCGTTGATGCGATCGAACAGATCCTTGCGCGAGTTCTCGAGGCGGTCGCTCAGCCGGCTGCGGGCCGTCGGATCGCCGAAAGCCAGCTTCAGGCTCGGCCCCACTTTGCCGAACGGAACGGCCGCTTCGGCCGCGCCGAGAATCCCGGCGAGCAAGGCCTTCAGCGCTTTGGCCGCGTCCTTCGCCTCGGCCGGCACTTTGCCGTAGAGTTCGTCGAGCAGGCGCCCGGCGATGGCCAGCACGACTTGCATGGCCGAGACCTCTTCGTCGAGATCGAGCAACTCGGCGCAGTCCACGGTGACCACGAAGAAGCCGTGATTGTTTTCCTGTTGGCGCAGCATGGTCTGGAGCCGGCGCAGCTCGCTGCTCTTGCCCGACCCTCGCAGCCCGGTGAACAGCACGCGGGCGCCCGACTCGCTGCGGCGCAGCTGGCGCGCCATAAGCTTCTTCACGTCGTCGTAACCGAGCGCGTTCTGCCAGTCGACATACTCAGGCCCGTCGGCCTCGACCGGTCGCGTCATGTCGAAGGCGCGCTGCAACGCCGCGGTGATCTCCACGACGCCGATCGTAGGCCCCCGATCGGCGGACTGGGCGCCTGGCTGCACTGCGATGCCCACCCGACGCCCGGGCTTCGCTGCTCGACGACTTGGTCCGACCTCCTCATTACCTGCGGCGATGCCAGAATTTGAGCGGCGAAGGGTGTCATAGTCATACCCCGGCCCACCGAACCCGGGCAGATAGGCAAGCCTCTTTCCAGAGTGATACACCGAAGCGTGACGCAACGCGAGGTTTGGCGTTTCGGCCGGAAGGTCTTGGCGCGATAGCCGCCCGAGTTCGACTTGCGCACTGGTGTTCATTGTGGTTTCTGACCGAACAGTTGGCGCCAAATCCCCATATCACTTGACCGAGATCGGCTTCGGGCCAGGGGTTCAGTTCGACACAGATCAGCGACGTTCCGTTGGCGTGCTGCAACACTGGTGTCCATCCGGGCTCCCAATTACGTTGGCGCACTGGTCCGAATCGGCGACCCCATTCGGGCACTCCTGGTACTGGCGGTGTGGTCGGGATGACCCTGGCGACATCGTCGCCATATTCGAATGGTGGCTCGTTCTTGGCCCACAACGCAGCGAGCCGAACGCTTTCGTCGGGGTCGAGCAATGTGTAACCGGCGAACAGGAGGCCCACCCGTTCAGCACTGCAAATCTGCCATGATTCGGTCAGTTCTTCGGTGCCGGGTCGACCATCGAGCTGCTCACCCGCAGCGCCAGCCTCGAGTTCCAGCTCAGGGTGCTGAGAGGCAAGGCGGCGAGCGCCTTCCCAGAAGGCTTCGATCGTCGCGATCAAAGCGGCGTCGCCGGAAATTTGAGTGGTGGAAGGGTGTCATAGTCATACCCCGGCCCACCGAACCCGGGTAGATCGGCAAGACTCGTTCCAAACTGACAACCCCACCGGTGAAACGGCCGTTCGCGTTTTCGAGGAAACGATGAACCAGGACTTCATCTCAACGAGATCCGCAACTCGACTCATGAAGTCTGAAAAACTCCGGGCGATTCGAGTCCTCACTCCTGGGTATTGGTATGTCACGACTTGACCGATGTCGCCGCCGGGTAATGGATCGAAATCCAAAGCTAGCCAGCCGGGGTCGAGAAATCCCAAGACGACCGTGCGTTCCGTCCAACGGTCCACTTCAGAGACCGGTCCTCGAGTAAAGAGGGTCGCCCAGTTCGCAGGTAGTGGTGGCATTCTTACTGTTGAGCTAATAGAGTCCAAATAGAACAGCTGGCAGGATGTCAACACCGAATCGCAGGTGCCACGCTTAGCCAATGACTCCAGCACGTCCGATGGAAGTTGCGAACCAATTCGCGCTTGAAGGGCCACTAGTTCTCCTGTGGAATATCCACGTCGGATTCGGGCGGCTATCTCGGGAATCGACTCGATGATTCGCCATGACTCTTCGATGAGACGAGTCACGTGAAGAACGGCCGCAGCGTGTAGGGGAGGGCCAGAACTGTCTGTGCGCGTCGCCACGCGAGGTTTGGCGTTTCGGCCGGAGGGTCTTGGCGCGATGGCCGTCCGAGTTCGACTTGCGCATCGGTGTTCATTGTGGTCTCTGACCGCACAGGCGGCGCCAAATCAAGGCGCGCGCCTTCCAGAAGGCTTCGATCGTCGAGTTCATAACGGCGTCGCCGGAAATTTGAGTGGTGGAAGCGTGTCATAGTCATACCCCGGCCCACCGAACCCGGGCAGATCGGAGAGAATCGAGCCGAAGCGGCACGCCAAGCGGCAGTACGGGGATCGCGCGAACGTCATGCGCTCCACCAGAACGACGCGGGCCTCGACCAGGTCGGCTATCCGGCTCAGAAAATCGGTCTTTTGGAGAAAAGAGGCCGGAGAACAAGTCGCGTCTCGAGGAGATTCCCTCCAGTGAAAACAGATAGCACGAGTCGGCGAGTGGATTGCAGGCTCCATGGCGTTGGAGAGATGCAAAGACTTCCGGAGGAAAATGCGCGCCGAATGAGGACTCGAAACGCGCAAAATCGCGAGATGAGTATCCAGCTGAGAATTGATTGGTGACACGCGCATCTTCTTCTAGTCGTGCCCACGATTCGCTTAGCTAATGGGCGCATCATGTAACGAATGGCTTGAGAAAGTAGGGCCACGCGAGGAATATTGTCGGGTGGAATACTGTCTCGTTGATGAGAGTTTGGTCGTCGAGGCCGCAGCTGTCGTACGTGCTACACGCACCACCTAAAGCGGAGTTCGCTTTGGCGTTTTGAGCAAGCCAGAAGACGAAGTCTCCTTTTTGGCGGGAGAGCGCTGTGCTCAGTGGGCATGGAGTAATGCTGAGATCACCGACCCACGTGAGATCGGGCACGTACCCGAACACCTTTGGCGCCGCGTATTGGGCGGGGTGATCTAACCGTTGCTTTTCCGCTCTCGCCTTCGCCGCGATCTTGAGCGGCCTCCAGTCGAGCCTCGAGTCGAACGCCGGCCCGTCGGCAAACTTGTAGATCAAGTCCCCTTTCAAGTTCAACATTTCGACGCCGTTGTCGACCGATGAGGCACGAAACCGTGGGCCGCCCTATCGAACTGGTCCTCCACAGGCCCCGATCCCGAAGGAGCGATGCGCAAGACGATGGTCTCTTTTAGGTGCCCGGCGAAACCGTATAAGACAAGTCGCCGTTTTCGACCGCACCTTCAAAAGTCACCTTGTTGCCGTCTCTCGAAGAACCCGCCGAAAGATGTCCATAGATGTGCTCCCTTGTGAGAGAACTGCCGTTGTGCTGGTCGCAGCGTCGCGTCAAGGCAACAACGCTGTCAAGCGAGTACACCGAGAAAGTCGCCGATGGGAGGCGCCGTGCTGTCAATCATCGGCCGTGGCACCACTGTGTGCGTTAGCGGCGGAATTGGCCCCGATCCTGACCGAGGCCGTCGCGTTTTGGCTGGTCGACCGAACCGCCACAGTCCGTGACCGCCGCCAACGCACACGGTGCTCGTCCCTACAACGAAAACGGCCACAGGGCGAGAGGATCCAACTACACCGCGCCAAGCCGGACGCGTGCAGCTGCCACACGTCAATCGGTTCCGACTGTTATGACCCGCGACACCGTGCCCGTCACACCACCTCGCCCACCCCGCGATTGTGCCTAAGGGTAGGACCCCCGATACCGTATCGTCCGCAGCGCTAGCCCGTGAGGGTGTGAACTGTGTCAGAGATAGGCCTTCACGAGGAGTTCGCATGGCTGCGGTAACCGCCGACAACGCCGTAAAGCGGCGATTGCCGTTCCCCATCGAGTTCTACCGATCCGCGATCGGCAAGAAGTACGTCATGGCCGCCACGGGCATGGGCCTCGTGTTGTTCGCGTTGGCCCACATGGTGGGCAACCTCAAGATGTATCTCGGCGCCGCCGAGTTCGACCATTACGCCCACTTTCTGCGGGAGTTGCTGGTACCGATCCTGCCCCGCACGGTCACGCTGTGGCTGCTGCGTCTCGGCCTCATAGCCTGCTTCGTCTTGCACACCCACTGTGCGTACAGCCTCACCATGATGAACCGGCGGGCCCGCACTGTCGACTATCAGTCGAAGCGCGATTACCTGGCAGCCAACTTCGCCAGCCGGTCGATGCGTTGGACGGGCATCATTTTTACGCTCTTTCTGTTCTGGCACCTCGCCGATCTCACGTGGGGCGTCAAGGGTATTCGGGGCGGCGGCGACACCTGGAAGCGGGGGTTCGCCTATTACAACCTCACCTCGTCGCTCGGGCGCCCAATCGTGGCGGTGCTCTACATCGTGGCCAACATCGCGCTCGGTGTGCACCTGTTCCACGGCGCGTGGTCGTTCTTCCAGTCCGTGGGTTGGAACAACCCGCGCTTCAACGCTTGGCGCAAGAAGTTCGCCATCGGTCTATCGGCCGTGATCGTGCTCGGCAACCTATCGTTTCCGATCCTGCGTCAGTTCGGCGTGACCAAGCCCAGCAAGGCCCCCATCGAGTACACCCCCAACGGAAGTTGAGCGAGCACCATGTCTGACATCACCCTCGACTCCAAGTCCCCGTCCGGGCCCATCCAGGACCGGTGGACCAACCACAAGTTTTCGGTCAAGCTGGTCAACCCGGCCAATAAGCGCAAGTTCGACATCATCGTGGTCGGGACGGGCCTGGCCGGGGCCAGCGCGGCGGCGACGCTGGGTGGCCTCGGTTACAACGTGAAGGCCTTCACGTTTCACGACACCCCTCGCCGGGCCCATTCGATTGCCGCGCAGGGCGGCATCAACGCCGCGAAGAATTATCACGGTGACGGCGACTCGATATATCGGCTCTTCTACGACACGGTGAAGGGCGGCGACTACCGAGCCCGTGAATCCAACGTGTATCGCCTCGCCCAGGTCTCGGTCGACATCATCGATCAATGCGTCGCTCAGGGCGTCCCCTTCGCCCGTGAATACGGCGGTCTGCTCGACAACCGCTCGTTCGGTGGCGCTCAAGTCAGTCGGACGTTCTACGCCGCCGGACAGACCGGTCAGCAGCTGTTGTTGGGCGCGTACTCGGCGTTGGCACAACAAGTTCACAAGGGCACTGTCGAACTGCATACCCGTAGCGAGATGCTCGATCTGGTGGTCGTGGACGGCCAGACCGCCGGCATCGTCGTGCGTGACCTCATTACCGGCGAAGTCACCTCGCACTCGGCTCATGCCGTGGTGCTCGCCACTGGCGGCTATGGCAACGTGTTCTACCTATCGACCAACGCCATGGCTTGCAACGTCACCGCGGCGTGGCGGGCCCACCGCCGGGGGGCGTTGTTCGCCAATCCTTGCTACATGCAGATCCATCCCACGTGCATACCTTCGTCGGACGACTTCCAGTCGAAGCTCACCCTCATGTCGGAGTCGCTGCGCAACGACGGTCGCATCTGGGTGCCGAACAACCCCGACGACACGCGTGGGGCCGACCAGATTCCCGAAGGCGAGCGCGACTATTACTTGGAGCGCAAGTATCCGAGCTTCGGCAACTTGGTGCCCCGTGACGTGGCGAGCCGCAACGCCAAGACGGTGGTCGACGCCGGGAAGGGCATCGGTCCGCTCAAGAATGGCGTCTATCTCGACTTCTCGTCATCGCTGTTGCGCCTCGGGCGTGATGTGGTGAAGGAGCGCTACGACAACTTGTTTGAGATGTACGAACGCATCACGGGCGAAGACCCGTTCAAAACACCAATGCGTATCTACCCTGCAGTGCATTACACGATGGGCGGATTGTGGGTCGACTACAACCTGATGACCAACATTCCCGGTTGCTATTCTATGGGCGAGGCCAACTTCTCCGATCACGGCGCCAATCGACTCGGCGCTTCGGCGCTTATGCAAGGACTGGCCGACGGCTACTTCGTGTTGCCGTACACGATCGGTGACTATTTGGCTCCCCAGCTGAATCAGAAGCCTGTCCCGACCGATCATCCGGCGTTCAAGGCCGCCGAGGCCGCGGTCCGCGATCAGAACGCCCGCTATCTCGGGGTCAAGGGCAAGTACTCGGTCGATCATTTCCACCGCGAACTGGGCAAGATCATGTGGGACTACTGTGGAATGGAACGGACCGAGGCCGGGCTCAACAAGGCGCTGGCCGAAATTCCGGCGTTGTATACAGAGTTTAAGAAAGACGTCAAGGTATTGGGCGACGACCAGTCGGTCAATCAGTCGCTCGAACGAGCGGGGCGAGTCGACGACTTCTTTCAACTCGGCTATCTCATGTGTCAAGACGCCTTGCATCGTGAAGAAAGCTGCGGAGGACATTTCCGGGCCGAGCATCAGACCGACGACGGTGAAGCCCAGCGCGACGACGAGAACTTCAGCTACGTGGGCGCATGGGGCTTCAACCACGCAGTCGCCGACGGGACCCTTCACAAGGAGCCACTCTCCTTCGAATACTGCAAGCCGAGCCAACGGAGCTACAAGTGACCGCCACCATGAACCGACCTCTGGGCGAGCCCGGTGCGTCGCGGCCCAAGCCCGTCCACGTGAGCAAGACCATCAACTTGACCCTCAAGGTCTGGCGCCAAAAAGGGCCAAAAGACACCGGCCGATTCGAGACGTACAAGGCCGAGGGCATCAGCGAAGACATGAGCTTTCTGGAGATGCTCGACGTCATCAATGAGCGCCTGTTGGCCGAAAATAAGGAGCCGATTACCTTCGATCACGACTGCCGTGAAGGCATTTGCGGATCGTGTTCCCTGATGATCAATGGCATCCCGCACGGCCCGGAAACGGCCACCGCCACCTGCCAACTCCATATGCGTAAGTTCCATGATGGGCAAGAGGTTGTGGTGGAGCCCTTCCGGGCCACCTCCTTTCCGATCGTGAAGGATTTGATGGTTGATCGATCGGCCTTCGATCGCATCGTCGAGGCCGGTGGCTATATCACCGTCTTCCCCGGTTCGGCGCCCGATGCCAACCTCATTCCCGTGCCTAAGCCGGTCGCCGACGCCGCATTCATAGCCGCCGCGTGCATCGGATGCGGGGCGTGCGTCGCGGCTTGCCCGAACGGGGCCGCGAACCTGTTCACTGCGGCCAAGATCGGTCACATGAACTTGTTGCCGCAAGGCCAAGCTGAGCGGTATGCCCGCACCGAGGCGATGGTCGACACGATGGAAAAGTTCTTCGGTAGTTGCACGAATCACGGTGAATGCCAAGAGGCGTGTCCGAAGGAGATTTCGATCGACTATATCGCCCTCATGAACAAAGACTATTTGCGGTCGAAGCTCAAGAACCGCCGGTACCTTTCCCGCAAACCGTAAGGGTCTGCCACTCGCAGAAGGCCTCATGCTACGATTTGTGGCATGAGTCGTGCGCGAATCTCAACCACGGTCGATGCTGATTGTCTCGCTCGGGCTCGGGCTATGGGCGGGGAACGCGACAGCGAGTTGTTCGATCGCGCTCTTCGTGCGTATGTCGAGGAGCGCGTCGCCGAGCAGGAACGCGCCGTGTTGACCTTGCTTGCCTATGAGGATGACCCCGAACTCGACATGCCGGAAGCCGACGACGATCTCCCGTATGAGGGGAGCGTTCCGGCGGAGGTGGTCGGGCTGGCCAAGCTGCGCCGAAGGCGGCGGGCGGCCCGGTGAAAGGCATCGGCCACGGCCAGGTCTGGTGGGCCGATTTCCCCAACGAAAAGATCCGCCCGGTGGTGATTCTCACGAGGGCACGGGTCGCGGAGCGACTCACTCGCGTAGTCGTGGCCCCGATCACCACGACGGCTCGCGGTCTTCGCACCGAAGTTGAACTGGGAACAGAGGAGGGCGTGCAGCAAGGAAGTGTGGCCAATCTCGACAATGTGCAACTGCTTGATGTGGGTCGGCTTCTGCGCCGCGCCGGCCGCATCGATGCGCGGCGGTGGCCGAGTTTCTGCAGGGCGATGGCCGAAGTGATGGCCTGCTGACTCGGGTTGAACGAGACGACACCGGTCAGGCGAAAAGGACGTTCGGGTTGAGGATGTTGACGGGGTCAAGGGCCACCTTGATGGCCCGCATCGCGCTCAGCTCGGCCGGAGACCGGTTCAGGTGCAGCCACTGCTTCTTGGCCGTGCCGATGCCGTGCTCGGCGCTGATGCTGCCACCCAACTCGCAGACGTACGTGAGCACGCGTTCGTCGGTCCGCTCGTCGTCGCGACCGACGCCGGTGATGTTCACGTGGATGTTACCGTCGCCGACGTGACCGAACAGCCAGGTCTGAGCGGCGCGATCGACCTCGGACACCGCTTTCGGGACGACCTTCATGAATTCGGCGAGTCGGTCGATGGGCAGCGTGACGTCGAGCTTGTGGGGCGGACCGAGCGTGTTGATCGCAAGAGTGTGATCTTCGCGATAGCGCCACAACGCCCGCCGGCCTTTCTCGTCGCCGGCGACGGCCACGTCAGCCATGCCTGACGACGCTTCAACGGCGCGACCGAGTGCCTCAGTGGGATCCACGTGGTCGGCGGCCTCGACAAGCACGTATACGGGCCATGGTGAGGTGAAGGGCGGCGACAGGTCGAACGCGCGGCACACCAGTTGGAGACCGGCGTCGAGGAACAGCTCAGCGGCCTCCAAGGTGTCGAGGTGCGAGCGCCACATCGACACCGCAGCCACCGCGTCGACGACGGTACGGAACGCGACCAACGCCGTGGCCCTATGCGCGTGCTGGGTCACGAGCCGGAGGCGAGCCGCGGTGACGATGCCCAATGTGCCTTCACTCCCGCACAGCAGCGAAGGAAAGTGATAACCGGTGTTGTCCTTGAGCAACCCCCCGAGTCGGCTTACGATCTGCCCGGAGCCGAGCACGGCTTCGACCCCGATCACCTGCTCGCGCGTGCCGCCGTAGCGGATCATGTTGATTCCACCGGCATTCGTCGCGATCATGCCGCCGATCGTGGCGGAGTCGCGCGCGCTGAGATCGACAGCGTAGCGAAGGCCGGCGGCGGCGGCCAGGTTCTGAACGTCGGCGAGCGTCACGCCTGCGCCGACCGTCACCTGTCGCGCGCTGGTGTCGACAGCGCCGACGGTCGTGAGCCGCCGGAGGCTCACCACGATCTCGTCGCCCAGTGGCACGCCGCCCCCGACCAATCCCGTGTTGCCGCCCTGGGGCACGATCGCGACATGGGTCCGACGACAGGCATCGATGATCGCCACCAGTTCGTCGGTGGATGCAGGGCGTACGACCGCCGGCGTGTGGCCCCGGAACCGACCCGTCCAATCGACCTCGTACGTGGCCCGCTGATCGGGCGAGGTGAGCACGTGTGTCGGTCCGACGATCAGAACCAGCTCTCGCAGCAGGGCATCCATGGCTGATGTGAGCGTAGGGCCCTACGATCCGTCCATGGCCGCGAAACCCAAGAACGACGAGCATCCCGCCGTGGCGGCCGTCCGCGCTTCAGCGGCGGGCAAGGTGAAGGTGGCGGTCAGCGACATCGACGGGATACTGCGCGGCAAGTACCTGCACCGTGACAAGTTTCTGGGGGCCGTGAACGACGGGTTCGGCTTCTGCGACGTGGTGTTCGGGTGGGATGCCCATGACCGGTGTTACGACAACGCCGAGATGACGGGCTGGCAGCACGGTTTCCCTGACGCGAAGGTACGCATCGATCTGGACACGGCCCGGCGCGTGCCCTGGGACAACGAGGTCCCGTTCTTTCTGGGCGAGTTCGTGAACCCGGACGACTCCCCATCGCCGATCTGCCCCCGCCAGACTCTGCGACGGGTTCTGGGCCGGGCGGAGAAGCTCGGCGTGGTGCCGATGGCCGGTATGGAGTTCGAGTGGTTCAACTTTGCCGAAACGCCGCAGAGCTGGGCGGACAAGCACGGCGTGGGACCCAGCACGCTTACGCCCGGCATGTTCGGATACTCACTCCTGCGCATGGCCGACGGTCGGCATTTCTTCAACGCGCTGATGGACCAGATGGAAGCCTTCAGAGTTCCGATCGAGGGGCTCCATACCGAGACTGGACCGGGTGTGTACGAAGCGGCGATCTCCTTCTCGGAAGCGTTGGAAGCTGCTGATCGCGCCATCCTGTTCAAGACGGGCACGAAAGAAGTGGCTAAAGGCTATGGAATCATGGCGAGCTTCATGGCCAAATGGAATCAGAATCTCCCGGGTTGTTCGGGGCACATTCATCAGAGTCTTTCCGATGGCGCGACGAATCTCTTCCATGACCCGTCCGCCCCGCACGCCATGAGCGCACTGTTCGAGAGCTATCTCGCCGGCCAGATCGCCTGTCTCCTCGAATTCGCGCCCATGTTCTGGCCGACGATCAACAGCTACAAGCGACTCGTCGACGGCTTCTGGGCACCCGTGAAGCCGACGTGGGGAGTCGACAACCGCACAGCCAGCTTTCGGGTCATTGCCGGTTCCCCCAAATCCACCCGACTGGAGACGCGCTGCCCGGGCGCCGATGTCAACCCGTACCTGGCGATGGCTGCGGTCATCGCGGCCGGTCTGCACGGTGTCGAGAAGGGATTGAAGCTCACCACCGCGCCGATATCGGGCAACAACCAAGGCGGTGATGACGTTCCTCGGGCGCCAAGGTCATTGCTGCGCAGCACACACACGTTTCGGGATTCGGAGATCGCTCGCGACTGGCTCGGCGACACTTTCGTCGATCACTTTGCGGCAACGAGGGAATGGGAGTACCGCCAATGGCAAGATGCAGTGACGGACTGGGAACTGAAGCGCTACCTGGAGATCATCTGATGGCTACGTCTGACCCCCTCGATCTCGTCGCCAACGCGCAGCGCTTCTCCGGCTTCGCCGATCTCTACGACAGGGTCCGCCCGGCGCCCCCGCCGATCCTCGCATCCATTCTCACGGCGTATTCCGGCGGGACGCGCCCGCGCCTTCTCGTCGATCTCGGGAGCGGGACGGGTCTGTCGTCGCGTTGGGCGTCAACCTGGGTTGACGAAGTCGTCGGCGTCGAGCCGAGTGACGATATGCGAAGGCAGGCTTCGGCGGCGACGGCGGCTGCGAATGTGCGATACGAGACGGGCTGGTCGCACGCGACCGGCTTGCCTGATAATTGCGCCGATGTCGTCGTTGCGGCACAGGCTCTGCACTGGATGGACCCAACGCCGACCTTCGCCGAGGTCGGCCGCCTGTTGCGGCCGGGCGGTGTGTTCGCGGCCATCGACTGCGACTGGCCTCCTTCGATCGGTAACGCCCCGGCCGAGGGAGCGTGGCGGCGGTGCCGAGCGATCGTGAAATCGTACGAAGAGCGTCTCGCCGCCGGGCTTACCGGCGAGCAACTGAGGGCGCCGCTCGGCGACGATGCCGACGTTGCTTTGCCGGCCCATTTCGGCCGTGATCCCAACAAGGGCCGCACCATGGCGGTCGGTGTTCAATCGTGGTCGAAAGACGAGCACCTGTCGCGTATGTTGTCGAGCGGTGCTTTCGCGTGGTGTGGCGAGGTCGCCGTGCTCGGCGAAGAGGCCAGTACGGCCGAGCGATTCATCGACCTGTTGCGCAGCCAAGGTGATCTGCAGACCCTCGTTAAGCACGGAGTCGACGAAGGCCGACTCGGGGTGGACAAGTTCGCCGCCGCCACCCGAGCCGCGCTCGGCACCGAAGAGCGACCGATGTGGTTCACGTTCCGGGTGCGGATCGGCGTGACGCCCAACGACTAGACGCGGTTACGGTGTCGAGATGGACCCTGACGACGCGGGCGCAGCGGCTGTCGCGTTCGGACTTGGAGTCCCGATCACGGGGCCGGTCGTCGTGGCCCGTGGCGAACTCGGCCGCGTGTGGAAAGTCGCGACCGTGCAGGGCCAATTCGCGCTGAAGGAACCGCTCGCCCACATGGTGGCACCGTCGTCGACCGAGGCTACTTTCAACGTAGAGTTCCAGGAGCGGATGCTTACGGCGGGCGTGCCCCTTCCTCGTCCGGTTCGAGCACCAGCCGGGGCCGCCTTGATCGGTCGCTGGCGAGCCTACGAATGGGTTGATCTTTCGCCCTTCACCGGGCCCTTTGATTTACTCGGTGCCGTGATGGCCCGCATGCACGCGAACGTGCCGCCCACCGACGCCCCGCCCGACCCATGGTATGTCGAACCGGTGACCGAAGGGACGTGGCGAACGCTGCTCGCACGCGCCGCCTTGGCCGCCGCGCCGTGGGCCGATCGGGTTGGTGCCGTCGTGACCGAACTGATTGCCGCCAACGAGTTAGTCGGCTCGGCCGATGGACCCCGCCGTATCTGCCATCTTGACGTGTCCCGAAAACATCGGCTGCACTCCGGAGCATCCGCTTGTGATTTTTGATTGGGAGAACTCGGGCCCGGGTGCGCCTCGCCACGACCTGGGCTCGACGATCGCCGATCTGCTCGAAGTCGATATCGATCCGAGTCCGCTCGTGGCCGGCTATCGACGCGCCGGTGGTGATGAGCGGGCGTTCGCACCCGGTGACTTCGGCCAGGCACTCGCCCATCAGGCCCACATGATGGAGCTGAGCTGTCAGCGCGCCCTCGATCATCCCGCGATGGGCGACGAGATCGGTGACCGAGCCCGCTGGCGCCTTGACCGGGCCCTCATCAAGCCTCTGACCCGGCTCGCCGTTGACCGGTTGGTAATCGACCTCAACCAACGGGCCCGATCGCACTAGCCCCGGCTGATCCAGGCCGTTCCCCGGCCCCGCCACACCGACAGGGCGGCCCGAACGATCATCATGACGAGTAGCGCACCCCACAGACCCTGAATGCCGACCGATCGATGAGCGCGAACGAGGAGCAGCAGCGGCGCGCAGATCACGAAGGTGACCGCCATGGCGCCAGCCAAAAAACGAAAATCGTCAGCGCCCATGAGGATGCCATCCCACTGGAACGCAATCGCTCCAGGAAGTTGCATTATGGCCAAGATCAACAAGGCGATTGTGGCTTGGTGGATGATGGCGGCGTCGCCGGTGAACACATGCGGTATCAATGGTGAGAGCGCCGCAACCACGAGCCCCAAAGCCAGGCCGACCATCAACGACAAACGGGTGAGCCTACGAACGACCGCCCGCAGCTCGTCGTGATCGTTGGCGCCGAGCAGCGTGCCTGTGAGCGTCTGCCCCGCTACGGCCAGCGCGTCGGTCGAAAGGGCCAATAGCGTGAATAGCTGGGTGGCGATCTGATGGGCGCCGAGCGTCTCTTCGCCCATTCCGGCCGCTACTCGTGTGCCGAGCGAGAACATTCCTATGAGCAGCCCAGTGCGCACGAAGAGGTGACCGCCGATGCGCAAGATGGACTGCACCCCCCGCAGGGTAGGTCGGAGATGCGCCCTGCCGAGGCGCCGGTGCATGACGACCAGAAACCATGACGCGGCCACGATTTGCGCTACCACCGTGCCCCACGCGGAGCCGGCGATTCCGGTATGAAAGGGACCCACGAGCAAGAGTTCCAAGACGATATTGAGTACGTTGGCGCCGAGGATGATAGGCACGGTGGCTCTGGCGTCTTCGATGCCGCGCAAATAGCCGGTGGCCACAAGCGACACAAAGATGAACGGTGGCGCCACTGCGCTTATGCGCAGGTACGTCGCGGCCGCCGCTCGAACCGCGCCCGTCCCACCGAACAGTCCCGCTATTGGATTGGCTCCAACCCCCAGCAGGACACTCACGGCGAGCCCCATCAAGACGGCGACCGTCAGCGTGCGGGCGACCACGTGTGACGCTCCATGCGTATCGCCGGCTCCGATCCGAACCGCGACCTGGGTGGTCACGCCTTCGAGGAGGAAGTGGAAGATCCAGAACGCGACGTTGAGAACGCTCGACGCCACGGCCAAGCCGCCGAGGGGGGTCTTTCCCAGATGGCCGACGATTGCGGTGTCGACAATGAGATAGAGCGGTTCGATGGCCAGGCTGCCCAGGGCCGGAACGGCGAGGGCCAGGATCCGTCGGTCGCGATGGTCGAGACGGAGCCCGTTCATGGCCAGCCGACGGCCCGTTCGATGGACCGGGCGGCAGCCACCACGGCGTCAGCGTAAAGCCGGCCGGGATGGCGGGTGGTGCGCTCGATCGGTCCGGAGACCGACACCGCAGCCCTCACGCGCCCGTCGGAATCACGCACCGGAGCGCTGACGCTGGCCACGCCGGCCTCGCGTTCGCCGACGCTGGCGGCCCAGCCGCGCTTGCGCGCCGCGGCATCGAGATCGGCCAACACCCGGCCGGCCGATCCCCGATCGAGAGGCATGATCGCGCCGACGCCGACGATGGTGCGCAGCCCATGGGGGGACTGGATGGACTCGACACACACGCGCCGATCGCCGTCGCGCACGTAAAGCTGAGCACTTTCGCCCGTCGCCTCGACCAGTTCGCGCAGGACCGGCCGAGCCGCCTCATTCAGCGGCGACCCGGTAGCCGCGAGGCGACCGAGTTCGACGAGCCGAGGGCCGAGCGCGAAACGGCCGAGCTGGTCGCGCCGGAGAAGGCCATGATATTCAAGGGCGGCGGCGAGGCGATGGGCCGATGCTCGAGGGAAGCCGGTGAGCGAAACGAGCCCGGCCAGAGCCTGCGGTCCGGCCTCCACGGCGCCCAGGATGGCCATCGACTTGTCGAGTACGCCGACATCGCTTATCCTGTCCATCACCACGTGAGAACGGTATCTCACTATTTGAGACACGAGCAAGAGGAGATCCCGATGGGTCAGACCCTGAGCGAGAAGGTGTGGGAGCGTCACTTGGTGCACGCCGCCGAAGGCGAGCCCGATCTGTTGTTCATCGATTTGCATTTGGTCCACGAGGTGACAAGTCCACAGGCGTTCGACGGGCTGCGTATCAACGGGCGCAAGGTGAGGCGGCCTGACCTCACGCTGGCCACGATGGACCACAACGTGCCGACCGACATCCCCGGCCTCGACATGGCCGGCATGCACCTGGTCAAAGACGTGGTGAGTCGCCAGCAGATGGAGAAGCTGGTCGAGAATTGCAACGAATTCGGCGTACCGCTGCTGCCGATGGGCCATGCCGGCCAAGGCATCGTGCACGTGATCGGCCCCGAGCAGGGCCTGTCGCAACCGGGTATGACGATCGTTTGCGGTGACAGCCACACTTCGACGCACGGGGCCTTCGGGGCGCTGGCGTTCGGGATCGGCACGAGCGAGGTCGAGCACGTACTGGCCACTCAGACACTCCCGCAGTTGCGACCCAAGACGATGGCTGTGATTGTCGATGGTGACGCGCCGTCGGGCGTCAGCGCCAAAGACATCGTGCTGGCCATCCTCGGGCGCATCGGGACGGGCGGCGGCATGGGCCACGTCATCGAGTACCGTGGTTCGGCCATTCGGGCGCTGTCGATGGAAGGCCGTATGACGGTATGCAACATGTCGATCGAAGGCGGCGCCAAGGCCGGGCTGGTCGCCCCCGATGACACGACCTTCTCGTACCTCGAGGGCCGCAAGTATGCGCCCACGGGTACGCAATGGGAGCGGGCGGTCGCCGACTGGCGCGCCTTGTCAACCGATGCTGACGCAACGTTCGACAAGACGGTCACCTTGGATGCGGCCACCTTGGAACCGTTCATATCGTGGGGTACCAACCCCGGCCAAGTGGTGGCGCTTTCGGGCCGTGTGCCCGATCCCGCAGCCGCGGGTGACGCCGCCCAGGAAGAAGCGGCGGGCCGGGCGCTCGCCTACATGGGCCTGATCGCCGGTGTGGCGATGAAGGATGTGCCGGTGGACGTGGTGTTCGTCGGGTCGTGCACCAACTCCCGCATCGAAGATCTGCGGGTCGCGGCCCAGGTCGTGCGGGGCAGAAGAGTTCGCGATTCGGTGCAAATGCTGGTGGTGCCGGGCTCGGCCGCGGTCAAGGCGCAAGCGGAGGCCGAGGGCCTGGGTGAGATTTTCCGGGCCGCCGGCGCCGAGTGGCGCGAGCCGGGCTGTTCGATGTGCTTGGCCATGAACCCTGACGTGCTCAAGCCCGGTCAGCGCTGCGCTTCGACCAGCAACCGCAATTTCGAAGGCCG
>JANYDT010000079.1 GCA_025359845.1 Acidimicrobiia bacterium
CGGGTGGAAGGTCAACGGCGCCGGTGGCGACGGGGGGACGGTGACCGTGTTGTTGGCGGGCGATCGGTCGGGCTTCGCCCACGCGCTGGCCGCCACCCCGTGGAGCGTCCTCGACCTGCACCTGGCCCGCCGCGGCGTAACGATCGAGATCTCATGAGTGGCAGGGGGCGAGCCGGTTCTGACGCGCGCTGTAACCTGATGCTGAGACGAGATCGCCGATCGGATCGCCGACCAGATTGTCGGGCGCCCGCCTCGTCTCGTAGAGTTGACGCTCGTGAGCGACCGCGTAACCTGCATCATCGAAGGCGGCGTCGCTGACGTCCGCCTCAACCGTCCAGAAAAGATGAACGCCCTCGATCCGGCCATGTTCGCCGGCTTGGTCCAGACCGGCGAAGCCTTGAAGAACGACAAGTCGGTGCGCGCCGTCGTGTTGTCGGGGGAGGGACGGGCATTCTGCGCCGGCCTCGACTTCGGCAACTTCCAGCAAATGGCCGGAGAGGGACCCCGCAGCGAGCGCAAAGGAACCGGACCCCTCGGCGAGACCGACGGGCGCATCACCCATCTCGGTCAACAAGCAGCATGGGTATGGATGGAGATGCCGGTTCCGGTCATCGCCGCCGTACATGGCGTGGCGCTGGGCGGGGGCTGCCAGATCGCCATGGGCGCCGACCTCCGCTACGTGCGCCCCGACGCCCAATTCTCGGTGTTGGAGATTCGTTGGGGCCTGACGCCCGACATGACCATCACGGCCATCTTGCCCCAGTTGGTCGGACTGGACGTGGCCAAAGAATTGACGTTCACGGGGCGCATGGTGAGTGGCGAGGAAGCCGTGCGTATCGGTCTGGCCACGAAGGTGTGCGACGACCCCCGGGCCGCCGCGCTGGCCTTGGCGCACGACATCGCGGCCAAGAATCCCGACGCCGTCCGGGGCGCCAAGAAACTCTTGAACATGAGCGGCAAGGTCAGCTTGGCCGAGCAATTCGATGTCGAACGCAAGACCATCGGCGCGCTGATCGGCTCGCCCAATCAGGTCGAGGCGGTCAAAGCGTTCTTCGAGAAGCGCGCCGCCACCTACACCGATCCGACGTGACTTCGAACACTGACTCGCCGTCTGATCAGTCTTTGGCGCCCGGCGCCCCCTCGCGTCTGGCGCCGGTGTTCGACACGGCGTTCCTCACGACGGGCGAAGGCATCACCGAAGTCATCCTCGTGCGCCACGGCGAACAGGAGATTGCGGGAGGCGGCCGAGGGGCAATCGGTGAGATGCACGACCCGCCACTGTCACAGCGGGGTCGGGCGCAAGCCATGTTGGTGGGTCAGCGGTTCGCGCTCGATGGCATCGACGCCGTCTACGCCAGTCCATTGTCGCGGGCTTACGACACGGGTGCGCAGATCGCCGGCCATCACGGCCTCGAGATGACGGTCGAGCCCGATATTCGAGAAATCGAAGTTTTTCGCGATGTGCCCCAGGATCGACCGATCGTCGAGTCGTTGGGTCGAAGGGCCCTGCTGGGTATGCGTCAACGAATGTTGATCGACAAGCGGTGGGATGTCTATAGCCATTCGGAAGGCTCGTTCGAGTTTCGAAAGCGAACCGTGAACGCGATCGAGGGAATCGTCGCATCCCATCCTGGACAACGCGTTATAGTGGCCTGTCATGGAGGCGTTATTTGTGCCTATCTGGGCTGGATTCTCGGGCAGGAACAAGACATGTGGTTTCGGCCGGGGCATACGTCGGTGAACATCGTCAGGGCCCGAGAGGCGACCCGAGTGGTCGAGACCATCGGCGACTCAAGCCACCTCCGCACTCCCGAAGGCGACCTCCGAAGCTGGTAGTGGCCCCGTCGTTGCGCTTACGACGATAGGCACCAGCGGGACCTGCACTCGATCCTGTTGGTTGGGTCGTGGCGAGTGCCTTGACCATATACCTTCGCCCTGTGTCGTCGAGTCGGGGGCGTCGCTACCAAGGACGCAGGAAGACGCGCTTGCCGTGCCCAAACGCGATGACGAGGACGCCGGCAGCGACGTCATCCGGCCGACGAGACAGAGCA
>JANYDT010000113.1 GCA_025359845.1 Acidimicrobiia bacterium
CGCGTTGCCGGCCACCAGGCGATCGAACTCGAGACCGGCGGCGGCGGCCCGGGCCGGGCCCAGGTCGTGCAGGACGATGTCGGCCGTGGCACTGAGCTCCTCGACCCTTCCCACGATTGATCGTTTGTTCGTGTTCAGCCACCGGTGCACGCCGTGGGGGCGGCGGCGTACGACATCGACGATGGGAGCACGGTCGCTCCAGTCATCGGTGTCGTCACCCGCGGCGGCGTCGCCGGCGGCTTCCAGCCGGACGACGTCCGCGCCCAGGTCGGCGAACAACTTGGCGGCATAGGCCACACCCACGCCACCTGCGACTTCGAGCACCCGAATGCCGGCGAGGCCGCCCCGCGGTTCGGTCCTGTCGATCTCGGCCGGTGGCTGTTGCGCGGCCACGGTTATGACGGCTCGAGGAAGGCCCAGCCGGGCTTGGCCGCAGCACAGGCGTCGTAGGCCACCACGTCGATGGGTTGGTAAATACCCGTTGTTACCTCGCCGTCGCAGGTCACCTTGCACAGATGCTCGTCCAGCCCGGCCAACGTCGCCCGCACCTCCGGACGGTTCACGTCGTAGGTCTCGCCCTCAACCATGTCGGGGCCGTCGTAGCCGCCCTGGTGGATTTGCCGATCGGGTGTTCCGCCATACATCCCACAACGCAGGTACGCGGTCTGGTGGCCGATCCGTTCGAAATGCACCTGTTTCATTTCGCCCGAATCGAATAAATAGTCGACTATCGCTTCCACGAAGATCTTCGTATCGGGTTCGAACCGAAGCCGACGATTTGGCTTGGCCACTCTTCCCGAACCCGGACGTTCATCGCCGTATCGGTAGAAGACGCGGTCGCCCCACAACGTCCAACTGGGAAAAGCCACGAAGGCGTTGCCCGACGTCCCGATATGAAGCCGACCCCCGAGCGAGTGCGCCGGACCCCCAACCCCCCGACCGACGCCCCAGTGCCGATCACGCGTGCCGGCAGAACCAGGCGGCAGCTCGATGCGTCGACCATGGGCGTTGACCCAACCCTCAACCTCGCCGAAGCTCTCGAAGCCCGTTGTCACATCGCTGCGCCGGCCACGGGGGTAACCGGTGGCGCTGTTGGACAACGGTTCCCGAAACGTTTGACGGGTGGTGTCGCGAAAATCCAGACAGAAGCTGATGCCCCAATCGTTGGGCTCGAGTTCGAAACGCCACCAACGCATGCCGCGGATGATGCGCGCAACGATGGGACCGATGCGCAGATCGACCCGATCCGCGCCGAGGGCGCGAAAGCCCCGCACCGTGGTGTGGAGTCCGTCGACGTTCACGATGGCGTACGCCTCGGCTCGATCCAGGTTCGGATAGAAGCTTCCCCCGACGGCCACGAGCACCGCCCCGGTGGGGTCATGACAGACCATCCAATACCGCTCATAGGCGCGCGGATCGCCGCTCCACATAACGCGAATCGGATCGGGTGTCTGGTGGATCAGGTAGTCGTCGAGGGGCGATAGGGGGAATTGCTCTGCGAAATGCGGGTCGTTGATGGTCAATGCGGGAGTGGGGTCATTCACGGTTCACCCTTTTCGTCGAACGAGGGAAGGATCAGCGAGGGTCCGAGCCTGGAGGTGGGCGGTAATGGCTCGGCGAGCGGGATCGCCTGACTCCGCCGGTGGTACGGCTTTGATCAACTCGACCAGCCTTCCTCTTACGACACGGTTCGTGGCCGCCGCGTCCGACGCGCGGCTAGAGGGCTCAGGGCCCAACCGGGACTCGACTTCCGCACCGAAACCCCCGAACTCTTCCAACAGCGCCTCCGTGGCGGCCGTGTCCCGGGCCAGAAACGAGTTGCGGTCCCCCGCTGGAGCTGACCGCGGCGTTGGTGCGGTGGGAGCGGAAACGACGTTCAACACGGCGCCGAGCACAGCCGCGCTGGGCTGATAATGATCAGGGCTGCGGCCTTCGACAAACGCCCGCAACCCACTGGCCTGCATGACCGCGGTCTTGTAGGCGGCCATGGCGTTCCACCAAGCGACGGACTCATGGTCCACTGTATGACCGCTTGCCTCCTCGTAGTGGCGCAGGAGATCCTCGCGTTCCCACGAGCCCTTGATGTAGTGCTCCTTGGTGCGCAGTGATTGGGTGACCCAGCCCAGATCCTCGTGCGGATCACCCAGGTGCGCCAGTTCCCAGTCCAGCAACGCCACGATCTGCCCTTCGTCGTCGAGCAGCGTGTTGCCGACTTTG
>JANYDT010000135.1 GCA_025359845.1 Acidimicrobiia bacterium
TCATGACAGGCGGTCTTGAATTGTGCGGCGGGTTCGAGATCGTCTCGGATGGTCACGGTTTTCGTGGTCCAGTTCGTGAGTCCGTTCGCTCGGCCGCAGTCACCGAAGCTGACGGTGAAGCCTTGAGCTTCGATAAGTGCACAGACTTTCTCGATGAGTCCTTCGGGTGCGGCACCGGTGAGGAGTCGTGGTGCGACAGGGTCAAGATCGTCGCCTGACGTTTGATCCTCGGAGAAAACGGTGCCGATTGAGAATCCGCAGATGCGCCGTTCGTCATCGCCGGTTGTTTCGTCTGTGTGCTTACGGGTTATCGGTACGAATATCTTGATTCCGTGCTCTCCGCGGTTGACTCGACGTCCTAAGCTGTTCCACGTGCGAAGCCCGGCTACCCTTGTAGCGTCGGGTCTTTGAGCCAGTATCAGGAGGCAGTTACCTGCCGAATATGAGTGGAATCGGGCGGCGACGTTGAGCATTCTCGTCCATGTTTCGGATGTGGTGAGTTGTGCGATTCCTTCGAGGAGGAGTCCGTGTGCGGCTTCGAGTCGGTCTTCCCGGGAGGGTGTGGCCGGGAGGCCCGGTCCCTGTGGGGACCGGGCGTCTGCGGTCATGGTGGCCATGTCTCAGGCCGCCTCGGACTCGTCGGTTTCAGGGTCGACCGAATCGGGTGTCGTGGTGGCGGTGCGGGGCTTGGCCAGAAACGAGATCCTGTTGGCCAGGATGTCTAGGGTGTAAACGGTGTCTCCGGCGTCGTTGGTGTACTTGCCGGACGAGATCCTGCCTTCAACGGAGACCAAGTGGCCTTTGTCGGTGTACTCGGCGACGTTTTCTGCGAGTTTTCCGAAGGCCGTGATCGGAACAAAATCGGTTTTGTCGTTCATTCCATCGATGGCGATGGTGAAGGTTGCTCGGGCCTTGTCGCCCGTGTATTTGAGGACTGCGGGCCGGGTGAGGCGACCGATCAAGACTGTTTGGTTTGTCATTTTGGGTGGTTCCTTTCGGGTTGCGGGGCCGGGGTGGCGTCCGCTGGTGAACCCGTGAAGGCGTGAACGAAGTGGTGCCCGACGGTCGCCCGCAGGGGCGGGGATTCCCGTGACGTCCGGCAAGCGCAGCGTCACCGAAGGTGTGGCGGCCACGTCATGGGGTGCCCTTGCGGGCATAGACCGACGGGTCACGCAGGCTCGGGAGACCGAAGCGCAGCGAAGGTCGTGTCACCAATCAGCGGACGAACACCCAAGCACCGACATCGAAGCCCACCCGCGACAACACTCGACCGGTCGTGAATCGTTGCGGAACCGGGCAGCACCGGTATACGCTGTGCGACAGATGTACGTATCGAACAGGGAGGTGTCGTTGTGAGTCTTGTAAGCATTCGTGATTTGAGTAGGAACCCGAGCGCAGTAGTCGACGAGGTCGAACGGACTGGCCGTCCGGCTCTCGTGACGCGCAATGGCAAACCCATCGCCGCGCTGGTACGTATCGAGCAGGACAAACTCGAAGACTGGCTCCTCTCGACCGTTGCCGACCCACCAGTCGGTGTGTCGCTCGAAGAGTCCCCCGAAGCGCTACGAGCTGGAGCGCGTCCGATCGCGTACGGCAAACGTCAGATCAAGGGCTTGACCAGGGCCGAGGCCGACGGTTTCGCTGAGGCGCTGGCTGAATAGCCGGACAGGGAATTGGCGGACCGAATGGCGACAGGACCAGTAGTTGTTGATACGGGCGTGTTCGGGGCGGACCTGAGCCCGACATCGAAACCGCTCGCCGATCTGTACGCCGACGTGCTTGCGGGTCGCGACATCCTGATCTCGTTCATCACGGTCGCCGAGCTTCGCTACGGAGCACTTCGCGCTGGATGGGGTGCGAAGCGTCGCAACGAACTCGAACAGACGATCGACGCAGCCAAGATCGTCTGGCCCGGCCACGGTCTCGCATCTGAGTACGCGGTGCTGCGAGCAGAGTGTGTCGTCGCGGGGCACGGGTTAGCGGAGAAGTCGAACGAAGCCGACCGGTGGGTCGCTGCCACAGCCCGGTACGTCAAGGTGCCACTGGTGAGCCACGACGGAGTGTTCGTCGACGCTCCGGGGATCGACCTTCTGACCGTGCCACAAGCGGTGGATAGTCCGCCAACGACGCGGAAGCGACGATCATGAGTTGCGCGTCGCCAGTCGAGGCCCGAACGATTCGTCTCAGCTCGAACGGTCGCGGCCTTCGTGTGGGTGTGATTCAGTGAGCGGCGAAAACTACTTGACCGCCGAGGCACGGGCCCGTGTCGAGATCGATCGGCAGCTCGTCGCGTGCGGATGGCTCGTGCAAGACCGCAAGGAAATGAACTTGTACGCAGCGCAAGGCGTCGCGGTACGGGAATTCATCATGGCGACGGAGCACGGACGCGCCGACTACTTGCTGTTCATCGATCAGAAGGCCGTTGGGGCGATCGAGGCGAAACCATCGGGAAGCCCGCTCACTGGCGTCGAACCGCAGTCCGCGAAATACGCGGCAGGACTCCCTTCGAACCTCACAGCGCCGTGTCGACCGTTGCCGTTCCTGTATGAGTCGACCGGCGACGAGACGATGTTCACCGACGGTTTCGACCCCGCTCCCCGGTCGCGCAGCGTCATGTCCTTCCACCGTCCTGAATCGCTCGCACGGCAACTACGGCTATGGGTCGACGATCCCGACATGGGTTCACTCCGAGCGCGGCTGCAACGGTTGACACCATTGATGGAGGCACCCGGGGCGACGAACCATGACGGTCTACGTACGATCCAGCTGCGGGCGATCAACGCGATCGAAGGCTCGATGCTCCATGACCGACCGCGGGCGCTGGCGCAGATGGCGACCGGTTCCGGGAAGACGTTCATGGCCGCGAACCTCGCTTTCCGCCTTGTGTTGACGGCCGGCGCAGAGCGTGTGTTGTTTCTCGTCGATCGCGGAAATCTTGGCCGTCAGACGCTGAAGGAGTTCCAGCAGTTCGCGACGCCGGGCGATGGCCGCAAATTCACCGACCTGTACAACGTGCAGCTCCTCACCTCGAACCGGATCGACCCCGCCGCTCGCGTCGTGATCACGACCGTGCAGCGTCTCTATTCGATGCTGCGAGGTGAGGAAGAACTCGCGGAGGATGTCGACGAGTTGTCGGCCTCGGAGATCGAACCCGAGCGTCCTGTCGATGTTGTGTACAACCCGCAGATTCCGGTTGAGGGTTTCGACGTCGTGATCGTCGATGAGTGCCACCGTTCGATCTACGGCGTGTGGCAGCAGGTTCTTACCTATTTCGACGCGTTCATGGTCGGGCTGACGGCGACACCGGCGAAGCAGACGTTCGCATTCTTCAATCAGAACTTGGTAATCGAGTACGGACACGCGCAAGCGGTCGCTGAGGGCGTGAACGTCGACTTCGACGTATACCGCATCCGGACACGGATCAGCGAACAAGGCTCGGTCGTTGACGCTGGCCTGGTTACGAAATTCCGTGACCGTGAGACCCGCAAGACACGTCTTGAGAAGCTCGACGAGGACGTCGTGTACGACGCCCGCCAGCTCGACCGTGACGTCGTCGCGATCGATCAGATCCGTACCGTGATCCAGACGTTTCGCGACAACCTGTTCAAACCGCTCGACGAGGACGGGATCTTTCCGGGCCGGACAGAGGTTCCGAAGACGCTGATTTTCGCGAAGGACGACAGTCACGCCGATGACATCGTTCGGATCTGTCGTGAGGAGTTCGGGCGAGGCAATGACTTCGCGGTGAAGATCACGTACCGCACGACGGGCGAGAAGCCCGAGAACCTGTTGAACCAGTTCCGCAACAGCTTCAACCCGCGCATCGTGGTCACTGTCGACATGATCGCTACGGGCACCGATGTGAAGCCGTTGGAGTGCGTGATGTTCATGCGCATGGTCCGCTCTCGGAACTTCTTCGAGCAGATGAAAGGCCGCGGGGTAAGGGTCATCGACCCGAACGACCTGCAGGCCGTATCGGCCGACGCGACAGCAAAGACGCATTTCGTTATCGTCGACGCGGTTGGTGTGACCGAGGGCGAGTTCAATGACACGAGCCCGTTGGAACGACACAAGACCGAGTCACTCAAGAAGCTCCTTGATCAAGTCGCTGCCGGTGTGCGCGACGCAGATGTCGTGTCGTCGATCGCCGGACGCCTCGCCCGACTCGATCGGGTGATCTCCACCGACGACCGGGCTCAGCTCGCCGAGGCAGCCAACGGACTTGGACTACCGGAACTAGTACGTGCGCTCACCGACTCGTTCGACGTTGACGTTGCCTGGGACAAGGCGAAGGCGGCGAACAATGGAGTCGACCCGACCGACGAACAACTCACTACTGTGAGGGGCGAGATGCTGGAAGCCTCTTGCCGGCTGTTGGCGGAACGTCCAAAGCTCGCGAGAAGCTGATCGACGTTCGTCGCAGCTACGCACAGGTGCTCGACGAAACGTCGAAAGACGAAGTCATCGATGCCGGTTTCTCGCGTGACGCCACCGATCGAGCCCGATCGACGATCGACTCGTGGCAGGCGTACGTAGACGAACACAAGGACGACATCGACGCCCTGCAGATCCTTTACTCCCGCCCGTACGGGAAACGACTCACGTTGAAGGCGATCAAAGAGTTGGCGTCAGCGATCGGACGCCCGCCGTACAACTGGACACCGGAAAGGCTTTGGGCGGCGTACGAAGCGCTCGAAGCTTCACGAGTACGAGGGTCAGCGGGAAAGCAGTTCACCAATCTAATCTCGCTCGTGCACAAGGCCCTGGAACCCGACTCTGAACTCGTGGCCTACCCACTCACCGTGACCGAGCGGTACTCCAACTGGCTCGCACAACAGGCCCAGGCCGGGGTCACTTTCACCGATGAACAGCGCTCTTGGCTTGATCGAATCAAGGACCACCTCGTGACCAGCCTCACAATCGCGCCCGACGACTTCGAACTCGAACCGTTCGTGAGCCACGGCGGATTCGGTCGAGCGAATTCGACGTTCGGTGGACGCCTCGCCCCGATGCTCGACCAACTTACCGAAGAACTCGCCGCATGACCGAGTTACCAAAAGGATGGGCTGTTGCAGCGCTGGGAGAGTTGGCAGTCAACCGAGACAACATGCGAGTTCCGGTAAACGCCAAAGAGCGATCGGCCAGACAGGGCGCGGTTCCCTACTACGGAGCGGCCGGGCAGGTCGGTTGGATCGACCGGCACCTCTTCAACGAGGAACTGCTCCCTGTCGGTGAGGACGGAGTCCAGTTCTTCGATGCCGACAAATCGAAGGCGTACATCGTGCGGGGGCCGTCGTGGGTGAACAACCACGCCCATGCGTTGACGGCCATCCCGGATGTTGAACTTCCGCTCCTAATGCACTTCCTGAACCAGTTTCACTTCCAAGGTTTTGCAAACGGGACGACGCGTCTGAAGCTGACGCGGTCGGCGATGGATTCAATTCCGGTGCCCGTCGCGCCCTCGGGAGAGCAAGCGCGGATTGTTGCGACGATCGAGGAGGCGTTTTCGAAGCTCGACGCTGGCGAGGCTGCACTCCGCACCGTTCGTAAGAAGCTCAAGCGCATGCGCGACGCGATACTCGCTGCTGCTGTAGCCGGACGGCTAGTCCGTCAAGACTCGACCGACACCCCGGCCTTGACACTTCTCGCGTCAATTGGAGCGCCTGCGCAGAAAGAAGACGACCTTCCCGAACTGCCGCCTTCTTGGACGTGGGCCCAAACTGGAGACCTTCTCGAAGCTCCGTTGGCGAATGGCCGGTCGGTTCGAACGAAGGTGGGCGGTTTCCCGGTACTGAGGCTGACTTGCCTGAGGGAGGGCTCGATCGATCTACGCGAACGTAAAGAGGGCGAGTGGGAAGCCAACGAAGCCCAGCCGTTTCTGGTCAAGCGAGGTGACTTCCTAGTCTCGCGCGGTAACGGGTCCCTCCACCTCGTCGGTCGCGGAGGGCTGGTTGCTTTGGACCCTGAACCTGTCGCGTATCCCGACACCCTGATCCGAGTTCGGGTTTCAGTGTCAGTACTGCTCCCGACCCTCCTTGCGGTCTGGTGGAATTCACCGACTGTTCGCAGGCAATTGGAGAGCGCTGCTCGAACGACAGCCGGGATTTACAAGGTCAACCAGAGCATGATCGCAAAAGTTCGCCTACCCATTCCAGCGTCTGGAGAGCAGCAGCGAATAGTCAACGAAGTCGAGCGTCAAATGTCGGTCGTCGATGCCTGCGAGCGAGCCGTCGACGCCGGTCTCGCTCGTGCAGCGGCGTTGCGTCGGTCGGTATTGAAGGCCGCCTTTGAGGGGCGGCTGGTGCCGCAGGATTCGTCGGATGAACCGGCATCGGTGTTGCTCGAACGCATTCGGGTCGAGCGTGCGGCGAACGGACCAGCGAAGGGCGGCCGTGGTCGCAAGAAGGTGGAGACGTCATGAATACCTCGAACCAGTTGGTGCAGAAGCTCTGGAACTTCTGCAATGTGCTGCGTGACGATGGCGTGTCGACCATCGAATACGTGGAGCAGCTCACGTACCTGCTGTTCCTGAAGATGGCCGACGAGCGCCAGCAGGTCGGGCTGGGCGAGGTGGTTCCGCTCGGCCTTGATTGGCCGTCGTTGCTCGATCGTGACGGCGACGATCTCGAGGTTCACTACCGCCACATCTTGGAGTCTCTCGGCAAGCGTCAGGGCACGCTCGGCACGATCTACCGCAAGGCTCAGAACCGGATTCAAGATCCGGCGAAGTTGCGTCGGCTCGTGGTGAACCTCATCAACGAGGAGACGTGGACGTCGGTAGATGCCGACCTCAAAGGCGATGCCTATGAGGGTCTTCTGCAGAAGGGTGCTGAGGACACAAAGTCGGGTGCGGGCCAGTACTTCACGCCGCGTCCGTTGACCCGAGCGATGATCGCTTGCCTAGGCCCTCGTCCGGGTGAGACTGTCGCTGATCCTGCTGTGGGCACAGGAGGGTTCCTGCTCGCGGCGCACGAGTGGATCGTCGATCATCACATCGCCGACATGGATGTTGACGACAAGCGGTTCCTTCGCGACGAGGCCGTGCGCGGGTGGGAGATCGTTGACGGTACGGCGCGTTTGTGCGCCATGAATCTCCTGTTGCACGGTATCGGCACACCAACGGGCAAGAGTCTCGTTAACGTCGCCGATGCGCTACGCGCCGATCCCGGAATGCGTTTCGACGTGATCGCGGCCAACCCGCCGTTTGGTCGCAAGTCGTCGATGACGATGGTGAACGAGGCAGGTGAAGCTGAGCGCGAGGACCTCGTGATCGTGCGCGACGACTTTTGGGCGTCGACATCAAACAAGCAGCTCAACTTCCTGCAGCACATCAAGACGATGCTGAAGATCGGTGGTCGGGCAGCTGTGGTGCTCCCGGACAATGTGCTGTTTGAGGCCGGAGCGGGAGAGACGATTCGCCGACATTTGCTGGCCGAGTGTGACCTGCACACGATTCTGCGTCTGCCCACGGGTATCTTCTACGCCCAGGGCGTAAAGGCGAACGTAGTGTTCTTTGAACGAAAGCCAGCTTCGGCGGATGCGTGGACGAAGGCGACGTGGATCTACGACCTGCGGACCAACATGCACTTCACGCTCAAGACCAAGCCGCTCCGAAAGTCGGACCTGACGGACTTCATCGCCGCGTATCGACCGGACGATCGAGCGAAGCGTGTGGAGTCTGACCGATTCCATAAGTTCACATATGAAGAGCTGATGGCCCGCGACAAGGCGAACCTCGACATCACCTGGCTACGCGACGACTCGCTCGACGAAGCGAGCTCACTGCCATCGCCGGGGGTTCTCGCAGCCGAGATTGTCGAAGAACTCGAAGCGGCTCTCGCACATTTCTCGGAGCTCGCTGCCACGCTTCCACTCGACCTGACAACGCCCAAATGACCGAACCGATGCACTCCGTTCCGAATGACACGGTCGACATGCTGGTGTCTCGGCTGGCTTCCGCCACGGACGTTAAGGCGACCATCGTTGGAATACTTCTTGCGACACTTGAGAGCGAGCAGTCGCTGCGAACCCATTTGAACGCCGGACTCCCAGCACGGGAGGTACCGGCATTGTCGAGTCCATCTGAAGCGATGGCAATGGGTGCTGATGGTGCCTACCTGGAAAGCATCACGGTTGAAGGCTTCCGAGGGATCGGGGAATCGCAGACACTGAAGGTCGACCCCGGGAACGGTCTCACGCTGATCACTGGTCGCAACGGATCGGGGAAGTCGAGTTTCGCGGAAGGGGCCGAGGCACTGCTCCTCGGTGAGTCGAGCCGATGGACTGAACGGTCGTCCGACTGGAAGCGCGGGTGGCGCAATCTCCATCACACGACCGCCACCGTCGAGGCGCAATTTACGGTCCCCGGACACTCGAAACCAACGGTCATCCGACGAACATGGGCGGTGGGGGCTGATGTCGGGCAGTCTCAGGTAGAAGTTCAGCAGCACGGCCAGAAAATTGAGCGGCCAGAGCGGCTCGGTTGGACGCGCTCACTTGAGGTGTATCGGCCGTTCTTGTCGTACAACGACCTCGCCCGGCTTTTCGACAAGCCGTCGGAATTGTTCGATTCGATTTCGCGCCTATTGCTGTTGGACGATCTGCCTGCGTTCGAACAGCGGATCGTGGCGGCGAGACGGGAGGCCGATCAGGAAGTCAAGAAGCTCGCTCCGTTGCGAACCAGGCTCGACGGCGTGCTCGAACGGTCCGAGGATCCTCGTGTTGCACAAATCAGACTCGCTCTTGGGGCCAAGAAGGTCAGCGCGAACCTTCGGGTGGTCGACGACATCATCGCGGGGTCCAAGGAACCGGGAGATGTTTCGCTATTTCGTCAGCTGATGGCCGTTGCCGATCCGGCTGAACAGATTTTTACGCTTCTCGCCGAGGTGAGACTCGCTCGACAGCAACGCGATGCGCTCACATTTTCTGATTCGGTTCGAAATCTCGGGATCGCCGATCTTCTCGATCGTGCGTTAAAAGTTCAAGACCACACGCAGACGGCAGAGTGCCCGGTTTGCGCAACCCCCGACGTACTCACAGCTGCCTGGCGAGCGGAAGCGGGCTTCAGGGCTTCCGCTCTACGCTCCGAGGCTGTGAGCCTCCAAGCGGCTCGTGACGCGGCAGACCGGGCCGAGAAACGATTTCTGGAACTGACAAAGCCGCCTGCATCGGTAGAACTAGCAGCCGAAGGCGACATCGGCGGTGCAGCCAACGTTCTTCAGATTTGGCGATCCCTGTCTGGAAGGCTCAATGGCGCCGACGATGGGATGGACGAGGAGACGGTCAACGGACTCGGGGTGGCACTTGCCGACTTGCACGAGGCCTGCGGCCAGCGGGTTGCAGAGGCCGCCGTCGTTTGGCAACCGATTCTTGAGGCGCTTGTTCTGTGGCGCAATCAAGTCTCCCCTTCGACAGTGGCCGAGGGTCACGTTACACAGTTGAAGCTCGCTGCTGAATGGTTGGCGAAGGCGGGCAACGACCTTCGAAACGAACGGTTCGCCGAGATCAAACAAGAAGTTCTCGGATTCTGGCAACAGCTACGTATGAGTTCCAGCGTCGAGCTACACGACCTGGGGCTGACCGGGAAAAGCACGTCGCGTCAGCTGCAAGTCGATGTTTCGGTCGATGAAGCGAAGAGCGTTGCACTTTCGGTCGTGAGCCAGGGCGAACTTCACGCGCTCGCCCTGTCGTTGTTCCTCCCGCAGACGCTGCGTCCTCAAAGCCCGTTCCGATTTCTGATTGTTGACGATCCCGTCCAGGCTATGGACCCGGTTCGTGTGGAAGGCCTAGCCCGAGTTCTGGCGGAAGTGTCGAAGAGCCGGCAGGTGATCGTGTTCACCCACGATGAGCGATTGAGCGCAGCCATTCGTCGACTGCAAATCCGAGCAACCGAGATTCGGATTGTTCGATCAGCGCGCTCTGCGATTCGAATCGAAACGGTGATGGAGCCGGCTGAGGAACTCCTTCGACGAGCCGAACGTATCGCTAAGGACCCGAGGGTCTCGGCCAATATTGCTCGTCGAGTAGTGGGTGGCTACTTAAGGATGAGCCTGGAAGCGATCGCGAGCACACGCTATGTGCGAGAACGCTTGGAGGCGGGCGACTCATTGGACTCGATCGAGAGTGAATTGGAACATTCTTCACTCGTCGAGGTGCTGGCTAAGGCTCGAGGTTGCTCACCAACCGAACTTTACGGGCGGATGAACCGTGGTCCCGGATCGTGGTCCGTAGATCTCGTGAAGGCCCTCAACAACGGAAGTCACGGTTCTCTTAAAGCTCCGTTGGAAGGTTACGTGGCGGACAGTCGCCGGCTCGTGGCCGCGGTGCGTCAGTGGTAAGCGATCTCCGTACGACGATCGAAGAAGCCCGGTCGATTCTTGCTGCACCGCCCGACTACTTCGGTACTGGCTGGCCATTGGCGGTGTGTCTGCTCGCTCGGCAGGCACTGGAGGAGACCGTTGAGCAGTACTGGGACCGCGTCGATCAACCGATGAACCGGACTTCGATGACTCACCAGCTGCTCTGCATCCCGACACTCGAAGTAGACGCGCAGAGTTTGTTCTCACTCTGGTCGAGACTTTCTGAGTGGTGCCACTACCGAGCGGTGCATGCGGAACCGACATCGGCAGAGCTCGAATCGCTTCTCGCCGATATCGAGAACGGCGTTGCCTCGCTGCGGTAGCCATTAGGTCGGCGGTGGATCGATGGTCGGCGATAAGGGCGCTCGCGAATCCAGCTGTAGTTGCCTGAGGAGCTTTCGTCGATGCCCAAAGCGGATTCGACGAAACCAGAAACGCGTGGAAACTAGGACGAGGAACTGGTTGATCACGGTGTCGAAACCGTTCGGGCCCAGACTTCCGACGTTCATCTCCTTGCCTGTCGTGACCGGACTGCTACTCCACGCTGTATGGCACATTCGATGGATCTTCGGCCGGACCGCATCGAGTACGGCATCGAAAGCGTCAGCTAGTATGACGTTTTCGGAACGAATCCACGTACGGTGTCGCACAAGTTCCTCCTGGATGTCGTGTCCGCGGTTTGATAGCGAATCGAGGCAGCTGCTGAGGTCGCTTGTTCGGCGTCTGATCCGATAAGGAAATTCGGTCCATGCGATGAGAGCGTGAACAGCGTCTTCGTAGCCGCGTCTACGTCGCTCGGCAGACTCAGCTATTCGCCGCATCGATGAGCTGATAGCTGCCGTGAGCAAAGCGATGGTCGCGGTTCCGGCGGAGACCAGTACCGGCACCACGACGGTGGTCGGCCAGTCCTTCACTGGAGACCTAGACCGGCGAGGAGTCGGAGCGGTAACGAAAGGATTGGGTGCGCTCCATCGACGCTCTGGCTGTGTGGGGCGTCCTCGCCGGGCCAGTCGCCAGTTCTGCGCCAGAACTCCTCGCCGAGGAGGTGACGATGAACGATGGCCACGTAGTCGACCAGACCCTCGGACCAATTCCACCTAAGCATCGGCGGATCATTTGGGTACCACAGGCACAGTTGACGGAATGGCTCCGGGAATCGGTGCTTCCATCGTCGATCGGGTCCGATTGGGATGGCCAGGATATTCCCGTTGCGGAACACAGAGATCCGAACGGTCTCGGTGCCATACCCGTCGTGAACGAGTTCGGTGTACGGCTTCAATCGCAGCTCGAATGTCACGAAGTCGATCTCGGCTGTTGCGACAGTGATTGCGTCCACGAGTGGGTATCGGTGAGCGATTTCCGTGGCGGCGAGGTAGGGGTCTCGCAATGTGTCGTGCTGGGTGTGGAGGCCGATCGTTTCGATCATCGTGGCGCCCACGCTCGTGTGACCGGCGGGGTGACTTGCGGCCGAACTCGCGACACCGTTCCGGCGGTCGTGATTCCCGCCCCCGTGAACGCCTGGGCGAGTACTCCTCGGGAGTCGCTGTCGGGCTTCGGGAAGGGTTCACCGAAGATCTGATACCAGGTTGCGATCGCCTTTGAATGTTCACCAGTTGCGGTGTGTTGTTCGGCCACAAGCGCAAGTTTCGCCAACGCTTCGAACTTTGCGGCAGCGGCCTCGCGCGCCTCAGGTTTTGCCTTGGTCCAGAGAATCTTGTCAACGCCTGTCGGGTCGGCGTAACCCGATCGAAGGAGACTCGGCGCGTCGGTCAGCACCTTCGTGACACCCGCATTGAAACGACACTGAGCAGGGATTAACGCGTAGGCGAGGGACTCGACGTGAAGCCCGGGAAGGTCGATTTCGAGTTTGTCGCGGACGAGGAACTTGAGTTCGCGCACGAGCGGAACGAATGTTTCTTCGCTTGCCTTGTTCCGGTCTTGAACGACTCGGATTAGCGAACGAGTGTTGGACCTCTTCCATCCGCCCGTCTTGGTGTCCATGATGTCCACGTCGCCCGTCCCGTCGTCGAACTCGTAGGCGAACACCATGTCGAAGCAGAACGTGTCCTTCCCGAAGTCGAGGGTCACGGCGTGCCGCTTGATCTCGATTTCGGCTTCCGGATAGAGCTTCCTGATCGCGTCCACCATGATGGCAGCGATGGCGTGTGCGCCGTTGGCGACATGGTGGATCGCCAGCGCCTTCGAGAGGATGAGGACCTTGTCCACATCGCGTAATGGTTTGATCATGGTCTTGCGGGCGAGGCTTCCCTGAAGGAAACCTGCGATAACAAGACCGAGCAACCGGAGTTGCTCGGTGATCGTGTTGTGACGTTCCTCGGCTGTCCGCTTCTCAGCTGGGTCGAGTTTCAGGTCGTCGTTGAACTTGTCGAACGCGTTGTCAGTAGGGCTCATGTCTAACTCCTCATTGAGGTCGGTACTTGCAGGACGGCCGCAAATCCGGTAGACAAGAAGCTCCAAAGCGTCGTGGCGCCTACGGGTTCTGCGACATGCGAGGGAGTCGACTTCCACGTCGGCTCCCTCGTTTTGTTTCTCGGCCGAAGTCGAGAATTACAAGCATAGCTTTCGCTACCTGTGGAAGACTAGGGCTTCTTTCCTGTGGATAACTGGACGCCCGTCGTCTGCTGGGGTACATTGCCCCACTCCTGCCCGCCCTCCCCGTCTTCGGGGACTGGTGGGCGTTTAGTTTTCCGCTTCGAATCGATTTTGTCGAACGTGCGGTCCTGCTCGAGTTCCCTCGCCACTCGGACGGTCGGCTTTTGAAGTCGGGGGTTTACCGGGCGAACCCGGCCGTCCGTGGACTCCACGAATACTCGTGACATCTAATCACCGTGAATTCCGTTCGCAGCTGAACTTCGGGATATATGATGTCGGAATGGTTCGAGTGCTTGCCGAGGTCGGAGCTGGCGGGTTGAGCCGTTCTGGCCGACAAGAACTCACCGAGTTGTTCGGTCGGGGCGAGCGGACCGTGAGCGTCGAGACTGCTGCGACGGTGCTTGGCATCGGACGAGCTGAGGCGGCGAAGCGTCTCGCCGGGTGGGCGTCGGCTGGGTGGTTGCGTCGCGTGCGCCGTGGGTTGTACCTGGCGGTCCCCGTTGACGCGCCGGACCCTAGGGCGTGGACAGAGGATCCTTGGTTCCTTGCAACCTTGGTGTGGTCGCCGTGTTTCGTCACGGGATGGTCGGCCGCGAATCATTGGTCGTTGACGGATCAGGTTTTTCGTTCGACCGTGATCGCAACTGCGATGCGGGTACGCCATGTCGACCATGTGCTTGCGGGAAGCCTGTTCGTTGTGCATCACGTCGACGAGTCACAGCTCGATTGGGGTCTTTGGACCGAGTGGCGTCGCAACGTCAAAGTGAAGATCGCCGACCCGGCGCGGACCGTCGCCGAAATGTTGTGCGTGCCCGCGCTTGGTGGCGGGATTCGCCATGTTGCGGAGATCCTCGAAACGTTCGTCGACGAGCACGATCCGAGCGATCTGCTTTCGGCCATGGGTCGTCTTGGGAACGGGGCGTCGTTCAAACGGCTCGGGTACTTGATTGAGCACTTCGATCTTGGCCTCGACGCGGTGATTGCCGAGTGCGAACACCACGTGACTGCCGGGATTGCTGACCTCGACCCGGCGATGGCGTCGGTGGGCGTGCGAAGTAGTCGTTGGGGTCTTCGCATCAACGTGGCGCTCGGCTAATGATCACGGCTCGCGAGATCGCAAATGCTGCGAACGAGTGGAAGCTACGACACGACGTCGTGGAGAAGGACTACGTCCTTGGCTGGTTGCTGGCCGGAATCGCTAACAATCCGGTGACGGATCGATGGGCGTTCAAGGGTGGTACGTGTCTTCGGAAGTGCTGGTTCGAAACATACCGATTCTCGGAAGACCTCGACTTCACCGTCGCCGAGGAAGACCTCGATCCTGAGCGGCTCGTAGTGACGTTCACGGCGATTGGTGAGTGGCTCCAGAGTGCGTGCGGTCTCGAAATCGATGTGAACGCGAAGTCGTTTCGGGTGCGGAAAAACAAGCGGGGCAAGCCCACGGTTGAAGGACGCATCAGTTACCGAGGGCCTCTCGCTACGCCGGTCGCTCCGAAGGTGAAGCTGGACCTCACGGCCGACGAAGTGCTTGCCCGGCCGCTCGAACTTCGACCGTTGTTCCACCCGTTCACCGATGTCACGCAAGCCGCTCATCCAGGCGGACACCTTGCCGACGTGCTCTGTTACTCGCTTCCGGAACTGATGGGCGAGAAGCTCCGAGCACTAGCGGAACGCTGCCGGCCAAGAGACCTGTACGACGTAATCCACACCTATCGTCACCCGGACCTGATCGGCCGCGACAACGATGTCCGCAGCGTCTTGAACGAGAAATGCGCCCATGCTGGAATTGCCGTTCCGTCGTTGACGTCGATGCGGGCGACGAGGTTCCGTGCGGAGATCGAGACGGAGTGGGGCAACATGCTTGGCCATCAACTCCCGTACCTGCCAGCGTTCGAGACGTTCTGGGCTGAACTCGACAACGTCTTTGCGTGGCTCGACGGAAACGTTGCCGCCCCAGCACTTCAACCCGTCCCAACCGTGGCCGGGGTCACGGACTGGCAACCGGCCCGGTTCATGACGACATGGAGTACCGGCGCGCCGCTCGAACTGATTCGTTTCGCCGGAGCGAACAGACTCAAAGTCGTCATTGACTACTACCCCGAGACCGGCCGAATTGGGCCACGGGTCGTTGAGCCGTACTCGCTACGCCAATCAACGGACGGCAACCTTCTGCTGTTCGTCCGCAACGACAAGGGCGACCTTCGCAGCTACCGGGTCGACCGCATCCGCGGTGCCAGCATCGAACCTGAAGGCTTCACCCCCTCCTACATCGTCGAGTTTTAGCAATGGCCACCAACAACATGGTTGACGCCGTTCCGTTCTGGACCGAGAAGATGTATGGACCCGGCGGCGGGCAGGATCACCTGGGTCTTGGTTCCGTGGTCACTGACCGAATCCTTCCGCGGCTGTCGCCGGGAATCAACGTGCTTACGATCCACCCGCGCTACTGGTCGTTCTATGCGTTCGTCCTCAGCGAGTTCTGGGCACGAGACCTCCCGAGGACGAAGGCTGCGCTGCGAGAGTGGTACCGACCCCTCGAATGCATCTACTCCGTCGCGTGCAGCCTCTGCGATGGGCGCGATCACCGGGGGAACCCGATCGGCACTCGCAAGATTGGCAGCCTCGTGGCCACGACGCCCGAAGGATTCGATCCACGGTTTGACTACATGGACTCGACAATGGGTGGCTACGGCCTGTACTACGCCACCGTGATGCAGTCGATTGGCTTGGTTGCCCTCGCCGACCCGCGGCTCGGCTTACCGGTCGATGCGGTGACGCCTGCCGGGCAGATCGTCGCCGACGCTTTCCGAACTGTCATCGCCGAAACTGAGTACTACCAAAATTGGGCTCTCCTGACGCTTGTGTGGGTGGGTTGAGCGGCGGAGGGGTTGTGGTTGTTGGGTTGTAGGGCTGTGGGGGGGGGGTCCGCGTGGCGCGCACGGGCTGCGACAAGGGTTCGAGGTTCTCTATGCCTTCGATCCTGGGAGCCGGTAGCCCGTGCGCGTCACGACTGTATTCAAGCGTCTTCTTCGTCTCAACGATGTGAACGTCACCGAGGTGTTGTTCGGGTTGAACGTGATCATCGTGAGCGTCGTACTGGTCCGGCGGCGGTTGTGGTGTCCGCATTGCGGGTTCAAGACCTCGGCCCGCTACGACACCAGGACGTTCCCTTCACGGTGGCGGCATCTCGATATGGGCACGTGGCAGATCGAGATCCGCTGCTCGCTGCGACGCCTCCGCTGCCCCGAGCATGGTGTCGTCGTTGAGGCGGTCCCGTTCGCTCGTCCCGGCGCGCATCTGACCCGTGACTTGGATGATCTGTTGGCGTGGCTAGCCACGAGGATGGACAAGACATCGATCGCCAGGCTGTGCCGGGTCAGCTGGCGGACGGTCGGGCGGGCGTGTGCCCGGGTCGTGGCGGCCGAGTTGGACCCGAACCGGTTGGATGGGCTGTTCCGCATCGGTGTCGATGAGATCTCGTGGCGTAAGCAGCACAAGTACTTGACGTTGGTCGTCGATCATGACCGGGCCCGGGTGGTGTGGGGTGCCGAGGGCAAGGATGCGGGCACGCTCGACAAGTTCTTCGTCGAGCTTGGAACCGAGCGTGCGGGCCGGATCGAGGCGGTATCAATGGATCTCGGTCCGGCGTTTCTCAAGTCGGTCCGCAAGGAAGGACACGCGCCGCAGGCGATCGTGTGCGCGGACGTGTTCCATCTCGTGAAGCTCGTCGGCGAAGCGCTCGATGTCGTGCGCCGAGATCTGTGGCAACAACTCCGGCAGCTACCCGACCCGAAATGGGCACGAGACTTCAAGGGGGCACGGTGGGCGCTGTTGAAGAACCCACAGGATCTCAACAGCAAACAGGCCGCCCAACTCAACGCGCTTAAACGCAGCCGAGGCGGGATCTGGCGGGCGTACGAGATGAAAGAACAGTTCCGGGCGATCTTCGACGGTGACCTCGACCCTGCCGACGCGATCCTCGCGTTGGATGCCTGGACCGCACGGGCGTCACGTTCCCGCCTGGCACCGTTCGTGAAAGCCGCCCGCACCATGCGCGACCGAAGAGGACTGATCATCAACGCCCTCGAACATCGCATCAGCAACGGCCGCGTCGAAGGCCTCAACAACAAGGTCCGCCTCATCATCCGACGCGGCTACGGCTTCCACTCCGCCACCGCAGCCCTCGCCCTCGTCATGCTCGCCTGCGGACCAATCACCCTCACCCTGCCCCACCAACGACACACCACCCAGGCCGCAGCATGACCCACATCACAGTCAGGAGAGCCCAAAATTGGATCGACCGCCACGATGAGCGAGTCCCGCATGCCGTGGTTGCACAATACGGCCAGCACGGTTGTTTATGCCGGCTTCGGAACAAGTCAGCGCACGACCGTCCGCTACTTGTCGACGCCTTCTTGCATCGCGGTAATCCTGTCGAATCCGCAGCGCGGCGAGAGACACTCCGACTCCTATGCGAACTTACGGCACAGACCGAGAAATCGGGTGTAGACCAAGCGGCTTTTCGTCGACTTATCTACTTCGGCGCTGACTACGGCGACGGCGAGACGGCCGGTCCGAGGTTCGTCCCCAACGATGCTGTCGAACGGACCGCCCGCCGGTGGCGGCTTTACCAGGCTCGGGAGTACTTCAATGCCTCGATCAACGAGATGTGGCGCCGCCAGTTGTACTGGGGTCTAAACCGACAAGGCGACATCTACCCAGTTCCAATGAGCGAGGTTCTCGCCTCGATCGACAACATCGACTTCGCCCGATTCGCCGTCGCCGTCGATGTCGAGCTTCCGAACGAGGGTCTCACGACGTCCTCCCCATTCAAGCACCTCCTCGATTGGGTGGCCTTGATCGGTGCCGTGTCAGGGAAACTCGACGACCGTTGGGACCTCAATGCTGCGCTCACCGAGGATGCCATCGTTGACTGGCTGGACTACGGCCGCGGCTCCACCGAGGCGGGCCCTGAATGCCTTGCCGCTGCGCTGACACTGATCACTTTCGTTGCTGCGCGGCTCGGGAGCCCTCAACTCCCGCTGATCGAACCTGCCGACTGGTTCCCCGTCGTCGAAGGTGGTCGCGAGCGCCTGGGGATACAGCGATTCCTCAGCGACCTTAAGACACGCGTCGCTGCCGGGGCCACGATCGGCGACATCGCGAAATGGCTCACGGTCGACTACGTGATTTCACAACACGAACGAGTAGCGACAGCAAAACTCCCGACGACCGGCGACACCTTCCGATTTCGCCGAGAGGCTGGACGTTTGCGCTTCTTTCCGAAAGATGCGCAAGTAGGAATGAACGATTCACGTTTCAACGCCCTCGCCACATTCCTCTTCGAACTCGGCTGGAGCGGATACCTTTACGAACCTGACCACGCGCTTAGCGTCGAAGGCGAGACGATCCGCATCGACGGAGATCTCCCGCCAACCGGTGCGTTTGATCAGCCCGCGAAAGAGACGGCGTGACCACCCCGCGAATCAAGGTGCCGACCCTGTTCGATGGAGATTGGGACAGCGTCTTGATTTGCACCTACGGTGCCGATTTAGCGTTCTATGAGCGAGACCTTTGGCGACAGCTGGAACGGGCCCGAAACCGAATCGTCCTCGCCGACGGCAAACAAGTCGCCCGGAAACTCATCGACCCGGAGGGACGAGCGCAGCTCCGCCAGGTCAATCGCACCTACGTGCTGGCTCCGATGCGAATCGATCGTGCCGCTCACGCAAAGCTAATCCTCCTGCTTCGTGAAGACCGCGGGCTTCTTGCCGTCGGTTCCGGGAACTTGGGCATGACCGGATACGCGTCGCAAGGCGAGTGCTTCACTACCTACCGGTGGGCGACAGAGGAACCCGAACACCTGAACGCCTTCATCGCCGCCAAGGACTTCGTCACAGCAATCCTGGACCGGCGACTAGTCGACGAAGTCATCGGGCCCCGTGTCCAACAGGCATGGCGCGATGCCCCTTGGATTTACGGCAAGGCAACCGACACTTCGTGGCCCGTCCGACACAACCTTGATCGTCCACTGCTCGACCAGTTCATCGAGATGATCGGCGACCGTCACGTCGATGAACTTGTTGTTCACGCCCCGTTCTATGACCGTCAGTGCCGGGCTCTGAACGATCTCCTCAAACGAGTAGCCCCTGGGCGAATCCAAGTTCTGCTTCAGGAGCGAATCACCTCTGTGGACCCGAAACGTCTCGCGCGGATCCTCGCAACCTCGCCGTGTGCGGTCGATGTTCGGTCCGTTGAAGCCAACGAGCCCGGGACATACCTCCACGCAAAGTTCATCATTGCCCGAACCAATGGCGGCGACGTGTGCCTGCAAGGCTCGCCGAACCTCTCGTCGCCAGCTCTGCTCGAAGTGTCAGCGCCGCCGGAATCCCGCAGGTGGTGGGGTGTGGCGCCGGAGTTATCCCGCAGGTGAGTCGCCGGAGTTATCCCGCAGTTGTGGGGTGGTGACGGGCGTCGGCTGAGGGGGTCCGCGTGGTTGGTTCCTTGTCCCGGTAGACGCCAGGGCTCCGAGAGGGAGGCCTGGCCCCATGGCAAGGAGAAGTGTCGAAGTGATCGATGTAGTCGAAATATTGCAGCATTGGTATGCGCGCAGATCGAAGTCGCAGATAGCGGTGAGTATCGGCGCAGACCGTGGCACGGTCGCGAAGTACGTCGCCAAGGCGGTCGCGGCGGGGATCGTCCCGGGTGGTGGACCGATCGGCCGGGATGAGTGGGCGGTCCGGGTGCGGGAGTGGTTCCCGGAGCTGGTCGATGCGAAGGCCCGCTCGTTGACGTATCCCGATATCAACCGGCTCCGCGACGTGATCAAGCCAATGCTCGACGAGGTGACCGTGTCGACGGCCTTCCAACGCTGCCGCGACGAGCACGGGCTCACAGCGGGCGTGACCGCGTTCCGTGAGTACGTGCGTCTCGAGTTCCCGTCCGGCCCGAAAGCAGAGTCGGTGACGTTGTGGAGGCTTCCGGTCCCGCCGGGCAGCGAAGCCCAGATCGACTACGGGTTCCTGGGATCGTGGCTCGACCCGGCCACGGAGCGTCTGCGACGGGTGTGGGCGTTCGTGATGGTGTTGGCGTGCAGCCGGCACATGTTCGTCCGGCCCGTGTTCAGCTTGAACGCGTTGTCGTGGGCCGAGACGCATGTCGCCGCGTTCGAGTTCTTCGGCGGTGTCCCGGCCCGGCTCGTGCCGGACAACTTGCGCACCGGCGTCGACCGGCCGGACTTGTATGACCCGAAGATCAACCGCTCCTACGCGGAGCTGGCCGAGCACCACGGCTGCCTGGTCGACCCGGCCCGGGCGTTCAAGCCGAAGGACAAGGCCCGCGTCGAACGACCCATGCCCTACGTGCGCGACTCGTTCTGGCGAGGCCGCAATTGGGGCTCGTTGAGCGAGATGCAGACCGCTGCGGTCGAGTGGTGCACGAGCGTCGCCGGCCGACGTGCCCATCGCAGCCTCGATGGTGCCGCGCCCGGCGTGGTGTTCGAGACGGTCGAGCGCCCGGTGTTGCGGCCGTTGGCGCACCTGCGCTTCGAGGCGGTGGCATGGTCACGGCCGAAGGTGGCACCCGACTGCCACATCCAGGTCAGCGGGTGTTTGTACTCGGTTCCGTGGCGGCTCATCGGCACCAACGTCGACGCCCGCCTCTCCGCCCGGCGATTGGAGGTGTTCGTCGATGCCGAGCTCGTGAAGACCCATGCTCGTGTCGAGCGGGGCAGGGCGACGGACATGGCCGACTACCCGCCGGAGAAGATCGCGTTCTTCCAACGCACCCCGACATGGTGCCGCCGCCGGGCCGTCGAGCACGGCCCGAACGTCACCGCTGTCGTCGACGAACTCCTCGCCGTCAACGTCTTGCATCGCCTCCGAGCGGTGCAAGGCATCCTCGCCTTGGCCGACAAGCACACCCCGGCCCGTCTTGACGCCGCATGCCGGCGTGCGCTCACCGTCGGCGACCCCTCGTATCGCACGATCCGCGGGATCTTGACCGCCGGCACCGAGAACGTCGACCAACCCGCCCCTGTCGCACCGTCCGCGCCAGCGCATCTCCACGGACCCGCCCGTCTCTTCAACCCCGACCTCAGCGGGCAGACTGCCCGTGAGCAGATAATCAGTGAACATACTGTCAGTGAACATATGAATGAGTCGAGTGAAGGGCAGGTGGCGTGATGGCCCATCAACACCAACTCGATGGCGTGCTGCGGACTCTCAAGCTGTCCGGGATGCTCGACACCCTCGACGCCCGCCTGGTCCAGGCCAGGGCCGGGGATCTCGGCCATCTCGAGTTCCTTCAAGCGCTCTGCGAAGACGAGATCGCCCGACGCGAAGCCACCGCCGTCACCCGACGAGTCCGCGCCGCCCGGTTCGAGGAACCCACCACCCTCGAAGACTTCGACTTCAAGTTCAACCCGTCCATCCCCGCTGCGCTCATCCGTGACCTCGCCACCCTCCGGTTCCTCACCGCCGGCGAGTCGATCATCCTCCACGGCCCCGTCGGCGTCGGCAAAACCTTCATCGCGCAAGCAATCGGCCACCACGCCTGCCGACACGGCCACAGCGTCACGTTCACCAAAACCAGCCGTCTCCTCGCCGACCTCGCCGGCGGTCACGCAGATCGCACATGGACCACCCGGCTACGCCGATGGGCACGAACCGACCTGATCGTGCTCGACGACTTCGCCATGCGTGACTTCACCCCTGCCCAAGCCGACGACCTCTACGAACTCATCACCGAACGCGCCAACCGATCCATCGTGATCACCTCCAACCGCCGCCCCGAAGACTGGTATCCGCTCTTCCCGAACCCCGTCGTCGCCGAATCCGTCCTCGACCGCCTCATCAACACCGCCCACCACATCCACATGAACGGCCGCTCCTACCGGCCCAACAAACGCCCCGGACGACCAGAAACCGAACCAGCACCGAAGGCCCGACCCGAAACCCAAAAGCCCGTTGCGTCACGATAGCGTCACGATGATCTGTCCCGTCTGCGACCAATCGTTCACACCCAATGGCAGGCAGCGCTACTGCACCGACGCCTGCAAAGCCACCGCGTACCGGCGACGACACCACCACGGCCAACCCGCCCCGATCGTGATCCCCGCCCGGCAACCACGACGACCCATCACCGTCTACGAATGCGCCACCTGCGACACCCGCGCACTCGGACAGCAACGCTGCAACGACTGCCACACCTTCATGACCCGCATCGGCTACGGCGGCCACTGCCCATCATGCGACGAACCCATCGCCATCAACGAACTCCTCCACCAAACCCAACTCGACTAGAACAACACCCAAGGAACCAACTGCTGGATTACAGCAACGCACCCCCTGCGGGATAACGGCGGCGTCGACACGAAGCATTTCCGACGGGGAACATTGAGCTCGCGAACCTTTTAACCGGGGAACGAGGACGGTTCGACCACCTCGTCTCCGATCTGGTGATCAGCGCTCAACATGTCGAAATTGACGATCTCGGACTGGCTCTGAACGAGGACGACAGTTCAACGGAGGAGTCCACCATTTACCGGTGTGTTCGCGAGCTTACATGGGTCCCGCCACGCCTCACCGGCCTGTTTGACTGCAGCGTTCCCGAACCGCCAATCCTGCGGGTCGGGGAGGAAACCGTCGATGACGTGACCTGGGAACTCCAAGCGCCCGTTGACAACATGACCCGATTCACTGCCACAGTCAGCGAGCATGCCAGCGGACTGATCGGCCGGGTCGAAGCAATCACCTTCGTCTTCCAGACGGGCGAAAATTCAAGCCCCGTCTACCCTTACCACCTCAACACCCTGATCGCGCTCGCGTCGGGTCAAGGGCGCACCGACCTCCTGAAGCAAGCCGGGGACTTCGACCTTGGCGACGAGGAGTTGGAGCAGCTCCTCACGCAACTCGACGAAGTGCTCGTCGTCGATGGCCACAGCATCTGGCGGATGCTCAAACGCAAAGACCCCGAACCCGCCCTGAACGACGAGTCAAGCCTGATCTCCTACGACGACCTCGACTGGGAAGCAATTCAGTCACACCCGAAACTCGCCCAGTATCGGACGTGGGATCAACACGGTTCTACCGACACCAGCGGGCTTGGCATCCTCCTCAGCGCAATAGCGGAGCGATTTGCCGCGGATGTAGAACGCCGACGTTCGGGGCAGCCCGCAACCAGCACCGGACACGAAAAAGATGCCCTCGACGATCTGTCCGTCTCTCCAGACGCCGAGGACGAAGAAGCGACAGAGGCCAATGAAGTCGCGGCTGAGAAACGCCGAACAAGCGCTCGTGCCCGCGCGAAGCGTCAGTTCAATAGCTTCGTGAAGCGCTTCGTCAATGGGATAAGCGACCCGGAATTCGTGCGTCTCGTCGGTCCAAGCGTCATTGTCCCGAGCTACGTATCTTCAACCACCTCTGCTGGAAGCTAATCCAGCTGGAATTGGCGGTTCCTGAACTGATCATTCACAGCCAGGCGAAGCTGTGGCGCTTCTTCTGGGGTGAGTCACTCGAAGATGGATACGTAGCCAACATGAGTGACGATGAACAAATCGCAACACTTGAGATCCTGGAACGCCACCATGTGCAAGCGGTTGTGCTTTGCTCGCTCTTCCGTACTTACGGGATCGCACGAACTGAAATGACTGACCGAGAAGTAGCGGCAATCCGTGATGCGTGGCGACTCATTCTCGACCACTCACTTTGGCAACCAACTGTAGTAGCGGTTCGCGACGCGGCGACCGTGCTCGAGCCCTTTTGCCATTCCGTGGGCGAGCTTGTCGATGAACTCGACGAACTTGCCTCATTCCTCACGCAGCAAGAACCGGTCCAAGCCATAGCGCGGATACTTGGCACGGGACCGGGCAGCGTGATAACGACCGACGAAATTGTTCGTCGCGGTGAGCTGGGCATCAGACGAGTGACTGCATTCGAAGTCCGAGATCCTGGGGTCCACCTCACGAAAGATTCAGCTGAACGAGCTATCCAGGAGTTGCGAGCGATGCTCCCGGAGCCCAACCGCGACTACATCCGGATTGCACACCCCACGGGTGACGTGGTCGCCTTCGCCGACTACGTCACCGGCGACTACGTGTACGCGAACAAAGTCTCAAATGAAACCCAGGACCTTGGCCGCCCCGAACCGGTTCACCGCTCATGGCGCCATGGCATCGAGCAGCTGCACAAGCTCGCCGGATAACCCGGGTCAACGGAGACCTTCGAGATCGGCGGGGGCCCCGGAGTCGTCAAGGGCGTCCTCCGACGGGATGTCGACCTCGTTCGTGTCGAAGGAGAAGCCGCTTGCGCTCGGTCGCGTGCCCTCGGCGGCTCGTGCCGTCCTAGAGCGACGGCGTCGCCCCACAGGCACAGACGAACCCTCGACGTCCTTTCCCTACCCGGCGATGCCATTCGTAAGGGCACGATAAGGGCACGACCAAGCGTTTTCGACGCCCGAACCTGCCTCCAGAAACAGCAAAACCCCTGCTGAGCAGGGGCTTCGCGTGGAGCGGGTGACCGGGATCGAACCGGCATATCCTGCTTGGAAGGGATGTCCCCGGTGTGACCGTTTTGCGTGGGGTCCAGCTGCTCGCCGAGGCCGTTCGACCTATAGTTGGGTATGGCTCGGAGCGATCACGTCAAGGCGCTCCTTCGTAGCCACCGTGAAGGCGACGACGGCGGATTTCGCGCCACGGCCGCGTTGATCATCGAGGACGAGCGGCGCAAGAAGCATGATCTACTGGCCGACGAGCTTGTCGCGATTCTCGACGAACCCGTTCGCACGCGGCGTTCTCCGACGTTGGGCACGCTGCGGCCGCTGCCGAAGGGCCGGGATGAGACTCCGCTTTTGAACGTGCGGCAACCGGAACGAAGCCTGCAAGATCTTGTTCTCACTGACAGCACCCGATCTGTGCTCGTCGATGTCCTTGAGGAGCAACGGGTCCGTGCCGCGCTTCGTGCGCACGGGATCGGTCCTCGCTCGGCGGTGCTGTTCGTGGGTCCGTCTGGAACCGGGAAGCCGGCGACGGCGGAAGCGATGGCTGGTGAACTCGGCTGGCCGTTAGCGCACGTTCAACTTGCCGCGGTCGTGTCCTCGTATTTGGGCGAAACAGCGAAGAATTTGGAGCAGATCTTTTCCTTTCTTCGTACCGGGTCTTGGGTGTTGTTGTTTGACGAATTCGACATGCTTGCCCGCGACCGATCGGAACGTGGCGATCACGGGGAACTGAAACGGGTGGTAGCTACGTTGTTGCAATTGATCGAGGAATCGAACACCGATTCGCTGATTATTGCTACGACGAATCATTCGGATTTGATGGATGCTGCGTTGTGGCGTCGGTTCGATGAGATTGTTTCATTTGATCTTCCGGATGCGACGTTGCGTGCCGAGATATTGTCGAAGAAGCTCCGTAGCGTGCGTTCGTGTTTCGATTTGGACGTCACGGCTAAGCGTCTTGCGGGTTCGACACCTGCGGAGATCGAGGCGGTTGCTTTCGATGCAGTCCGGTTGATGGTTCGAAGCATTGACCGGGAGGTTGGGGTTCGCCACATCGAATACGGACTTGATCGAATGGAGGAGCGACGGCGGACAATCTCCGGCTCCCGGGGATAGTCGAACCAGGTCCCCGGCCGACCTTGCTTCAGCTGAAGCGAGTGTTGGAACCAACGAAGCGTCGGGGAAATACTGGTTTCGGACGGTCACCCAAGCACGGGGACGCTGCGGCTCATGGCTCGACGTCCGTCATGAGGCGCGAGCGATCACGGTCCTGCATCTCGGCCGTAAGCCAGTCCTTGGCGTCGATCCTCGACTTGTGTTCGTCCTCGAATTTCACTCGCAAGTCGAAGCGGCCGAACTACGACTCGCGGGTCTGACGATCCTCGATGGCTCCAACCGTCACGCGGTGGTCGCGTTCTCCGACGACCCTGAACTTGCGCTCTTTCATGAACGGCTTGCCGCGTACTCGGGCGCGATCCCCAACGGCCAGAAGAATGCGCCTCACGAAGCGTTCTTCGATTCGATCGTGAAGATCCGCCCGTACGGTCCGCAGGACCGGATCAGCGATCAATGCCGTGTTCACGTCGAACGCCTGACGAGTCCGGAAGAACTCCGGTTGGACGTGATGTGCTGGTACCCGGACAACGCCACCGTCGCTGTTGATTAGGTCCAAGATCTCCGGACGGCTGTGGCCGCGGCGAAGGGCCGTGTGGCGAGCGAGTACATCAACCACTACGCTGGGGTCATCCTCGCGAGGGTGTATCTCCCATCGGACGCGTTGATGGAGTTCGGGTCGTTGGATGTGATCTCGTCGATCGACCTCCTGGCAAAGCCCGGGCTGCTGAGGAGTCAACTTTTCGGTCTGGCCGTTGATGACCTTCCTCCCACGCGGCCGCCGCGGTCGG
>JANYDT010000142.1 GCA_025359845.1 Acidimicrobiia bacterium
GTCGTGGTCCATCTCGTCGAGCAACGCTTGCACTTCAGGATCGCTACCCACGGCGGCTCGCAGGAGCAGCACTATCGGGCCGACTCGGGGCGCGACTTCGCTGGTAAGTCGGCCCCACGCTTCGATGATCTTGCGAGGGTCGGGCTCAGTCGCCTGAGTCGCGTCGGAGCGATGCTCTGCGGGCACTGGACCCTCGCCTTCGAGGGCCTTCGCCCGGACCGCTCGTACCAGACCGGGCTTGCCGCCGAACGACTTGTACACGGTGTCGGCCGAGACACCGGCGCCCTGGGCGATCGCCGCGACCGTGGTCGCCGTGTAGCCGTCGCGCAGGAACAGCTCCGCGGCAACCGCAACTATCGCGTCCCGGGTCTGCTGGGCCTGGTGTCGGCGGCGGCTGGCGTCGTAGGGTCGCTTCTGCTTGACATCGGGCCCGATTGAGTGCACAATATTCATTCTAGTCAACTAGAATGAAAGCTGAAGATGCAGATCGAAACGGAGAAGCTAATGGGACACGAGATGGACGGACCGGCAGCGATGGCGCAGCGCCTCGCGGATGCCACCAACGCGAGAGACATCGATGCTCGGGTGGCCTGCTTCGCCGACGACTATGTCAACGAGACGCCCATCCATCCGGCCCGCGGCTTTCGCGGCCGAGGGCAGGTGCGGAGCAACTGGGAGCAAATCTTCGCGTTCGTACCTGACCTGAAGGTTGCGGTCCTTGGGTGCGCCGTCGACGGCGATGTCGCCTGGACCGAATGGGAGATGCGGGGGACGCGTCGGGACGGCACCGCGCATCACCTTCGCGGGGTGATCCTGTTCGGTGTGCTCGACGGTCGCGCGGTCTGGGCGCGCTTCTACCTGGAGCCGGTCGACGAGAGCAGCGTTTCGGTCGGCGACGCGGTGCGAGCGCAGGTCGTACGCGAGACGGCAGTTGCGTCGTGATCGTCCGTCGTCGCGGCAGGGACTGGTCGGCTCGGGTCGCTGGCGGTGACCGACCCCGCCGTCATGATTTCTAACCTCGTCGCGGGCCGACGTCGGCGCTGCGCCGGGTTGTTCATTTCGTCATCAGTCGTGATCGGAGCGATCTGGGTCGCTGCGCCCAGCGCACGAGCCGACACGTTTTGCGATCTTTCTCCGACCAGCGAAGGCGTGGGCGTCGACTTCGGCCAGCCAATGGCGGTTATCACCCGCCAAGACGCCACCGCGGCACTCGGATTTGATCCCGGCCCCGGCGATTCCACCCCCACGCCGGCGGGTGGTCAATGCCAATATGCGACGGACGCGGGCGCATCAACCTGAACGTCGCGAAGGGCCCTTCCAAGTTAGGAAAGAATGCGAAGGACGCCGTATTTCGCATGAACGCAAGCGCGTTGGGACAGAAAGCAACGGATACAAAAGGGGACGTCATATACGACACGCTCCCCGCGGTCGCCGACGGCGCGTTCGTCATCGGTCACGGCTCGAACCCCGGCAAATTCTCGGCCGCATCGCTCGCGTTCTACGCTGGCGACACGTTGGTAACCATTTTATTGACCTTGGACCCCGCCACCCTCAGCCCGCTCACCCAATTGACCAACCTCGCGAAAACCGTCGCCCTCCAACTGCTCCGCTGACCAAAAGAGCCCTCGAGTTCGTCGTCGACGGTGTCACGCCACCGGCCGCCTCATCCGCCGCTCCCAAATCCGAATCGGCCTTCCAGTCAGCACGGGTTGTCGCTGAGGGCCAGAGCCGGTATGGTCGTGAGCACCATGCCCGGATTACCCTACCCACGACCATCCGTAACCCACGCGATGGTCGGCCCTCGAAGCGAGGAATGTCATGAGCGAATCAGTGAATGATCACATCCGTCGCACCGACGCTGATGGCATTATCACGCTGACGTTTACGCGTGACAAGAAACTTAATGCCGTCAGCGACGAGATGATTGACGTCATCCGTTCCGCCGTCGTTGATCTCGCCGATGACGAATCCGTGCGTACGCTCATCATCACCGCCGAGGGCCGCTACTTCACCGCCGGCAAAGACATTTCTCAAATGGGCGCACAGTCCGAATCCGGTGTTGCATTGCGGCGAAACTACCGCCGTCTTCACGAGTTGTTCGACGAGATGGAACGGATCGAGAAGCCGATCATCTTCGCCGCGCAAGGCCCATGTTTGGGCATTGGTGTCGAAATGTCGGCCTCGTGTGACTTCCGGTTGGCGAGTGAGACCGCCATCTTCGGGCTGCCCGAAATTCCCAATTTGGGCGTGCTCCCTGGTTCCGGCGGGATCAGCCGACTCACCCGCATCGTGGGCCCACATTGGACCCGCTGGATCGCGATGGCCGGCGAGAACGTCACCGCCGAACAAGCGCTGCATATGGGCCTCGTGCATCAGGTGCTGCCCGTCCAAGGCTTCCATGACGCCGTGCAAGCGTGGGCCCGCAAGCTGATCTCCAACTCCGCCGAGGCGCTCGGTCTGGCCAAGATCGCCATCGACGCAGCCGTCGACAGCGATCGCCGAACCGCCCGACACATCGACCGAATGGCCAACACCCAACTCATTCAGTCCCCCGAACACCTCGCCAAGATCGAAGCTTTCCGCAACCGCTCCCAGCACTAGCGGCTCGACCTCACAGGCAGTAGCCCTTGGTGGATCGTAACGAGCGTGAGGAAGGACGCGAACCGGGTCAGCCATGGAGCCCAGTGACGCCGTCGTCTACGCCCGCCAACAGGATCCCGGCTCGCCCGCGCCCGGCTCTGAACCTGGCGGCCCTTCCGCGCCGCGTCAAACCGAGTGGATCTTCAGTGGTCGGGCCACCGCGTCGGCCACCTGTTCGATGTGCGCCCGATTCGAGGTCACGACCGCGTCCTGGCGGCGCAGTGCTCCCTCGGCAACCGCAAGATCGACGGTGTCTGACAAGCCAGACCGAGCCGCAAGTACACCGATCATTCGAGCCTGCACCTCGCTGAGATGCTCGATCAAACAGCCCTTCAGCAAGCAAGAAAGTCGATGTTGAGGCCCGCCTCTCCACGCCTCACCGAGCACTCCCGCCGGAACCGTCGGTGTCAGTCCGCGGCCCAGCGCGGCCCGGTGCAGCGCCCACAGCAGCCGGTCGTCACGTTCGGCGGCAATCAGGGCACCGGTGTCGTACGTCAAACCGCTCACGCGTTGCGGCGTTCCGCGTCGTCGGCGAGCAGACGGTCGAGAAGCCCCTCACCGGCGGCGCGCTCTTCCGCTGACAGCGGCCCGACCTCGGCCTCCCACTCCGCCACCCCGATCAAACCCTCACGAAGACGCAAGCGTCGTTCAGCTGCCACCGAAAGCCACGCCGAAAACGAAACTCCTTCTTGCTCAGCGGCATTCTCCACTGCGCGGGCAACCTGATCATCAATTGAAACCGACCGCTTGGTGACAGGCATGAAAGTACGGTAGCACCGACGGTAGTAACAATCCCACGCTCGGTTGCGCGGGCTGTATTCTTCGACCCGAACCGCTGGTTCCCGGCTCGGCTGAGGAACCTAGTCGGCACGCGCTCGCCCGCTTATTCGAATGGTCGTGACCGTCAAATGTTCGACTTAACGTGCGTGAGGGGGGCGTGTGGCGCGCCAGCGCGGCGAAGTCAGCGTCGCGTGAAGTATCGACGCGTGGGCCCGGATCGTAACCGCGGCGATGAGACAGTCGATGAGCTTGCGTACCGTCTCGCCGTTCTGGCGACACGTCCGATAGAGCGCCGCGCCTGCGTCATAGTCGGCGGGGGTGATCGAAACGAACGTCGCTCGCGCCAGCAGGCCGCGGAGCTGAGCAAGATGGCGTTCGTCGCGAGCGCCGGCGAGCACCTCCATGCTGATCGCGTCGCAGGTGGCGAGGTCGGAACCGAGCAGCTCGTCAACGGCGCAGCGCCAGGTTGACGGCGTCGCGCTTGACTTTCTGCTCTGCTGGTCAGACAAACCGACTCGTAGCGAGGCCGCGCCGAGTGCTACCAGATCAGGCAATGCGACGGTGGCCGCCGTCTGTATCCTCGTTGGGCTTATCCGGAGGCTCCGCAGACGGTGAGGCCAAGTGCCTTTGCGCTCGCGTTCGCCTCGGCGAACAGCTTGTCGGGCTGGACCATGAGCGAGGGATCCTTACGCAGAGCGGCGATCGCCACTTTGAGCGCGGTCAGCGTCTTGGCCACCTGGGCCTTATCGGCTTTCGGCGCCTTCAGCTTGCCGATGCTCTTCGCTTGCCCGTTGAATATCGAAACCGCCGTCGGCGCGACCTTCACGAGCTGCGCCGCTGTCGGCTTGCTGGTGATGCCGGCCTTGGTGAACATCGCATTGAGCTGTGCGTCTCCCTTCGTGCAAATGGCGTCGGCGGCTTTCACGAAGTCGGCGTGACTGAGGTCAGCGGCGATCGCGGAAGCACAAGCGAACACGCCCGACGCCACGACGGCCGCGATCAGGGTGAAGGATTTGCGCATCATGAGCAAATAGTACGTAGGAACGGGCGGCGACTTTCAACTCGGGGCGTAGGACCGGCCGCTTCACTCAGCCCGCCAACCGGCGCCGCACTTCGCCGAGACGCTGATAGCTGGCCAGCACCTGGCTCTGATCGTCGACGAGATGGCGAATCACGATGTCGGTGTAGCCCATCTGTGTATAGGACCGGAGCTCGTCGGCGGCTCGGTCGATCGTCGCAATGACGAGTGCGGACGGAGGCATGCGCCGGTAGCCCGAGGCCGTGGCGTGGTCGCGAACCGCGGCCGCTTCCTTCTCGTCGGCGGCGATATACACGTCGCGGCGCAACGCCACAGCGGTGGGCGGGCGGCCCTCGCGTGCCGCCGCGTCGAGGTATCGGGCGGCCTGGTCGCGGGCGTGGTCCGGGGTCAGATGGGGCGCGCCCAGCCACCCGTCGCCGATGCGCGCGGCCCGGTCGATGCCCACGTCGGCTGACGCGCCAATCCAGATCTCGACCGGCTCCTGCGGGGTGGGAGCGATGCGGGCCTTCTCGAACCGGAACCGGCCATCGGAGCTGACCGTCTCACCGGCGAGGAGGCGCCGCACGATCGCCACCCCTTCCTCGAACGCCGACGGCCGCGTGCGCGGGTCGGCGCCCATCGCCGGAAACTCCGGGCCGGCCCCGAGCCCGGTCTGGACGATGAACCGGCCCGATGCGATCGCCGCGAGCGTGCCGACCTGCTCGGCCAGCAGCACCGGGTTCCAGAGCGGGAACAGGAACAGGCAGCCGGCCGGTCGGTCGCCCCACTCGGCCAGCAGGCGGCCGAGGAACGGCGTGTTCTGCAGGTAGGTCTCCTTGTTGGCGTGATGATCGCCGACGAAGATCGCGTCGAGGCCAGCGTCGTTGGCGGCGCGGGCCCGCGCCACGGCGTTGCGCACGGCGAGGCGCGGATCGATCCCGGGGAGGGAGCTGGTGAGCGATGCCGAGATGCGCATACCGAGATCCTCCCATCTGGCGCCGACCTCCGCACGGAGTGGTGCGGCGACAAAGGTGTCGATGTCTCGCCCGCAGCGGCCTGCGCGACACTGCGGATGCATTCTGCTTCAGCGATCGGAATGCCCTCGGCCATGCGCTTCATTGCATCTCGTAGGTCAGGCTGTTCGGTCAGCGGGACCAAGCGCTTCAGCTGAAGCGCTTGTCCGTCACACGCGACGATCCTCCACCAGGGTGCGTCCCCGTCACGGTACGCAGGGGTGAATTCGCATGCCGGATGGATAGTGGTACGCCCATCTGGACCGGCCCGGCGGGTGGTTCGCCCGCTACTGTCGTGGCGATGAGTCGACCGTCGGGCACGGTGACGTCCTGTTCACCGATATCGAGGGTTCGTCGCGTCGGCGGGAGGCCGATCCGGACGGGATGCGTGCCGCGTTGGCGGCCCATGACGAGGTATTGAGCTCGAGGGGCAGGGTGGTTGGCTGCTCAAGCACACTGGGGATGGGGTGTGCGCGGCGTTCGCATCTGCTCGGTCCGCGATGGACGCGGCAACCGACGCCCAACGCCGCATAGCGTTGGCGCCGGCGCGGCCATGGAAGTCGGCGACGCCGTGGCCTACGCCCGTCAGCAGATCCGCAGCGCCCGCGCCGGGCTGTGAGGCCCCTTTCCGCGCCCAAAACCGTCACCCAAAACGGTAATCCGGGTTTTGGGTGACGGTTTTGGGCGCGGCTCAGGCGCCGCTTGGGCGCGGGTCAGGCGCGGCACGGCGACGTCGGCGGGCGGCTTCAACCGGTCCAGCCGGCACCCGGCAGCTCCCGCCCTCCAACCGTCAGCGGAAGTCGATGCCCCGGAAGTCGTTGTGGGCGACCTCGGTGAGCTTCGCCACGAACTTCGGGGCGCCGCCGTTGTACACGAAGTACCGGATCTTGCCTTGCTCGTGGCCCTCGACGTTGGAGTTGTAGCCCGTGAACCAGCTCTTGGCCTTGCGCATGAGCATGGTGGCGTACATATCCTTGACGTGTTCGGTCCACTGCGCCTCGGCCTCGGGCGTCGGGTCGAAATGGGTGTAGTCGTGCTCCCACACGTACTCGAGCAGCCCGGTGGCCCAGTCGACGCCCGACTCGATACCTCGGGGATAGTTCGTCGACGCCGAACCGCTCTGCGGGCCGGCCAGCATCACCATATTGGGGAACCCGCGCACCGTCATGCCCAGAAACGTGCTCGGGCTGTCCTTCCATCTATCGCGCAGCTTCTCGCCGTTGACGCCCCGGATGTCGATGCGGTCGAACGCGCCGGTGATGGCGTCGAAGCCGGTGGCGTACACGATGATGTCGAAGTCGAAGTCGCGGTCCGAGGTGCGGATGCCTGTCTCGGTGACCTTCTCGATGGGAGTCTCGCTGATGTCGATCAGCTCCACGTTGTCGCGGTTGTAAACCTCGAAGTAGTTCGTCTCCATCGGCACCCGTTGAACCCCGAAGCCGTGGTCCTTGGGGATGAGCTTCTCGGCGATCGCGGGGTCATTCACCCGTCGGCGGATCCGATCGGCGACGTACTCGGAGAACTCGGCGTTGGCCTCCTCGTCGACAAAGATCTCGATGAAGTTGCGCAGCCACACGGCGAACCCGGGCCGGCCGTAGAGGCTGTCCCACAACTCGACGCGCTCCTCCCGGGTGAGCTTGTGGAACCCCCGACGGTCCGGTTCGTGCTCGAAGGCGCCGGGTGTCCGGGCGCACTTGGCGAAGATCTCGTCATAGCGGGCCCGGATGTCGGCCATCTCCTCCTCCGAGATCGGCCCGTTGTTGAGCGGCGCACTCCAATTGGGGCGCCGCTGGAACACCGTCAGATGGCCCACCTTGTCGGCGATCTCCCCGATCACCTGAATGCCGGTCGCCCCCGTCCCGATCACCGCCACGCGCTTGCCGGTCAGCTCCACCGGCTCTTTCGGCCAATGGAACGTGTGGAACGACCGGCCCTTGAAGCTCTCCATCCCCTCGAGACGCGGCGGCGTCGGAGCCGACAGCAAACCCAACGCGGTCACCACGAACCGGGCCGTCACCTCCCGGCCATCCTCCCGGATCTTCAGCCGCCAGAGGTTGTCGGCCTCGTCGAAGATCATCGCATCGACGGTGCAGTTGAACTGCATGTGCCGGCGCAGGTCGAACTTGTCGGCCACGAAGTTGAGGTAGCGGAGATTCTCCGGCTGGCCCGAAAACCGCTCCTTCCAGTCCCACTCGTCGAGCAACTCCTTCGAGAACGAGTAACCGTACGTGTAGCTCTCCGAATCGAACCGGGCGCCCGGATAGCGGTTCCAGTACCACGTCCCGCCGAGATCGTCGGATCCCTCCAACACCGTGGCGTGCACGCCGAGGTCCGCGAGCCGTTTGATCTGGTAGATCCCCGCCACCCCTGCGCCGATCACCACCACCTCGTACTGCGGTTGGGACGCCATCGCCGACGTGGCCTCCCGCTCCAGCACCGCTTGATCTGTCATGCGCAACTCTCTTTCGGCTCGTCTGACACCCGGCTCGGCCTCGGACATGGAGAGCGTAAACCCCGACGCCATGACTGGGCACATCCGAAAAGTCGCGAACCGCGCCGAGATAGCGATCCGATCCTTCCCTGGCCGTCCTTTCGCTGTTTGGTAAATGTTGTTCGTTACCAACTAGAATGAGCGGCATGGCCCGCTCAGAGCGTTACAAGGTGTCGACTTCCGGCCAGCTTTCGCTACCCGCCGCGGTGCGCCGACGTTGGCATCTCGGTCAGGGAGGCCACGTCGACGTCATCGACCTCGGGTTCGGCGTCCTCACCGTTCCGGTCGGCCACGCGGGGCGGCTGCTCGATGCCATCCTGCCCGCCGACGACCACTATCGCAACGTCGAGAAGGAGTCGGACCCGGATCTGCGCACGACCTGATCGTGGCCGTCACGTTGCTCGACGACCATTTGCTCCGCGACTGGTTGGCCGAACCCGACGCATCGCTTCGACGGGCTCTCAACCGCGCTCGCGTGGCAACCACGAATCTCTGGTACGCGCGACTCTGCAAGAGCGCGGCCGGGTCGGGTGGCGGTGCGCTCTTAGGAACGTGGTCAGCGACAGAACGCGACGTGCTGATCGCCGGCCTCGTCGCTTTACCAGACACCGTCGAGGTAGTCTCGATGCAACAGCTCTCCTGGAGGATGGGCCAACTGGTCCATTCGTACGGCGGGCTCTCGACCCTGGGAGCTGAGGCCATCGCTGCGGGTGAGCATTTGGGAGCCAAATTGCTTGTCTCCGCGCGTGACGACGGACCTGGAATTCGAAACGCATGCGCTGCGCTCGGGATCAAGTACTCGACCCTCGAGCGCTTACCGCGACTACCGTGATAGACACCTCGGCCATAATGCGCACCGCCCGCGCACGCCGCATGTCCGAGAGGAGATCGCTATGATTCTGGAGACGCTTGACATTGGGGCGGAGGCGTTCCACGCCGGCACCGGCTGGGAGATCAAGCCCGAAGGGGCGTGCCGCGGCGACGTGTGTGTTCCGCTTGGCGGTGGCCCGTTCGACGTGGCGAGCGTGGCCGAGAAGCTGCGCATGGCCCTCGTCCACGACGCGGGCGTCGGCGTGTGGGCGCTCGGACCCGACACGGTGAGCGGACGGGCTCTGGCTAGCGCCGAGGCGCCCGACCTCGTGCTGCCCGACATCCACGGCAACGAGTTCCGCCTCTCGTCGCTACGCGGTGAGAAGGTCGTGATCGTCTCGTGGGCGCCGTACTGAGGCTGCCGCATGGACCTGCCCGGGTGGCAGGCGCTGCGCAGTGAGCTCAAGCCCCTCGGCGTCGAGATCGTCACGGTTGGACTCGAGATGGGCGGCGCCGACGTGCTGCGCCCGTACATTGAGGACGCCGCGCCGGAACACCCCTCGCTCGTCGACCAGGCCCACGTGATGGACACGCTGTTCGGCGTCACCAACATCCCCGAGTCCGTGTGGATCGACGAGAACGGAATCATCGTCCGGGTCCGCGATGCGGCGGTGCCGCCACCCGTCATGCGGCCCAATCAGGACGGCGTTTCCGAGCCTTACGGCCTGGGTGGCAAATACGGGTTCGACGCCGATCGCGACGCGATGCGGCTCCGGGACTGGGCTGCGAAGGGCGCGGCCAGCGAGTACGTACTGGCGCCCGACGAAGTCGTCGCCCGCTCGGTGCCCCGCCCCATCGAAGTGTCGCTCGCCGCGGCCCATTTCGAACTGGCTCAGCACCAGTGGCGCCTTGAGGGATTCTCCGACAGCGCGCTCCGCCACTTCGCCGAGGCTCACACCCTCCAGCCCGACAACATCACGTACAAGCGCCAGGCCTATTCCGCGTATCGCTTCGGATTGGGCGACGGCAACGAGATGAGCCGGTTCCAACAAGCCCCCGACGAGGGCGAGGTCTGGCCGTTCGTGTCCGACTTCAACACCGACACGGCCCGCTTTCGCACGGAGCGTGAGGCCCAGAAGCAGGCCTGAACACTCGACGCCGAGGCTGCGGCTTCGAACAGGGGGCAAGCCGGTCTGACGAGTACGGTGTGGTCGATGAGTGTCACGGATGTCAAGGCCCTCGAAGCCTTCCTGGGCGAAGCCCGCAATGTCATCGTCATCGGCCTTCGCAAGGACGGGCGCGTGCACGCCACGCCGAATTGGTTCCTGTGGGAGGGTGGCCGCTTCTACGTGTCGACGACAAAGGGGCGCGCCAAATACCGGGTCTTCGGCGACGACCCGCGCGTGCAGTTGGTGATCGATGATTCGACGGGTTTCCGTTACGTTGTCGTCGATGGCACTGTGGAAATAGCCGAAGACATCGACGCCGGACTCGGATTCTTCGAACGTATTCGGGCCAAGCATGGCCGTGGTGCTCAGAGCCGTGAAGATCTGCGGGCCGAAATGGAACGCGATGGTCGCGTGTTGCTCGTGATCACCCCGACACACCCGCCACACGAGTGGCCCGGGGTGGGTCTCTGAGGTACGGCCCGGCGCGAACCCGGCCATTTGACCAGAGTAGTCACACAGGTTACACTTTCGCATGTCCTCGACGATCTCTGCAGCCGATGCGAAAGCTGGCCTCTCCGAGCTGCTGCGCCGCGCCGAGGCTGGAGAAGAGATCATCGTGACACGCAACGGCGAACCCGTCGCGACGATCGGTCCGTTGCGGGAGCGAATGGGCGGGTTTCTACGAGGCGAAGTCACGATTCATGATCCGGAGTGGTGGAAGGCCGACAACCAGCTCGCTGATCAGTTTGGGATTTGAACGAATCGCGTGGATCTTCTGTTTGATACGCACGCCGCGATCTGGTGGGCAGACGACCCGGTTGAGCTGCTTCCTTCGGCCAATTCGGCTATTATCAATCCGGAAAATACCGTGTGGTTTTCATCGGCCTCTGCGTGGGAACTCGCCATCAAGGTACGCGCCGGAAAGTTGCAGGTCGATGTTGGGAGGTTGGTCGACCAACTCACTCGCAACGGGGTCCGTTTGCTGGGTATCGGGGTCGACGATGCAATCGCCGCAGGATCGCTCGACTGGACCCATCGTGACCCGTTCGACCGGATGCTCGTGGCGCAAGCCCGACGTCTTCGACTGAAACTCGTGACCCGTGATCAGGCCGTGCAAGCGTTTATGAGTGCAGAATTCTTAGCTGCATAGCCTCGTCGTGATGCAGCAACCGTCGGAGGATGACGACAGCGAGTGGCTATCGCCCGAGCCACCGTGGGTGCACCGAGGTTGATCGTGGCCGATGAGCCCACGTCGATGCTCGACGTATCGGTGCGTGCCAGTATCAATTCGCTTCTCCGCAACATTGACGACGAGCGCGCCCTCGGCATCCTGCTCATCACTCACGATCTCGGAATAGCTTGATACATCGCCGGCCGCGTCGTGGTACTCGACCGAGGCCGCGTCGTCGAAAGCGGCTCCGCCGATGAGGTGTTCTCCCAGCCGGAGGCGCCAATGACCCGGGCGCTAATCAACGCGGCGTTTTAGCCGAGGTTACGATCCAATTCCACCCAATTGAAAGCGAGCCCAAATGACTAATCAATCCACCGAATTGTCTCCGATCGTTCCAACCTCATCTTCTTTGCTTCGGCCGATCCGATGGTGAACCCCTCCGCCATCAGCAGCGCGTTTCACTTCACCGATAGCGCCCGAAAAGCTGGTCTCGTGGCCGAACTGCGTCTCGCCGGGGATGCGGTCCGGGTCCTCGACGAGAGCCGCCACCCGCCCGGCGAGCCGGGTGACCGATTACGAGAAGCGCTCGAAAGGGTGCGGAGTTCACAAGCGCGCGTCTCACTCTGACCGGGCTCGATGGAGTCCAGTGCGGTCTCAATCGAACATGCTCTGACCCTGAACGGCGAGCTGCGTCAGCTCACGGAAATCTCACCGAAGTGGCCGAAGGACGAAGCCGATTCATCTTTTGTGGCTGACCCTGCAAGGATATTTCGTAAGGAGTGCGGGTTGAAGGCCGAACGTAAGTGGGTTTGGCCGGGCGCTCGGTTACCACGCGTTGACGACACTCGAGGAGCACGCGGCGCAAGAGGCACGGGTTTGTGACTGAGCCACTAAGTTAGGTTGCGTAACGTCTAATCCCGTCACCCGAACCGACATCGAAGCCTGGTTGTGAGACGCCAGCGGTGGTTGGCGGGCGCGGCGACCATCGGGCTGGCGGCGGTCGGCGTGGGCTTGATACGACGACGGCAACGGACGGTGGGGGTGTCGTGGCGTGACCCGGGACCGGCCGAGGGAGAGCTCCCGCTCGCAGTCCGCGACTCGGGAGGCGGCGACGCTGTCACGGTCTTGTTGCTGCACGGGCTCGCCGGGTCCAGCCGGTATTGGGGGGCCGACTACGACACGCTCGCCACTGACGGTCGGCTGGTCGTGGCTGATCTGCTCGGTTTCGGTTCATCGCCTCGCCCACCGGGCCGCTACGGCCTCAACGAGCACGTCGACGCGGTGATGGCCACCCTTGATGATCTTGGCGTGACCGGCCCGGTGGTGATCGGCGCCCACTCCGTCGGTTCGATCGTCGCCGCCGGTGTCGCCGCCCGGGCGCCTGACCGGGTGGCCGGGCTGGTGTTGTTCGGCCCGCCCCTCTATACATCAAGTGACCAGGCCAGGCTGAGGATCGGCGGGCTCGGCGGACTGGGCCGTCTTTTGGCGCTCGACACCCCGGTCGCGCACCGGGTTTGCGGGTGGATGTGCGGACACCGGGCCCTGGCCGCCCGGATCGCCGTCGTGCTGAGGCCCGACCTCCCCGCCGCGATCGCTCGTGACAGCGTGCAGCACAACTGGGTGTCCTATTCCGGAACCATGCGCAACGTGATCATCGACGGCGACACCGCCCGGGGGCTGACCGACGCCATCGACGCAATGAAGCAGACCGAACCGATCGGCGCGACACGACCCGATTTGACCGTGCACATCATCGTCGGCGACCGGGACCTTGTGCCTGACTTCGATGTCCTTGAAGCGTTGGCCGCGGCGAACCCGTCTCTGCGCGTCGACCGTTGGGATGGCGCCCATGACCTTCCCCTGCGGAACCCGCGACGCTGCATCGCCGCCATCATGGATATGCGCGACGCCGCCACCCTCAGACCCCAACGTCAGCGGTAGCTGTAGGTGCGCTCCACTCGGTGGTCAGGTTCG
>JANYDT010000162.1 GCA_025359845.1 Acidimicrobiia bacterium
CTTGGCTCGGTGTATGGCTGCCGTCATTGCTGATCGGCCGCGCCGGCGGCGCGGTTCGGGCCGCGCCGATCACCCATTCGGGCGAACTGCTCGGCCTTATCCTCGTCGAACGCGCCCCCGGCGCAGATACCTTCAGCGACGAGGACGACCGTGTGCTCACCGAACTGGCGCGCAGCGTCGGCCTGGCGCTTCACAACGTTCAGCTCGACTCGGCGCTGCAGGAGACACTCGACGAGGTTCGCCGCCAAGCCGAAGAATTACGGGCATCGAGAGCGCTCATTGTGGCGACCGCCGACGCTGAGCGCCGCAAAATCGAGCGCAACCTTCACGATGGCGCACAGCAGCACCTCGTGGCGCTGGCGGTGAACCTGCGGCTGGTGAAAGACGTGCTGGCCGACGACCCCGCCGCGGCGGCCGCGATGCTCGATGATTTGGGCCGGGACGTGAAGGCGACCATCCAGGAGGTTCGCGACCTCGCACACGGCATCTACCCTCCGCTCCTCCTCGACAGTGGCCTGACCGAGGCGCTCCGGGCGGCGGCCGGGCGGAGCCCGCTACGGGTGAACGTCGATGCGGGCGGTATCGGCCGGTACCCCCCGGAGGTCGAAGCGGCGGTGTACTTCTGCTGTCTGGAGGCTCTGCAGAACGCGGCGAAGCACGCTCCGGAGGCGCGGGTCGAATTACGGGTCTGGGCGGACGGCGGAGGCGTGCTGTTCCGGGTGTCCGACGACGGACCCGGTTTCGACCAGCTGGCGGCTACAAAAGGACAGGGTTTCGTGAACATGAGTGATCGACTCGGCGCCATCGGGGGCAGCGTCCGATGGGAGTCCGAGCCGGGGGCCGGCGCGGTCGTGACCGGCACGGTACCGGGAATCGCTACGGTCTTGTGAGCGACGACGATTCCCGACCGTCCCACAGGTCGCGGAGCACTTCGGGGCCGAACTCTTCTTTGTTGATGTAGCCACGGGCCCCGCTCGTGACTGCTTCCGGCGGCAGGTCGCTCGACTCGTAGGTCGAGCACAAGAACACGACGGCCGAGGGGTCGTGGGCGACGATCCGCCGTGTCGCCTCGATCCCGCTGATGCCGGGCATGTTGATGTCCATCAAGATCAAGGCCGGCTGCAGACTCTTCGCCATGTCCTGGGCTTCTTCCCCACTGGCGGCCTCACCGACCAGTAGGAATCCCGTGGCCCGCCGCAGAACGGCCCGGGCCGCGAACCGAAACGGGGCCTGATCGTCGACGACAAGAACGGCGACCGGTTCGCAGGGACTCACGTCGCCCTGATCGGGGCGAAGCCCGGCGCCATCGGCCATCACTGCGCCCGGGGAAGCCAGCCGGGCATCAACTCGGAGCGCTCCCTCATCTCTCCATCCTGATGGCATCGGGCCCGTGGGCCAAGGGCGGCACCCTCCCGGGTCTCGGGGGTGTTAGCCACCGGCTCGATCCGACAGGTACATCGGCACCGCCTTCACTCGGCGGTTCAGGTCTTTCTCCTCCGTGAGGCCAAGCTTCGAGAAGATCGAGTTCGTGTGCTTTTCGATGCCCCGCTCCGACAGCCCCAGCCAGGCCGCTATCGCTCCGTTCGACTTTCCCTGGGCCATCTCGGCGAGGATTTCGGATTCGCGCGGGGTGAGGCGTTCGAGGTCCGACATCGGACGGCGGATGTTGCCACTCACGAGCGCTTCCACGACGGCGGGATCGATCACCGAACGGCCGGCTGCGACCTCTCGAATGGCCCGCAGAAGATCGTCGACGCCGGTCACGCGTTCCTTGAGCAGATAGGCCCGCCCCGCGGAGCCGTCGGCCAGCAAGGCGAGTGCGTAGCTCGGGTTGGCGTATTGGCTCAGCACCACGACGCCCATCTCCGGGTGGTGGGTGCGGACCAAAGCGGACGCCTGGATGCCTTCGTCGGTGCTCGTGGGGGGCATCCTGATATCGGTGACCACAACGTGAGGAGCCTTCCGTTCGATCAGCTCGAGCAGCCCGGGAAGATCGCCGGTGGTCCCCACGAGGTGGAGGTCCGGTTGGCCGTCGATGAGCTTGGACAGGCCCTCGCGTAGCAGCGCGTGGTCTTCGGCCAACACGACCCGTATCTGGCGCATCACGGCCGAACATAGCGGTGAAACGATCGGCCCCTTACGTCGGCCCGCTCTTGCGGCGATGGTCCCGGTCACCTACCCCGGGGCAATCGTTTACAACCCCTCCAACAACGAGTCGAGGGCGCGCTCCACGATCGTAAGCGTGTCGGCCAGGCGCTCAGGGTTGGTGCTGACACCGGGGAGGTCCATCGATGACCGAAACGTGGGATGTATGCCGACGAAGCTCAGCAACGGCACTCCGAGTGCGAACCAATCGGTGCCTTCATCGAACCAACTAGAAGGAAAGGCGGTCAGAGCAATTCCACGCACATCCAAGCGAGGCCGGTTGGCGAGCGCAGACCGCCGACCCGAACCGGCGGCCGCAATGTTGGCCCCTAGGTGCAATACCGCCTTCGCTTCAAAATTCGTATGGCTCGCGAGGAAACTTTGGAGACCGTGGTTGTTGAGTTCTTGGCCGGTAGTCGCCACTACGAGGACCGGGCCCGGAAGGCGACGGGCCATCTCGACGGCGACGGCAATGCTCGAGCCTCGTTCTCCGGCCGATTTGAACCATCCGGTCAACGGCGTGGCAATGACGACGGGCGGCCCGCCCGACCCGCCCTTGCGACCCAACACCGTGGCTGATTCGGCGGGCTCATAGCGGGCCTGAAACTCGACGTGCGCCTGGCCTCGGAAGGCCGCCGTGATCATGATCGGGGTACCAGAACCCCGACCGGCCGGGCGACTGGCGGCAAAAGGGTGGTCCACGATAAGCGCCGACTGAAGAATGCCGACGTCACCGGATACGTTCCGAAGGGCAAACTCGATGTCGCCGGCCCCTTGGGTCCCCGGTACATGGCGTCCGATCCACGGATCGTTGCTCGAAAAGGTGCCCGCGTCACGTGACCACAGTGGAATCGACTCGATCTCAGTGCCGTCGACGAAAACCGACCCGGTCGCGTCGTATCGCTCGAACTGGTACGGGATCTGTTCCACGGTCAACCCGGCGTCTCGGAGCATTTCCGAGAACCAGTTCCGGGTCGTTTCGTCGAACGGCGTGCCGGTCCGATGATGGGGCCCGAGCGCGACATACTCCTCGACCACTTGGTACAGGTTCATGGCGATATGACAGTTCAGCGCACGACGAGAATGTTCGGCGTCGTGATCGCGTCCCGTCGGCGAGGACGCAAAGATCGCCCAACCCTCCCGGAGGATACTTTCGGAGCCCGGGTTCGGACGGAGAGGTCGGCGTAGCAGGGCAGCGGCACGGCGCCGTTCTAGCGCACAGACTGGCTCGCGGCGCAGTCCCGACGGGACGACCTCTTCCGGCTGAACTAGAATCCGTCGGTGCAGGCCACCGGAAAGCGCTATTGGATCGAGACGCTCGGGTGTCCGAAGAACCAGGTCGATTCCGACAAATTGGTGGGAACGCTGTTGGCCGATGGCATGAACGAAGCCGACAGCGCGGAAGGCGCTGATCTTGTCGTGGTGAACACTTGCGCCTTCATAGAGGCGGCCCGCCAAGAGTCGATCGACACCATTCTGGCCTTATCGGATCGGCGCAAGGCTGGGGCCCGCCTCGTCGTTACGGGCTGCATGGCGGAGCGCTACGGCGATGAGCTGGCCGAAGCCTTGCCTGAAGTCGAGCAAGTGAGTGGTTTCGGCGTACCGGTCACGTTGGGTCGCCGAGACGACCGGTCCGTCCCGTTGCTTGATCTCTTGAACCTGCCCCGCCCGCCCAGCCGGGCCCCGTGGGCATACGTGAAGATAGCCGAGGGTTGCGACCGAGCGTGCGGTTTCTGTGCGATACCGTCGTTTCGTGGTCCGCAACGCAGCCGCCTCGAGGTCGACATCTTGGCCGAGGTCGAGGCGTTGGCGGCCAAAGAGATCGTGCTCGTCGCGCAAGATCTGGCCAGTTACGGGCGTGATCTCGATCGCGCCGGGGCGATCGTCAAATTGGTTGAAGCGGTAGCGGCCCGGGTCGAGCGCACCCGGCTGCTGTATCTCTATCCGTCAGATTTGTCTGACGCGTTGATCGATGCGATCCTCGCTACCGGGGTGCCGTACTTCGACCTATCGCTCCAACACGTAAGCAAACCATTGCTGCGCCGCATGCGCCGGTGGGGTGACGGACCCCGCTTCTTGGCGAGGATCAACGCCATCAGGGTCCGTGAACCCGATGCCGCGTTCCGGTCGAATTTCATCGTCGGTTACCCGGGCGAGACGGAGGAAGATCACGACCAGCTGATCGCCTTCGTCGAGGCCGCACGGCTCGACTGGTGCGGATTCTTCGCCTATTCCAAGGAAGAAGGCACACACGCGGCGTCGCTCGATGGTGGCGTAGCCGACGGTCTCGTTCGTGACCGCATGGCGGAGTTGACAGAACGCCAGGACGCCATAACGGCCGGCCGGCGCGACGCTCTACTTGGTCGTGATATCGACGTGCTCGTCGACGAGTCCGGGGTAGGACGCACCTTCCGCGAGGCCCCCGAGATCGATGGCATCGTGCGCATACCCGACTCGTTGGCACCAGGCACGTTCTGGTCGATGCGCGTGACCGGTGCCGAGGGTCCCGACCTCGACGCCACTCTTCGTTGAGGGACGCCACACTCCGTTGAGGCACTCCACTCTGCGCAAACCGTCGGGCCTCAATGATTGGGCTCGACGCCGCCCCACCCTCATGCGCGAGGATGGAGCTGTGCCCGTCCCGCCCGCGATCGAAGTGCGCCCGTCGAGGCAGCACAAGTACGGGCCGACGGCGTTGTGGACACCCGCCAACGGGCTCACAATCCTGCGCATCGCCCTCACTCCGGTCGTCATGGCGTTGATTTCCGAGCGGCGCCTCGACCTTCCCACTTTTGTGTTGTGGTTCCTGATGTGTTGTACCGACGGAGTTGACGGATATCTGGCTCGACGCCACGGCAGCACCAGTTCGGGTGCGTTTCTCGATCCGCTGGCCGACAAGTTCTTGGTGCTCGGGGGAATGAGCGTGCTCGTCTACAAGCACGTGTTTTTCTGGCCTTTCGTAGTCATCATCGCCGTCCGGGAGGTAGCCATGAGCTTCTATCGGTCCCTCATCGGGCGCCGCGGCATATCGTTGCCGGCGCGGCGGTCGGCGAAGATCAAGACTTTCGTTCAACAGTGTTCTGTCGGGTTCGCGGTGATGCCGTGGGTCGGGTTTCACGCCGATTGGGTCGGACGGGCGCTCCTACTCGTCGCTACCGTGCTGACAGTGTCGACCGGCACGCAGTACTTGCTCGATGCGCGACGGGCTCCCCGGCTGCGGGTCGTGCCGGCTTCGCGGGCCGCCTGAGAGCGCCGGTCGCGGCTCGACGTTCTTGGGCATCGTGACCGTCGATTAGCGCGGGATTAACCTCGATTGGCGCTGTGTAGGAATCTTCTGCGCGTCTGGCAGAGCGACGAACAGGCCGGCGGTTCTTGGGGGGAGGTCCATGGTGGCCTCCACGGTGCAAGGATGTGAAGCCATGACCACCTCCGATGGTGTGCCCGAGACAATTATCGAGCCGTCCGCGGTTGAGTGGATCCCGCTCGGTGATGGTGAGTGGTTCAAGCCCCTCGGCTTCGGCCCAGGTGGGTGGCGGCGTTTGCTGCTCCGTCTGCGACCGGGCACGAGAGTCGCCCGACACCGTCATCGCGGCGAAGTCCACGCCATAAATGTCGCCGGGCACCGCCGGATCGATGGCCGACCGGAACTCATTGGCCCTGGTACCTATGTTTACGAACCAGCGGGCAACATCGATAGCTGGCAGGCGGTTGGCGACGAGGACTGCGTCGTGTCGATCACAGTCGCTGGCGCCATGGAGTATCTGGACGAGGAGGGCAACGTATTGTCTTGCGACGACACCGACAGCCTGCGCACCATCTACCTCCGTTGGTGCGCCAAAACCGGCTTCAGTCCAGACGCTCGCCTCGAGATTGCGCCCCACCGCGTGGACCGCAGCGACGAGAACTGACTCCCGATCTGTTCCTCCAGAGGGCCCTCGCCTTTGCAGTTGGGGGTCGGCGTCGCGCTTGACTTGCGGTCGACCAGCCCTGTTCGAACATTTCGTACGTTGTACGTCCGAGCAGGATGCCCGTGCAACCACTCATCGACGCGATGAGGGCGTCGCCCATCCGGGGATCGAAACCGAATTCGAACGTCCATGTCAGGGTGTCGAAGACCCCGTCGAGGCTCATGAACTCGTGTACGTGAAGTGCTCCCATGATCTTTCCTCCCGAAAGCTTGGCCGGTCCGTTTTGATCCGAAATGACAAGCACGATGGATTGGCGCGTTCGCGATGCGCAAGTCCCACTCGTCGGGTTTGGCGCGTCAGCGCTTCTTGGGCGGGGTGTAGCGACGGGACGGTTCGGCGATGGTGCGTCCGGTGCTGTCGACTTTGACCGTCTCCTGGTTGCGTTTCGACCGGCTGGCGCCGGCGCTGGGACGAGCTTTGCCATAGTCGCCTGAGGCCGCTTTGGCTTCGGTGAGCTTGCGTCGCGCCGTCTGCGACTTCAGGAACGTCCAGAGCCAGAAGATCAAGAACGGATAGGCGGCGAGAATGACCCGCTGCCAAGGACCGATGAGCCACGCCATGGCGGCTATACCGGCCCACAATCGATTGCCCTTGGAGACGACTATCGGGAACAGGATGCCCAACGCCGCGACGATGCCAAACTGCAGCCTCTCGGTGTGGGTCACCCCGCCGCGGAAAAGGACGAGCGTCAAGGCGATGACCCCGTAGAGCGCGAGGGCGTAGCCGGCTTGTCGTTCGCGATCGGTCAGGACGAGCGTCGAGCGGGTTTCTTCGCGAGACAAGATGACGCGTTGGCGGGGCTCACGCGGCGGGCGGGGGGTGCGGGCCATGAAGCAAAATAAACTACTCGTTGACTGGAGGGTCGGCTTCTCGCAGGTGAGGCGGAAGGTCGTCGGGCACCCACCGGGCATGGACCATACGCACGCGAATTCCGTCGGGTTTCATGGCGACGCGTTCGCGCCGCAGGAGGGGCAGCTGGCGACTGGCCACCTCAGGTGCGCACGTGCCGTTGGCCCGTAGGACACGATGCCACGGGACTTCGCTACCGTGTCGAGACATCACGGCCGCGACCTGTCGAGGCCCACCTTGGCCCAACAACTCGGCCACGTCGCCGTAGGCGAGCACTCGACCCCGTGGAATCAGCTCGACCAGGTCGAGCACCCGACGGGCGTACGGCGTCATGGCTGCTCCACTGGGCCATAATGGCCCGCTTCGTTTGGCGCGCGCGTCCGACGGGCGAGCTGCCCTATCGTCTGGTGCCGTGTCGGACCCTTCGGCTTTCTCGGTGCTGGCCTCCGCGGCGGCGGTCGCGCTCGCTGGCGTATTGGGCGCGGCGGCTGTGGCCAAGCGGGTTCGGCCGGCCGAAACCGTCAGTTCTTTTCGCGACCTGGGCCTGCGCCGGCCCGAGATATTGGCGGTGGCGGTGCCGGTAGTCGAATTGGCCGTCGCGATAGGATGCCTCGTGTGGCCCCGAATCGGCGGGTGGGGCGCGTCCTTTCTCTTGGCCACATTCACCGCGTTGCTGCTCTCTGTCGTCCGCTCGGGCCGGAAAGTCTCGTGTCGTTGCTTTGGGGCGATGAGTGCGGCCCCGGTTTCAGGGGCAACAATCGCCCGCAATATTGTGCTGATGGTGGGTGCCCTCGCTACGGCATCGATCGATCGCCTGGTCGGGGGTCTCGCGACAGTGTTGGCCGCGGCCGGACTGCTCGGCATCGGGGGATTGGGCGTGGCGATGACCGAGGTACGGCACACGACCGGCAGGTTGATCTAATGCACCGTCTCGAGACAGCCGCGACGGTGCACTAGTGGACGCTCGCGGAAGTAACGGTGCCGTATTGGCGAGTCCTCGGCGTCGAGGGCGAGGACGCAGGACGACGCGTTTGCCGTGCCCAACCGCTAGGACGAGGACGACGCCATTCGGCGGCGAGGGCCGCCAAGATGGCGTTGGAACTTCCGCGAGCGTCTACTAGTGCGCGGCACCGCGTTTACGGTCAGCTACGTGGCCCTGTGGGGGTTGGTTGGCGTCCTCGCGTTCGCGGTCGTCGTGTTGCTGCGTCAAATCGGGGTCCTACACGCCCGCCTCGCCCCGATGGGCACCCATTTCGGCGGCGAAGGTCCGCCCCTTGAGGCCCCCGCACCGCCGGTGCCCGGCTGGCTGTTCGATCGGGCCCCCTTGACGTTGATGAGCTTCTCGTCGCCGACATGTGTGTTGTGTCAGCAACTTCGTCCCTCCTTGGACGCGCTGGCGCGCCAATACCGAGAGATCCACGTTGAATGCATCGACCTCGCGTCAGCCTCTGGTGATGCAACTTTTGCGGCCTACGGCGTGCGCTCCACGCCCTACTTCGTGACCGTGGATCGGGACGGAATCGTCCGCGGCCGAGGTATCGCCAACTCTCTGGAACAGCTCGAAGAACTGGTCCGCGAGTCGAGGATGGCGTGACTGCGGTTTCCGATCGACTGGCGGAGCGGGCGTCACGATGGGTCGCGGCCCGCACGACCCGTCGGGGACTCCTGGCCGGAGCCGGAAAGGCCGCGATCATCGCCGTCGGCGGAAGCGGGGTGGCCGCGTTGTGGGCGCAACGGGCCGGCGCGAGAGTATGCGGCCAGTCAGGAATTTCGCCGTTGTGTCCCACGTACGATTGCGCCGGGGAGGGGTTCGTCTGGGGATGGTGTTGGTACGCCAGTCCTGGGTGTTGCGCAAACGGCGGTCTGAAGAAGATCTGCGACTGCTGCAAGACGGGTTTCGCCAACGTGCACGGGTACTGCCCCGACGGCGCCAACGTGTATTGCGCGGCCGAAAGCTGTCTGGAAGACCCGCGGGTTCAGGCCGTGCCCGTGGACTGGACCGATCGAACCGACGCAACCGGCGTCGGCCTTCGGTTCTCGCAGTACCGATCTCTCGCCCCTGGCGTCGTGGTCGGGTATGCGCCCGATCCGCTCTGGCCGGCGGTGGCCGTGGCGGTGGCCACCGAACTCGGTTGGCCGCTCCTGTTCAGCGGACCGGGAGTGGCCGAGGAGTTGGGCCGTCTGGGCACCACCAGGGTGATCGGGGTGGGGCCGGTGGCTGAAGCGACCGAATGGATCACGAGTGCGACCGATGTGGCCGTGGCGTCGGTGGAGGTTGGCGCATGGCTGTTGGGGCGCACCGGTGGTTCGAACGTGGTGTTGGTCGGCGCCGACGAACCCGCCGTTGTGACGGCCGCCGCGAGTGCGGCTCTGGCCGTGTCTCGCCGGGCGCCCCTCGTCGTCGGCCCTGACGCGCTCGCCGCGCTGCAATTGGCGATCGGTCGTAATTTGGAGGCCACCCCGGGCCCGCTCGCGGGTGAACTCGGCGGCGCCGCCCTCGAATTGGCGCAAAGAGCCTTCATCGCCCGCCACGGAAAGGTCCGTCTCGGCGTGTTCGCGCTCGGCGCGTCCGGCGCGTCGATCGTGAGCGGGGGTGGTGTGGCGCTCGGGGTGGGCATCGACACCGGAGTGGTAGCGCCCGCCGTGCGGGACTGGCTGATCGCCACTCGGGCCGAATTCTCGGCGGTCGATATCGTGGGCCTTCCGATTCCCATGGTCAAGGAGATCCAGTCCGCGGTAAACGGTTACGACTTCCATCAGCTGGTCGGTCTCAGCGGCCAGGGTCTGCCGGTGTACCCGCAACCCGACGATGAGCGGGTGCTGGGCAAGGTGCGCGTCGCCGGTCCGCTCCCGAGTTCGACCACCACCAAGGCGAAGGCGTCGACCGCATCCAAGGCGCCGCAATATCTGACCCCGGTGCCGGTCACGACGCAACCCCGTCCCACCACGACCATCGACCCGTCGTTGCCGACGACGACATCGGCTCCCGTTCTGGTTCCGGCCTCACCTTCGGTTCCGGTTCCGGGTCCGGCTCCGGCGTCGCCGTCCAACGCCACGGCGGTGCCGGTAAGGGCCCTTTCGAAGAAGTCCTCGGTGGCTCCGAAACCGAAGTGAGGTTGGCCTTGGCCGCGGCGCTGGCCTTGGCCGTCGTGGCCGGCGTGCGATCGCTATGGTCGCCGTGAGGTCTATCGGTGGCCGAAACGCTGCTGCCGGCCGTGCGCGGGCGACGACGAATGATCGCCGGGGCGACGTTCATGCTCGCGGCCGGGGGCAGCGCGGCGGCGACGCACGGGGTTCTGGGCGCGATTGCCCTGGGCCGGCTGACGCAACGAGGCGCAGCCCTGTTGGCGGGGTTGTGCGCAGCCTTGGAGGTGGTCCTTCTGGTCCGAGGCCGGCCGCGACCTCTCGCCGTCCAGCGCCAGGTTCCGCAACCGTGGGGTCATAGCCGGTCTCCGAGCCTGGTCGCGTTGCGCTATGGCATCAGACTCGGGGTAGGACCGGCGACCATCCTCACGAGTTGGTCGTGGTGGGCTGCGGCGATCCTGGGCGCAGCGCTAGGACCGACTCGGTCGGCGCTGGTCGGATTGGCGTTCGCCGTCAGTCGCAGTGTCGCGAACGGCGTCGTCGGCACGAGCATCAGCGACGGTGGGGCCATGGCCCGCAGGGTCGCAACGGTGCGTCGATTCGAGCCGTCGATACGTAAGGCGACGACGGCCCTTGGCGTCGTGGTCGTTGGGCTGGATATGTTCGGCGCGCTGCGGTAGCGGTGCTCCCGGGCCCCCTACGGCTTTAGGGTCGCCCTTGGTACACCGGCGGGCGTTTGGCCAGAAACGCGGCGACGCCTTCGAGGTGATCGGCGGTGCGTCCGGCCCGGTCCTGCTCCTCCCGCTCGGCCTTCAGGGCGGTGGCCAAATCGGTCTCCACGGCGCGCCGCAGCAACACCTTGGTACGGGCGTAGGCGTGGGTAGGTCCGGCGGCCAGTTTCGCGGCCCACGCGTGGGCTTCGGCGCCCAGTTGATCGGGCTCCACGAGTCGGTGCACGAGCCCGATGGCCAGCGCCTCGTCGGCCCCGACACGGCGCCCGCTCATGCTCAGCTCCATGGCCCGGCCATACCCGACGATGGCGGGAAGCAGCCAAGCGGTACCGGTATCGGGCACGAGACCGATGTTGATGAAGGCCATGGTGAAGTGGGCCGCGGTACTGGCGATGCGGAGATCGCAGCCGAGGGCGAGACCGACCCCGGCCCCCGCGGCCGGTCCGTTGACGGCGGCGATCACCGGCATCGGGAGGTCGACCAGTTCTTGGAGGATCGGATTGAACGCGGCATCGATCAGCTCCCCGAGTACAGGGGCGCCGCCACCCGCGTATGCCGCCTCCAGGCTCTTCAGATCGGCGCCGGCGCAGAACGCCCGTCCGCTCCCGGTCAGCACGACGGCGCGAGCCTCGACGCGCGCCCGGCCCATCGCCGCCCGGAGTGCGTCGGCCATTTCGATCGCAATCGAATTGAACACGTCGGGCTTGTTGAGGTGGATGGTCGCGACGCCGTCGCGAAGTTCGAATAGCACCGGTTTCATGGTTCAACGTTAGGGCCTGCCCGGCCGAGGTGGCGCGTTGGTGGCGAGTCCTAGGCGTCCTTGGCCGCGACGACCAGGTACTGGCCCGTCGAACCGGTGAGGAGGTCGACAATGGCCTCGGTGGTCGGGCCCGTGATGCGGTAGGCAGTGGTCGCGGCCGTGAGAGTGAGAAGCCGGCGTAGGAGCTCGCCCTGGCTCTCGATGTGCCTATCGCTGGCTTCGAGCAGGACGGGGAGCAACGCCGACCCGGAAGCGGCGACGCACTCGGTGCGATCCGATCGAGCTATGGCGACGATGGTCTGAACGCGGTGACGGCGGCCGGTGTCCATCGGACCGATACCAATGGCCAGACCGTCACGATGCACGACGGCGGGAACCGCCTCGACGAGCCTGCTGGGGTTCTGGCCGGCGACTGCTTGGGCAACGGCCGCGACATCGCCGTCACGACCGACGATCAAAGTCGCGGGACCGATCTGGCCCACCGGGTATTCGCCGGCCAAGAGCGAACCCCGAAGGCGCGACCATCCCCCCAAGGCCGCCGGTTCGAAAACGCGTCCGTCGAGGCGTGTTGACAACGTCTCAGCGGCCTGTTCAGGGTCGGTCCAGACGCCCAGAAGGTCATCGTTTTCGAACAGCTCACCGGTACGCTCAAACCGAAACTTCACGCGAAAACGAACTTCGAAATCCGAAGTTCCGCACCCGGCCAGTCGCCGTAGAAGATCGATCTGGCCGCCGGTGCTCGCCATGAACGTGATTTCATGCCAAAGGCGCCGGAACCGGCACTCCCACACGGCTGCTACCGAAGCACTCCTTCGAAGCGAAGCTGTTCGATGCAGGCCTCGGTTTCGGCCATGGGAGCGGCATCAAGGCCGAACACACGGGCCAGAAGCGAAGCAATCGTCTCGGCTGAGCGGGCCCCGTCGACGAATTCGAACACCATCGCGGCAGTGTGGTTCAGGCAGTGCACGCGGCTGCTGCCCTCTTGATAGATAACGAATCCGTCTTCGACCTCATGCACTTCCAAGCCGTCGACGCGCCGGGGGAGCGAAGAGTTCTCGGCCGTATCCATCGTCGCAGTCTACCGGGGCGTCGGGTCGGCTGTCGGGCGACCAATAGAGTCGCCATGATGGCGCGTGTGCCCCGAATCGCCCATTTCGTCTTCGGCTTGCGGCCCCAAACAGAGCCCTTCCATGTGTTGCACTATGTCGCGATCGAGTCCTGTCGTCTCCTCAATGCCCCTGACGCGATCTATTTTCACTGTCAAGGCGTCCCGTTCGGTCTGTACTGGGACCTCATCCGACCGCACCTCGAATTGCACCGCGTCGAGCCCGTCCAGGCGGTCGACGCAATCCGCTACGACGAGCGAATCGAACCGTGGCGCTATGCCCATCACAGCGATGTCATCCGACTGGATGCGCTGATCCAGCACGGGGGCCTCTACTGCGACATTGACGCCATTTGGAGCCGCCCACTGCCCGTGGAGGCTTGGGATTGTTCGTTCTTGATCGGACGGGAAGGAGCGGTCGGCGATCCTCGTACCGGGCTCACCCGGGCATCGCTAAGCAACGCGGTGATGGTGGCCGAGCGAGACGCCTCCTTCGCCCGACGATGGCGGGCCGCGGTCGAAGGCGCCATGGACGGTACTTGGTCGGCCCACTCGTGCTTTCTGGCCCACGATCTGGCCATGGCTCACCCCGATGAGGTCACGGTCGTTGACCGGGATTGGTTCTCGCCCATCGACTACAGCGTCGAGGCCTACCGGTCGCTGTTGGAGGCCAACGTCTCGCTCCCGCCCGAGACTCGGGCGGTTCATCTCGCCGCTCATCTTTGGTGGGACGAAGGGCGGACCGACTTCTCGCCGGTCCATGGCCATCAGCTCCACGCCCCCGCCCTAGCCCGTTCGCAAACGACGCTGGCCCGCCTGGTGCAACCGTTTGTTCCGGATGGATTGCTGCCGACGTGAGTGCTCCGGTCCGGCCGCCGTTGCACTATCTCAGCCACGCGGTGGTATCAGGATATGGAATGGCGGCCCGCCGACTCGTCCAGGCCCTCGCCGCGGCCGGAGGGGAGCTGCGATGGACGCCGATGCCAGGTGCAGGGCTGCTCCCGACGACGACTCCGGGTGGCTTCGGTCCCGAGCTCGACCGGCTTTGCGCGAGCGTCGTGGCGCACGAGGTGACCTGCTTCCACGATCTGCCCGAGAACCTGCCCCTCATGGAGCGCGATGGGTCACCGTGGATCGCCCACACGGTCTGGGAATCCGACACGATTCCCTCCCATTGGCCGCCGCTGCTCAACGCCACGGACGCCGTGATCGTCCCCTGCTCGTGGAACGCCGAGGTCTTCGCGGCCGGAGGCGTCAAGGTGCCGATCGGCGTCGTGCCCCACGTGGCTGAGCTTCCGGGCACCGCGCCCATCCTCGACGTTGCCTCCGAACTCGGTCTCGGGGTTGACACATTCGTTGTCTCGACGATCGGGGAATGGAACAGCCGCAAAGATCCGGGCCTCGCGGTGCGGGCCTATCTCGAGGCGTTCACGGTGCGCGATCCGGTGGTTCTCGTCGTGAAGACAGGAGCGCGGACGTGGCTCGGTGACCTCGACACGCCCGGACCCCGCGCCAGCTGGACGGACTGGGAACTGGCCCATATCGTGCGGAAGTTCCCCACTCCGGCCCGGATCATCCTCGCGAATGATTATTGGTCCGACGAAGCCATACGGGGCCTGCATCAACGGGCCGATTGCTACATCACGATGGCTCATGCCGAAGGGTGGGGCCTGGGGGCCTTCGACGCCGCCACGCACGGGGTGCCGGTGATCACCCCCGGCTACGGCGGCATTCTCGACTATCTCCAACCCGACGCGGCGTACTTCGTCGATCACACGCTGGTGACCCCGCGCTTCACTTCCGCCCCGTCGTACGAATCTGATCACCGTTGGGCCGAACCCGATAGAGCGCACGCCGCGGCCCTGTTGCGCCACGTCTTCGAGCACCGCGACGACGCCCGAGCTCGGGGCCGACTCGCCGCTTCTCGCATCGCCCGCGACTTTGCCCCTCCCGTGGTGGCCGAGCAGTTCTTCCGGTTCGCCGCCTCGGTCTTGGCATAGCCCGGATCCACCGTTTGGGTGGGGGATTGACGGGCGCGCGATTGGCCGGCGCGCGGTCGCATCGAAGCGGCCGCGATCGAAGAAATCATGCTCCAGACCGCGAAAGTCCTTACTCCCGAACGAGCGTTCGTGTAAGGTTTCGAATTACACAGATGTCTTTTTGTCACACCCCCCCGCCATGATGGTGCAAGTCGGTTGCCGCAAGACAAACCGGTCGACACCACCAAGCACAACTCCCACGCACCCACACAACACCGTCTCGAAGGAGCAGCACGATAATGAGCGCAGAGCGTCAAAAGGCCCTCGATCTCGCCCTCGGCCAGATTGAGAAGCAGTACGGCAAGGGGTCCATCATGCGGATGGGCGAGCGCACCAACATGGCCATCGAGGCCATCTCGACTGGAGCGCTGGCTCTCGATCTGGCCCTCGGTATCGGCGGCTTGCCGAAAGGCCGAGTCACCGAGATTTTCGGACCGGAGTCTTCGGGCAAATCGACGTTGGCCATGCACGTCGTCGCCGAAGCCCAGCGTAACGGGGGTGTTTGTGCCTATATTGACGCCGAGCACGCCATGGATCCGGTGTATGCCGCGGCCATCGGGGTCGACGTCGACAACCTGCTCATCAGCCAGCCCGATACGGGCGAGCAGGCGCTCGAAATCTGCGACATGTTGATCCGCTCGGGTGCGCTTGATGTCGTGGTTATCGACTCCGTGGCCGCTCTCACGCCCAAAGCCGAGATCGAGGGCGAGATGGGCGACAGCTTCGTCGGCCTTCAGGCCCGGCTTATGAGCCAAGCGATGCGCAAGCTCACGGCCAACATCTCCCGCACCAATACGATCGCCATCTTCATCAACCAGTTGCGAGAGAAGATCGGTGTCATGTTCGGGTCGCCCGAGACGACGCCGGGTGGTCGGGCGCTCAAGTTCTACTCGTCGGTGCGCCTCGACATCCGCCGCATCGAGCAGATCAAAGACGGCACCGAACTGGTCGGCAACCGCACCCGGGTCAAGGTCGTCAAAAATAAGGTGGCGGCTCCGTTCCGCCAGGCCGAATTCGACATCATGTACGGCAAAGGCATCAGTCGTGAGGGCTCGCTGCTCGATATCGGCGTCGAGCAAGGCATCGTCAAGAAGTCGGGCGCCTGGTACACCTACGAGGGCGAGCAGCTCGGCCAGGGGCGAGAGAACGCCAAGACGTTCTTGTCCGAGAACGTCGACCTGATGTTCGATATTTCCGAGAAGATCAAGTCCAAAGTGGGCCTGGGGGCCAACCCCGAAGCGGCCTCGGTTGACGACGAGAGTGAAGAGGCCCTTCTCGACTGATCGGCCATAACTCACTACTTTCAGCGCCGGCGAGGAGTCGATCGGGCCCCGTACTTCCGCAGAATTGGCGATTCTGCGGAAAGAGCTCTCAAGGGCTCCCGGAGTCCTGTCGATGGTGTTGTTGTGTGGTGGTGACCTTGGTCGTGCCCGCCGATGGATCGTTCTCCCGGCGGCTGGCACGACCGGTCTTCCCCTGTGCCACACCCTCCGGCCGACTAGTTTCGAACTCACTCCGGCGACTAGTTTTCGAACTCACGGTGAATGTACGTCCGCGCCCCTGGCCACCTCATTTCGCGGGCGAACCTTCCGACGGGTGTTCGGTGCAGGCGAACACGCGGGCGAGTGTTTCGCAGACCTCGTTCAGGACTTGTTCCGCCACCTCGCCCGCTCGGTTGCGAAGGTCCGCAGTCAGCACGGGAGCCACTTCGCGGCAGCAGAAGGCAGTCGCTTCAGGCAAGACACCGACTGCCAGGAGCACCTCGTCAGGCCATCCGCGCAGGTTGGTCGTGCCCGGCACGACCAACACCTTGTTGAGTCGGCGATTCATGCTGTCGGCTGACACCACAAGCACGGGACGCAACTTCGTCCCCGCACTCGCCCACCAGATATCGCCGCGTCGCGGTGACCCGTTCGTCACGCATCACCGTCCAGGTCGGCCCACCCGGCAATGCTTCGACTGTTGAGTTCGGCAAACTCGTCCGGGTCGTCGGGTACGGCCAGCGCCCACGCGTCGTCCCAAGCCTTGTTGTCCCATTCGATCAACTGGCGTCGCAAAGCGGTTCGTATTGCGTCGGATCGATTCGCGGCGAGGCCGCGAGCTATGGCGTCGTCCAGACGGACGACATCCCGGTCGTCGAGCTTGACGTTCACCGGTGACATACCCCGAGTATGGCACGGCGTACACTAGCGCGTAAATTATTCGGTAGTGTCGGTAGGACGAGCCGTTCAACACCGGCCACCTCCATGAGATCAAGGCTCGAGGAGCAGATCCCGAAGCCCTTGCGGGGCGCCCGCGTCGAGTCCACCGTCGATCAGATACTGCTCCGCTCCACCCCAAGTCGCGTCAATCTTCTTGAGCGCCCGCTCGAGGACCGCCGCCTTGACTCCCACCACGGACAACGCTTCCTCGTCGCTGATCCCGATCGCCGCCAGCTGAGGTCGCAGCGCGTCCATACGTTTGGGAACGCGATAGTCGTTGGTCAGCAAGAAGTCGTGAATGATGTCGGCTTCGGCCACCCCGAGCAGCCGGTGCAGTAGCGCGGTGGCAATTCCGGTTCTGTCCTTGCCGGCGGTGCAGTGGTACATCGCGGGAATGCGCTCCCGGCGGGCGAGGCCGCCCAACAGTTCGACGAACATCGGTCGGGCTTGATCGACCATGTTCAAGTAGCTTTCCTCCCAGAACCCAGGCTCAGGAAAGGGCCGGCGACCCGCCAGCGCGTCGATCACGATGTCGACTACGGTCTCGTCTATCCCGGCGTCGCCAGTGGCCAGCAGTACGATGTCGGGCCCGGCTTTCGGCAGCCGGCTAGGCTGGCGTTCCCGCTCGACGGCAAGGCGAAAGTCGTAGACCACCTTCAGGCCCATCCTACCGAACCGTTCCAGGTCGGCGTCGGTGAGCGTATTGAGGTTGTCGCTGCGATAGATCAGGCCGCGCCGCACGATCCGTCCGTCGAAGCCGGCGTAGCCCCCTACGTCACGAAAGTTGTGCGCGCCCTCGAACGCGATGCGATGACCGTCGCGGGAAGGGTTCATGAATGGCGCCAAGCACGGGCCGAGATGGGCGGGTAGAGATCAGGTTTCTCGAACATGGCGCCGGTGAGCTTGCCATGCGTTGGTAGGCGAACGCCCCCGGAGCGCGAGTACAACCCTGTGGGGTCGGCCATGTAGATTGTCGGGTCGTGACTACGTACGAGCCGTCCCGACTCGTAGCGCGTGTAGGGCGAGATCTCGTGGGATTGCAACGCGAGGCCGAAGTGCTGGCGGTGGCATTGGCTTCGGGACGCCATGTGGTGCTCGAAGGACCGCCCGGCACCGGCAAATCGACCCTGTTGCGGGCGCTCGCCGACGAAGCGGGGGTCGAGCTGGTATTCGTCGAAGGCAACGCCGAACTCACCCCGTCTCGTCTCGTCGGTTATCACGACCCGGCCATGGTCATCGCCGGCGGTTACCGGCCCGATGCGTTCGTGGCCGGCCCGTTGGTCGAGGCGGTGCGCGACGGTGCGCTGCTGTACCTCGAAGAGCTGAACCGCATTCCCGAAGAGTCGCTGAATGTGTTGATCACCGCGTTGGCCGAAGGCGAACTGCACGTGCCCCGCGTCGGGCGCATCGCCGCCCATCCATCCTTTCGGCTCATTGCCGCCATGAACCCCTACGACGCGGTCGGCACCGCCCGCATTGGTCAGGCCATATATGACCGCCTGTGTCGGCTCTCGGTCGGCTATCAAGACGAGGCCCACGAGCGTGAGATCGTCGAACGGGTCACCGGAATCCAAGGTACCGATGTCGAGTTGGCGGTGGCGACCGTGCGAGCGACGCGGATCCATCCCGATGTGCGGGTCGGCTCCTCGGTGCGAGGAGCGATTGACATGGCGGTCATGACCGCGGGGTTGCGGACGCTGCGCACCGTCAGCGCCGCGTCGCATTACGGAGCCCAACGAGGAGCGCTGCTCGACGCTGCGCTGGCCTCGTTGTCGGGCCGGATCCGCCTTGACGAGGCCAGCGATCGGGTGCCCGAAGACGTGATCGCCGAGATCCTCGACAAAGTGCTTGCGGACTGGCTAAGGCGGTTGGGCGGGGAACCGCAACCTGACCCGGAGGACGATTCGGGAAAAGTCCCGGCCCCGGCCAGGGGCTAGGCAGCGACCAGTCGCAGGGAAAGATTCTCACGGGCGACGATGCCCGCAAGGCGGTGCAAGAAGCGGCGCGGCGAACCAACGGCCGCAACGAACTCAAGCAACGCCACCAGGAGTCGTTCGAAGATGTCTCGCCCGAAGTGGGCGGCCTCGATGCCGGCGCGCTCGCCTCGCTGGTTGGGGCCAGCCCCGATGAGGCGGCGTCGCTGCTGGCCGATATGGCCAACGCCACCGACCGTGAACTGCGGGCTAAGGCCCGCCGGGCCGCGGCGCAGCTGTATCTCCGGATGGCCCGCCAGGGCCGGCCAAGCAAAAGGGGCATCCGTCGCCTGGCCGCCGACGTCGACCCCCTCGGCGGCGACCTCGATCTCGACGCGACCTTGGCTCGTACCGACGGCCTGCTGCCGAGCGGTCCTGGGCAGATCGTGACCCGACGTTGGAGTACGAGCGAGCGGGCCATTTGTCTTCTCATCGATCGCTCGGGGTCGATGTACGGCGAAGCAGTGGCGAGGGCGGCGGTGGCGGCTGCGGGCGTATTGGTGGCAGCGGG
>JANYDT010000165.1 GCA_025359845.1 Acidimicrobiia bacterium
CCCCCGTTTCACCACCGCAGTCGAACGTAAACGCCACGAGCCGGCGTTGGATGAGTTGATCGGGGCGTGGACGGCGCGGCGGGATCGGTGGGACGTGACTCGCCTTCTGCAGGGCGTAGGCGTGGCTGCCTTTCCGTCGCTTTCCCCGCTTGACCTTTGGGGCGGCGACCGCCAGCTCGCGGCCATCGGTATGATCGAACAGCCCGATCATGGCGCCGTGGGGCGAAGGACAGTTCCCGGTGTCCCGTGGCGACTGTCGAACGGCGCGAATGGACTGCAACGACCCGCTCCGCTCCTCGGCCAGCACTCACGAGAAGTGCTGGCCGACGTCCTCGGCTATACGGATGAGGAGATACAGCAGTTTCTGGACGCAGGAGTGATCACCGAGCCCGCCCCGGGGTGATGGCGGGGAGAGGGGCTTTGGCCTCGCCCGGAGCGAAGCGCCAAGCGAGCGGAGCGATGCGCTCGGGGGGTTACGGTGGCGGAGCCCCTGTAGGGTCGCACAATGCGTGAGCACACGGTGACGGGGGGCTGGCCCGATGACGTCGACAAGGTCATCACGTGCATCGACTGCGGCGGCCGGGCGCACCTGTTGGGATTCTGGACCGACGAAGATCCGCCCGGTCCGGGTGACATCGTGGCCTATCGGTGCCAAGATTGCCGGGACCGATGGGATCTCGTCGTGCCCGAGGCCCCTGAAAATTCCGACGATACAAACTAGGAGCGACGAAATGCTTGTTGATCAAATCGAGGGTGTCCAGCATGTGGCGTTGATCGTGGACGATCTTGAGGCCGCGTTCGACTTCTACGAAAACACGCTCGGCTTTCGTCGCGCCGCCCGACCCGACTTCGGCTTTGCCGGAGCCTGGTACACCGTGGGTGGACAACAGATCCACATTTTCCCCGGTGACGTGGCCTCCGGCCGCCATCACATCGCCCTCCAGGTCACCGATCTGGAGGCGTCGATAACGGCCCTCGAGGCGGCGGATGTGGAGGTGACCCGGTCGCAGCACTATCCCGGGGCCGGCCGCCAAGCATTCTTCAAGGATCCCTCCGGCAATCGCATCGAGCTGAACCAGCCCGACCGGTAAACTGGCTTCGGTGGCCTCGCGGGCTCGAGAGTTACGACCCGTATTTCGTGGCCCATAGGTCGAGCGCAACCGACCACAGCCGCTCGAAACTCACAGGCGCGCCGGCCTCATCGAGATCGAGCTTGAAGCTGCGTAGCCACTGGTCCTGATCGTTGCGGATCGTAGCCTGGAGCATGCGGGTGGCGGCCGATGAATGGACCGCGCTCTTGAGGTGAGCCTCCCGGTCGGCCCGACGGAGTTGGAGCAGGTCGAGCGCCTCTTGGGCGACCTCGTCCCAGCTCATGGGAACGTCTCGGGCGACTTCGAGGGCCAGTTTGGCCCGGGCCGCGCGGGCGTGCAGGGCCCTCGGGACTCGATGGCCACGGAGCTTGCCGCCGACCCGACCACGGCGAACCACCGAGCGCGGCCCCCGGACGGATAAGTCGTTGACATCGGGCCTGGCGCCCGGTGTCGGCGCCCCGGCGGGCGACGGTCTTTGCGGATGCCCTAGCCCGACAGCAGGCGTCGGGGCGGCCGCTGGCCACGGATCAGCTCTTCCCGCTACGTTGGGGCCACCGCCGCTTGTGGGGTGGCGCGACCGGAGGCTGGCGAACGCGGCGTCGGCCGACCCGCCATCTTGACCGCCGCGCCCCGAGCCGGGCCCATTGATGGTTTGGACTGTCGGATCGTCCTCCTCGGGGAGCCCGGGTGTCGCGTCTTCCCGACGCAGGGGCGTCGAGCTGGTCGGGTTGGTGGCGGTGAGGGCCAGCGTCCGAGCTGGTAGGGCCGACGCGGATCGGCCGGCGGCACCGCTCTTCGGGGCCGTACGGGCGGCAATCCGGGCGGCCAACTCGGCCGGGCTCAGCCGGGCCATCATCGCACCGGGGAGGGGGCCGGAGCAGCGACGCCAGGCTCGCCATGTGGCCGAGCCAGGAGCGCCAGGTCGATCTCTTCGGCCAGGTAACGGAAGGCGATCGCCGAGCGACTCATTGGGAAGTAGGCCCCCACCGGAAGCCCCGCCAACTGGGCTTCGCCCAGCTTCGCGTCTTCAGGCACCTTGTTGCGCAGGAGCGGAACGTCGTATTCCGTGCACAGCTCCCGGATTCGCCGTTCCGCCACCGCCCGATAGTTCGCGTTGCCTCCGACCCGCATGCGCACCACGCCGACCACCTCGGCCGACTCGGTCACCTCGCCGACAAAACGAATGTGGTCAAGCACGGTGCGGAGTTCGGCCACGGGCCCGGCCTCGGGGATCGCCGGCACCAGCACGCCGGTGCTGGCCGTGAGCGCGAAGGTCAACAGCGGACTTTGGGTTCCGGGAGTGTCGAGCAGCACCACGTCCCAGTCGCGCTGGTCGTAAAGCACCTCGTAGAGACGCACCTGGCCGGCCACGCCTTCGGCTACCAACTCGTCGCTGGCTTGGGCCAATGAGTGCTCGTGGGCCGGCAGCACGTCGAGGTTGGGATGGACATCGCGCCAAACGCCCTCGTGCAGGCGGGCGACGCCTCGCAACACCGCACCGCTATCGACGGGCTGGCGACTCAGGCGATCGATACGAGGGCCGGACAGGCCGAGCAGCATCGTCTGCCCGCATTGCTTGTCGAGGTCGACGACGAGCACACGCCGGCCGCGTTGCGCCAAGGCGAAGGCGAGATTCGACGTCAGCGTGCTCTTGCCCGCCCCACCCTTCGTGTGAGCGACGGTGATGACCTCAGGCGTCGGGCGGATATGCATAGATGCATTTTTGCATATGTGCAGCTCTTCTTCTATGCATATCGCGTTGATCCAGGTCATGAGGCAGCGCCGGCAGAACGGTTTCGCATGAATCGCGATTCATCAGCTATTCGGCGAACCTTCTCCCTGCAGCTGCCGACTCCTGAGACTCGTCCGCAGAAACGCCACTTACCGCTGGGCCGGCCGTAAACTGGTTATTCATGGTCGATCCTGTCCTCCAAGTCGTCCCTCTCGGCCCCCCGCCGTGGCCGACCATCGATCCATTTCTGTTCTGTGTACATCACGATGACGCCTATCCGGCCGGCAACGAGACGATGGGCCCGGCGGCCTCGCTGGTCGGGCGCGAACTCGGTCACGACTTCGCCGGAATCAACGGGTGGCGTATGTATCACGGCCGTACCGTGCCCGGGTTCCCCCAACACCCGCACCGTGGTTTCGAGACGGTCACGATCGCCAGAAGTGGGTTCATCGACCATAGTGATTCTCTAGGCGGCACCGCTCGGTTCGGTCGGGGCGACGCGCAATGGATGACCGCCGGGCGCGGCATCGTCCACGCCGAGATGTTCCCACTCCTCGAACGGTCCGACCCCAACCCGGCCGGCCTGTTCCAGATCTGGATGAACCTGCCGAGCGTCGACAAGATGGTCGATCCACATTTCACCATGTTGTGGAAAGAACGCATCCCGCGACTCATCCATATCGACAACGACGGCCACTCAGCCGAAATAACGGTCGTGGCCGGAGCGCTCGACGGGTTGATCGCGCCCGCGCCGCCACCGCATTCGTGGGCGACAAGGTCAGACACCGACGTCGCCATCTGGACCGTCCGGCTCGATCCGTCGGCGCGGTGGACCATGCCGGCTGCGGGTCGGGGCGACACCGTACGGGTGCTGTACGTATTCGAAGGCTCAGCGCAGATCGAGCGTCATCCGCGGTTGACGGCGGCGCCGACCGCGGTCGTGCTCGACCCGCTTCAATCGGTCACGTTGGCGGCCGGCCGCGAAGGCGCCGAGTGCTTGCTGCTCCAAGGTCGTCCGATCGGCGAACCGGTCACCCAACACGGACCATTCGTCATGAATGACCGAGCGGGCATCGAACAAGCCTTCCGAGACTACGAGCGCACCCGTTTCGGCGGATGGCCGTGGCCCCGTGACGACCCCGTCCACGATCGCCCCACCGGCCGCTTCGCCATCCACGCCGACGGCCGCCGCGAGGCCCCCGTCTAGCCGCCGGCCAGCGTTCATGTAGCAAGAAGGCCACGGACGGGCGAGCCGAACTGCTACATGAACACGCGGCCAAGCGAAAGTAGGGCTCCCATGTCTAAGCTCACCCAACCAAAGGCGATTGCCTTTTCCCTGGTTGCAATAATAGGGGGACTCAGCGCGATTGCTCTGGGGACCCTCGCTACGCGTGCGACAACACCAGACCTAACATCCTCACCAATCCGAACGTTGACTAGTACGGAAATCCGTGACGTTACATCGGTGATTGACAACAGCCCAGAGCTTCAAAAGCTCATCGGGGCCAACGCCTACAACATCCGCAACTTCCAACCGTTCAGACGCGCTGGGGTTGATACAGGGGGTGTCGCCGCTGAGCTTGTTTTCACAGCCCCTGTGGTATTTTCCGGCGTCTGGCCCACTACGTACGTTGATAATTCCGTAACAGAAGACCAGATGGCCAATGGCGCCCAACCACCGGCCTCACTGTCAATTCGGTACGGGTCGGCAACCCTGACCGCGACTGCTGACCGGCTGTTCGTGATCGCGTTGCGCGCCAAGATAGTCGAGGTTCAGCCAGAGCCACTGGCCGCTCCCGACCCGGAGAAGAACCCTGCCAAGCCAATCGTCACTCCAGCCACCGTCACAGGCGAACCCGCGAGGGGCGGTCCCGTTCGCGGAGTTCGTTCGGCAGCCCCAGACCTTCACTGGCAAGCGGGTCGCGGGTGGTTACGACTTGAAGAGAAACTCCGACTCTTCGGGGTCGACGAACAGCGCTATCTCTTCCTTTAGGTCGGCGTGGGCGTCAAGGGTCGGATCAGCGGCCACGATGGCCATGGCCACCCGGCGAGCCTCGACCACGAGGCCCTTGTCGCGGCGCAGTGACGCCAACTTGAGGTCGGTCTTGCCCTTCTGGCGGGTCCCGAGGATGGTGCCCTCGCCCCGAAGTTCGAGGTCCACCTCGGCCAACTCGAAACCGTCGGTGGTACGCACGAGTGCCGCGAGGCGCGCCTCGCCGTCGGGGGTCTTTGCATCGGACAGGAGAAAACACGTCGACGCGTGGGTGCCGCGACCGACCCGTCCTCGCAACTGATGCAACTGGGCGATACCGAAGCGGTCGGCATCGAGGATCACCATCACCGTCGCGTTGGGCACGTCGACGCCGACCTCGATGACCGTCGTGGCCACCAAGACATCGACCAGGCCACCTCTAAAGCGGGTCATCACCACCTCCTTCTCGGCCGATGGCATTTGGCCGTGCAGCAGACCGAGGCGCAGCCCGTGCAGCTCTCCGCCCGAGAGTTCCTCAAACGTTTCGGTGGCGGATCGGGCCATGATCTTGTCGGATCCCTCCACCAGCGGGCACACCACGTAGACCTGGCGCGCCGCGGCCACCTCGGCCCGAACTTGCTCCCACGCCGCGGCCAATTCCATCTCGGAGCGCGCCCACACCGTAACGATCTGCGTGCGGCCCGGCGGCAGCTCGTCGAGGATGGTCGAGTCGAGGTCGCCATAGACGGTCATGGCCGCGGTGCGCGGGATGGGCGTGGCGGTCATGACGAGCACGTCCGGATCGTGGTCGCCGGCCTTTTCCCGCAACGCGGCGCGCTGCTCGACGCCGAAGCGGTGCTGCTCGTCGATCACAACCACGCCAAGGCGATGAAACGTAACGGCCTCCGCGATGAGGGCGTGCGTGCCGATCAACAGGTCGACCGCGCCCGTGCGCAACGCGGCGTGCAGCTCGCGCCGTTCGGCCGCTGTGGTGCGACTCGTCAGCAAAGCCACGCGGACCGGACGGGTACCGCCGAGCACCGCGGGGTCGTCGACCTGGAGTGACGCGCCCGCCACCAGTTCGCGGATGCCGAAGTAATGCTGTTCGGCCAGCACTTCGGTCGGAGCCATGAGCGCGCCCTGGTAGCCGCCCTCGACGGCGTGCAGCATGGCCGTCACCGCCACAAGCGTCTTGCCCGCCCCCACATCACCTTGCAGGAGGCGGTGCATCGGGATGGCCCTGGCCAAGTCGAGGGCGATCTCGTAATTGGCCCGCTGCTGCGCGCCCGTCAATGGGAACGGCAAGGACGCGATGAACCGGTCCACCAAGGCTCCGCCCACTTCGTGGCGGATGCCCACGGAGTCGCGCTCGACCGCATGCTTGCGTAGTACGAGCACGACTTGGAGGCGCAGCAGTTCGTCGAAGGCGAGCCGCTTACGCGCGGCCTGAGCCGCACCCATGGTCTCGGGGGCATGGATGTTGGCCATGGCCCACGTCCGGCTCACCAGGTCGAGTTCGTCGCGCCACCCGAAAGGGAGCGGGTCGACGAGATCGCCGGCGCGCCGCAGCGCCTCGGCCATCCAGTCGCTCACCTCCCATGTGGTGAGCCCGACCTTCTCGGACTGCGGGTAAAGGGCGATGATGCGTCCCGTCCGATTTCCGATGAGATCGACCACGGGCGAGGTCATTCTCCGGCTCCCGCGGAAGATCTCGAGCTTGCCGAAGAGCGCTATCTCGGTACCAGGGACGAGCTGTTTGGCCCGCCACGGCTGGTTGAAGAACGTGACGGTGAGATACGCCGATCCGTCGAAGACAGCCACCTCGACCATGCTCTTGTTGTTGCGAGTTCGCTTGGCGTCGACCCGTTTGATGTGGGCGAGAATGAGGGCTTCGTCGCCCGGCTTGAGATCACGGATCGACTTCTCGCCCGTCCGGTCGAGGTACCGGCGGGGGTAGTAGGTGAGGAGGTCGAGCACGGTGGCCACGCCGACCTGTTCGAGCTTCTCGGCCCGCTTCGGGCCGACCGACTCGAGCACCGCGACGCTCAAGCCCTCTAGCTGGGCGAGCCTTCTAGCCATCAGGACCGCCCGATCATGCTCTCGGCCGCGCCACTATTCGACGGCGACGAGGTACGGATAGAGGGGTTGACCGCCGTGATGCGTCTCGACAGTCACCTCCGCCCGATTATCGGCCAGCCACTCGGTGATGCGCCGCGTGTCGGCCACGCTCGACCCCTCGCCTTCGATCAGCGTCACAATCTCGTGATCGGCTTCGACCAACCGTGCGAGCAAGGCCGTAGCGGCGTCAGCCACGGTTGACGCGACCGCGACAATCCCATCGTCACGAGCGATCCCCAGATAGTCACCGGCTTTAATAGGACCGACGTCGCACGCGGAGTCGCGCACCGCCCTGGTGACTTCGCCACTCGCGACATGGGCGGCCGCCACCCTCATCATTTTTGCGTTGTCGACAACGTGGCCACCCGGGTCGTACTGCAACGCACAGGCCAGCCCTTCGGCGATCGAACGGGTAGCGACGACCTCGATCCGCTTGGCCGTGAGAGCGGCGACCTGCTCGGCCACGGCGATGATGTTCTTGTTGTTGGGCAAGATCACCACGGCATCGGCCGGGCACGCCTCGACCGCGTCCAGCAGTTGGGCCGTCGACGGATTCATCGACTGGCCGCCGGTGACGATTTGCTGCACACCGAGGCTGAGAAAGATACGGCGGATACCGGTGCCAGTTGCGACAGCAACGACCGCGGTTGCGCACGGCGTATGCAAGTTCGGCGGTTGTACGACGAGCGCCTCGCCGGTGGCCTCCCGGACCCACCGCTCCTCTTCGACTTGTTCGAGCAGGTCTGTCACCCGGATTTGACGGGGTCGCCCGATGTCGATCGCGGCCTCGATGGATGCGCCGATGTCGTCGGTGTGAATGTGACAGTTCCATAAGCCGTCTTCGCCCACCACGACTATCGAATCGCCGATAGCGGCCCAGGCGTCTTTGAAGCCGGGAATCGATGCATCGGGAGCATGGAGCAGATACATCACTTCGTATCGGAGGTCGCCCACGTCCTTCTCGCCCTTCTCCGCCGTCTGGCCCTTGTCCCCCGACGTCTCGCCCGTGCGATCCGCACCTGGCCCACGCCCAACGTTGGCCCGGTAAAGATTGATCGGGGCTTGGGCCCAGGAGGAGCCAGGAGACTCCGGGGCGCCAATCTCGGCGATGGCCCGTCCATCGACCACGTTCAGCAAGGCGCCGAGCAGCAGCGTGTATCCGGCCCCTCCCGCATCAACCACACCGGCTTGTTTTAGGACGGGCAGCAATTCGGGTGTCGAATCCAAACCCAGCGCCGCTCCGGTCGCGGCCCCCTCGAGCACCGCCAGCAAGTCGCCGGGCCCCACGCCCTCAGCCGCCTCCGCCGCCCCATCCGCCCCCGTCGCCGCCTCGGCCCCATCCGCCCCGGTCGGCCCCACGGCCTCAGCCGCCTCCGCGGCGCGTCGGGCGACGGTGAGGATCGTTCCTTCGACCGGCCGACCCACGGCCCCGTAGGCCCCGTCGGAGGCTACGCGCAACGCCATCACCACGTCGGCGGGACCAACCTTCTCGAGGCCTCTCCACGTCGCCGAGATCCCTTTGAGAATCTGCGAGAGGATCACGCCTGAGTTGCCCCGAGCCCCCATAATGGCGCCTTTACTGAACGCTTTGCACACGGCCATCATGTCGGTGGAATCGACGTCTTGGAGTTCGATGACCACGGACCGCATGGTGAGGGCCATGTTGGTGCCGGTGTCGCCGTCGGGCACGGGGTAGACGTTGAGGCGGTTCAGGGCCTCCTGGTTGGCCCGCAAGGCATCGGCGAACGTCTCGATGAAACGGACAACGTCGGTCGGGCCAAGGGCTGACAAGGGCATAGCTCGGCGATGCTATCCTTTCCCGGTTCCGTTCCGGCTTCGGCCCCCCTCTTGGAGTTTGACCATGGCAGCAGTCTGCGAAGTATGTGGCAAGAAGCCCAGCTGGGGTATGTCGGTCAGCCACTCCCACGTGCGCACCAAGCGCCGTTGGAACCCGAACATCCAGCGTATCCGGGCCCTCGTCAATGGATCGACGAAGCGCGTGAACGTATGCACAGGGTGCATCAAGTCGGGCAAGATCCAAAAGGTCGCCAACATCAGCTGACCCGCGTGGACCGTTGCGGTTGGTGTGGGACCGATCCACTTTACGTGGCCTACCACGACGATGAATGGGGATTGGCGGCCCATGACGATCGCCAGCTCTTCGAGATGCTCATTCTCGAAGGGGCCCAAGCGGGCCTGTCGTGGCTCACGATCCTGCGTAAGCGCGACGCTTATCGTGAAGCGTTCGCCAACTTCGACATCGATAGCATTGCGCAGTTCTCTCCCGATCGGGTCGAGCAGCTCATGGGCAACGCCGGGATCGTGCGCAACCGACTGAAGATCACGTCGACGATCACCAACGCGAAGGCGGTGCTTTCCATTCGCGACGAGTTCGGATCGCTCGATTCGTACCTGTGGTCGTTCGTCGGCGGCGCTCCAATCCGCAACGACGTGACCGACTATCGCACGGCCCCGGCGACGACGGATGTCTCGGACGAGATGAGCAAGGCGTTGTTGAAGCGAGGCTTCAAGTTTGTCGGCTCAACCACAATGTATGCCTTCATGCAGGCCACCGGCATGGTCAATGACCATGAACAGACCTGCTGGAAGCGGTAGCCGGCGCCCCCCCGCCCGACCGATTATCACCGGACCGCGCCGCGGGAGGTGGGCTCACCTCGCACCCGCCCTCCTGGCTCGCCGGCCCACCCGCGCCGCCGCGTACCCCGCGCCGACAGTCACCGATCCGCGGTCGACTCCTAGCCATTGCTTCGTCCGGTCAGCCCTGACTACGGGCCGGCCGCGCCGCGACAGGCGCCGCAGCGCGGCATCGATGGGAAAGAGCAAGGCGGCCAGCACGAGCAGCGGCCCCCCTAGGGCGAACTTGCGGTGGCCGGCCTTCAGGCCGGCCGACGCAAAGGCCGAAGCGGGGGTGATCGCCTTGCGGCCGCCGGAGGCGGCCGCCAGGCGATACAAGGCGGCGGTGTCGACGGGGGCCGGGGCGTACTCCTGGGAGTACGCAGCCGATGTCAAGCGAGAGGCCGAAGCGACCCTTCGGCCTTTCGCATCCAGCACGGTGGCACCGAGCGCGTAGCTGCCAGGGGTGTCGGTCGCGATCTCGCCCACGAATTCCACCGCTGCAACCCGGTCCAACCCGATCGCGCGAATATCTCCGCCCGGCCCGGCGACTCGCACTTCGGCTCGGTCCGAGTCATCGAAAGGCTGAGCCCCCTCGAGAGTCACCCGCAGCCCTCCGGTCCGGCGCTCGACGCGCAGGCTCGCGCTCTGTCCGCCGGCCGGCGGGAAGGTGTCTTTCACCACCGACGCCCAGAACGCGCCATACCCATCCCAGTGCGCCCATTCCTGCGACCACCGCGCCGCCGCATCGCTCGTCCACGCCGTCACCCGTCCGAGACCGATCCGCCATGAGGCCAGCAACGGGTCGCGCTCCGGTCCGATCCGCAACCAGGTCTGCGCTTGAGGTCGAGCCGTCGTGGCCACGTAACCGAGCAGCGGCGGTGAACTCGTCAGCGTCCGGACGGGAGCGCCGGCGCCGGCCACCTGAGGCACGAATCGCCCCTCGTTGATAAAGGCCCGAGAGGCGATTACCGTCTCGGACGCTAGGATCTGGGGCACGGCCAGGAGGTCGGTACCCGGATAAAACCGACCGTGGCCCGCCGCGGCTACGCCCTTGAGCTGAGCGGCCGCGCCTTCGCCGGTGGCGACCACCGACACCGTGATGCCTTCGGCCGCCAGTTGCGCGGCCTGCGACTCCAATTCGGGAAAGACCGTCGCCTCGGCGAATCCGTCGGTGAACAATACGATGTGCTTCAGCTTCGCGTTGACTTGCTTCAAACGCGCCCCGGCTACGAGCAGGGGCTTGGTCAGGTCGGTGCCACCGCTCGACACCAGTGCGCCCAACTGCTTGCGCACAGTGGCCGAAGCCGGCTTGCGGGAGAGCGGAATGGCCCAGCGCTGGCCGACGTCGAACGTCAGCACACCGACCTGATCGCTCGGGTTAAGCGCGTCGATCGCCTGCGCCGCGCCCGACCGCGAGATGTCGGTCTTGTTCACGCCGCCGGGCACCCGGAACACGGCCGCGTCGCTGGGCGCACAGTGACACATACCCATGGAAGCGCTGGTGTCGATGGCCAACACCTCCGCCACCGACAGGTGACGCTTCAGATCGAGGATGTCGCTTTCCACCGGGAGCAGCGTCTCGAGTTCGGAGTTGCGGTAGCCGCCGAGCCCGTAGGCGTACTCGCCCCCGATCACTACTAGTCCGTGGCCGAGTTCACGCGTGGCCGCCGACAGGGCGCGAACTTGGTCAGGCGACAGCGTGTTGGCATCAACATTGATCAATATGGTCGCCCCATAGCCGACGAGTTGATCGAGGGCCGGAAGGCCGGAAGGCCGAACCGTATCGACGGCAATCTGCTGCGACCGCAGCGCGCTGGCCACGCTGAGTCCGTCGCCGGCGGCTCCTTCGACGATCAATACCGTGGGCGGGCCATCGACGGACGTGGCCGAATAGGCCGAGTCGTTCTGCGGCCGCAAATCTCCGGAGCGCCGGACTTGGGCCCGATAGCGCACAATCGCACCCTTCGAAGGACGTTGTGCAGGAAAGTCGACCACCGTATCGCCGGCCCGCAAATCCACGCGTCGGGTCGCCACCACTTGGTCGTCGGCCGAGAGTTCGACTTTCGCCGGTCCTGGTTGGGTCGTGCGAATCAACGCGCGCACGGGTACCTCTTCGCCGACCCGCACCGAGGCCGGGGTCATCAGATCTGTGATCGCCGCATCAGGCCCGCCGAGAGGGCTGATCGCGACGACGTCCACGGCCGTGCCGTGGACCCCGAGCCGTCGGGCCTCATCCAGCGCGTCCCCATCAGTCGCCCGACCGTCGGAGAGCAACACAATTCGTCGACGGCCGATTGACGGCAGAACGGCATCGGCCAACCGAAGGCCGGTGGAAAGATTCGTACGAGACCGAATGATCGTCGCCTTGAGAGCCCCGAGATGGGCCCGCTTCATGGGCCGGACCTCGAGCCGAGCGTCGGCTCCCACTACGGCGACGCCGGCTTGGGCGCCGCCTGGTTGGTGAGCGAGAGCATCACGGACCCAAGCCGCGGCGGTGTCGATCCCGGCCGGCCCGACCGAGTCGGACCCGTCAATCAGAAACAGCACCGTGGTGGCCCCACCGCGCCGCGGCAGAGTCAGTCCGAGCGCGGTTACCACCAGCGCGACGGCCGTCACGGCCCGCGCTATGCGGGCGACGTTCCATTGAAGCTCCGGCACGCCCCGCGTCCTGCGGCCTTCGAGCCACTCGAGAGCCAACACCAGGGCCAAGAGCAGGAGCGCCCAACGCAGCAATGGCCGCTCGCCTTGAAGCCTTCCCTTGAGCCCTCCCCGGGGAAGGGCGATCGGGAGCGCGTCGGCTGGGGCCAATGTTGATGCGGCCGGATCAACATTGACGGCGATCACCCGGTCGGCCCGGCCCAGCTCCTGCACCTTCCAGAACCCCGGGCGATCGGCCGTCGGCGCGGCGGAGCCAGGGGGGACCAGCTCAGATGTTCCAGCCGGGTTGACCACTCGAAATTCGCGGTCGCTTTCCGGCAGCGGGAGCGACTGGCCGACCAGCACGTCGGGGGGCGCGGTGTCGGCGCGGGCCAGGCTGCGCACCAACCGGTCGCCCAGGAGGGGATAGGCCACGTCGAGGGGAAGGGTCGAGTCCTCCAAAGCGAACGTGAGCCACGCGAAAGCCCGGCCCCCAACCCTGCCTTGGATGAGGAGCGGCGTTTCTTCGGAGCCGATCAAGACGTCGGCGGCGACTCCGACCGGTAGCGTTTCGGGCAGTCGAACCAACTGGGCTGACGCGATGGCTACGCCCGATAAATCGAGTCCGGCGAGGATCGGCGAGTCGGTGCGCACCAGTGTGATCGCGGGCTGGTCGACCAATCCGCCAAGAAGCGCGACGGCCCCTGGATCGCGCCGACCGCCATCCACTGGCAACCGGTCCGACGCCGTCAAACCGGGAATACCGGCGGGCGGATCAATCGCCAAAAACGGCGCGTCCGGACGGATCGGGACCGCTACTCGGTCATAGACCGCGAGGTCGTAGCCCGAAGCCGGTACGGGGTCGGCCCGGCGATCGACGCGCCCGCCCGGGAGCGCGGTCAGTAGCGCGTCGAGGAAGGGATCGGGCGGGCCCGCAACCAAAATTCGCAGAGACCGGCGCCCCGAGGCCACGGCCACGGCCCGATCGTCGGCTCCGAGCAGATCCGGCGGCCCGGTGAGGAACGCTTCCACGAGGTCACCCGAGGGTACCGGCAACGAACGCGAGGTGGTCGCCCCGGAGGGTAGAACGACCTCGGCGCGGGCCACGGTCCGTCCGTCGATATCGATCCGGAAGCCCTGGCGGGCCCGGGCCCCGCCCGTATTGCGGATCGTCACCCGGGCAGTCAGTCCACCTTTGCGGGGCTCAACGCTCAGGCGGGTAATCGCCCGGTTGGTGGCCCGACTTCCGACCTTCTTCCAAACCGTCCCCGGCGGGATGGCCTTCTGATCGGCCGGACTGAGGCGCCCGTCAGACAACAACACGTAACCCACGGGTGCGTCCGGATCGGTCAGTCCAGCCGCCAGAGAGAAGGAGGTCGGCCAGTCGGGTGAGCCGTCGATCACCCTCAGTCGGGCCAGCACCGAAGCGAATGCGTCGCGGTCCGGGCTCGCCGACAACAACACCCGCGGTTGCGGTCCGGCTTCAACGACGCTCGCCACGCCCCCGGCCGGCAGCTCGCGTCGGAGGCGGGCCGCCAGTTTGCGAGCCGTGCCGAGCCGGTCAGGGTCGCCGTCACGGGCGCCCATCGAGGCCGACACGTCGATGACGAACACGGTGTGGCGGGCCAGCGCCGCCGACGTTAGGCGCACCGGATGGGCCAAGGTGGCGGCAAACACCACGACCGCCAACAATTGCAAGAGCAGGAGGCGGGTGATGCGGAGGCGTTGCCACGGCGAACTCGCCGTGACCGGCCGGTCGACACCGGTCCACAGCATGGTCGACGAGACAATTCGTTCTTGGCGCCGCGGCGCCAAGATATGCAGGGCAATGATCGGTAGGGTCAGTGCGAGCGCCCACCAGCCGCCCGGATCGGCGAAGCTCATCGAAGCACCCCGGCGGAGCGCCACGAACGGCGAAAGGCCTGGCGCAGATCGGTTTGGGCGCCCAACTCCACATAGTTGGCCCCGACGTAGCGGCACCGGCCGGCCACATCGGCCCGCCATGCCTCCATGCGGGCCACGTGGGTCGAAACGACGGCGGCCGAAAGGCTGACGGGCACGCGCTGGCCGGTCTCGACATCGACCAGGTCGAACTCACCGAGCAACTCGGGTCGTAAATCCTCGTCGGCGAGGATGTGGATGACCGTGAGGTCGTCGCCCCGGCTCGGGAGTCGCCGCAACGCGGTATCCCAGTCAGGCGCCAGGAGGTCGGAAACGAGGATCGTATGGCCCCGCAACCCCGGCCGCGCCAAGAGGTCCATCACCGGGCTGACGAGATCGCTGCGACCCTCGGCCCGCAACGATTCGAGATGCCTGAACAACGAACCGACCGCATGACGACCGATGAATCGAGGCGATAGGGCCGACCGGCCGACCGGAAACGTATGGACGCTGAGGTTGTCGCGTCGGATCAAGGTCACGAACCCGAGCGCCGCCGCAACCCGTCGCGCCTGGCCCAGTTTGTCGCCTATCCCCATCGACGCCGTCGTGTCGATCACCAAACGCACGGTGAGGTCGTCGTCGGCCTCATAAAGCCGCACGACGAGCTGGTCGAGGCGGGCGAGCAGGTTGTAGTCGATCCGCCGATAATCGTCGCCCGGGTGGTAGGAGCGGGCGTCGGCGAAATCGATCGAACTGCCGTAGCGGGGCGAGCGATGCTCTCCGCCCAACGTTCCCGTCAGGCGGCGACGGCCGCGCAACTGCACCCGTTCCAGTTCGTTGAGAAATTCCGACGCCAGCAACACGACGCTGATCCGCCCTACTCCGCGCCGCGCATCCCGGCGCCCGGCTCTGGTACCGCTCCGAGCATGGCGGCCACGATGGCGTCGGCGGTCACTCCGTCGGCCGCGGCCTCGTAGCCCACGACCAGTCGGTGGCGCAGCGCGGCCGGGGCGAGCGCCCGAATATCGGCGGCGCCCACATTCGGCCGGCCGTCGAGCAGGGCCCGCGCTTTGGCCGCGAGCACGAGGGCCTGCGCGCCGCGAGGCGAGGCCCCGAAACGGACGTACTGCTTTACGATCGGAGGCGCGCTCGGCCGGTCGGGGTGGGTGGCGACGACGAGGTCGACGGCGTGGCGAACGAGGTGCGACGCCACGGGAACCTGACGGGTGAGGTCGATCATGGCGCGCAGCGTGGCCGCGTCGACGACCTTCGTGACCGCAGTCGTCCCCGCCCCGGTGGTACGGGCCAGTACTTCGGTGAGTTCGTCGGCCGACGGGAACGGGACGAGAGCCTTGAGAAAGAACCGGTCGAGCTGGGCTTCGGGCAGCGGGTAGGTGCCCTCCATCTCGAGCGGATTTTGCGTAGCCATGACGAAGAACGGACGCGGCAGCGGTCGGGTGGCGCCGGCTACGGTGACGGCCCGCTCCTGCATTGCCTCGAGAAGGGCCGATTGGGTTTTGGGAGTGGCCCGATTGATCTCATCGGCGAGGACGAGGTTGGCGAACACCGGTCCTGGCTTGTAGGTGAAACGGCGGCGCCCGGAGTTGTCTTCTTCGAGCACTTGCGTGCCGACGATGTCGGCGGGCATGAGGTCGGGCGTGAACTGGAGGCGAGAGAACTCGAGCGAAACGGTCTCGGCCAGAGTCTTGAGCAGTTGGGTCTTGCCGAGGCCCGGAACGCCTTCAAGAAGGGCGTGGCCTTCGCACAGGAGGCAAATTAGCACCGTGCGCACGAGGTCATGTTGGCCGACGATGACCTTGCCGATCTCGTTCTCGATCGCCGTGGCCGAGGCGGCGTATTGCTCGGGCGTGATCATGGCGTTCCCGTGGCGGCGGGGTCGGCCGCCCGTCCTTGACCGTGTGCGGCCCTCGAATCCGCGTTCGCCGGACCCGCGGGGGGAGGTGTGCGAGCGAGGGCCTCGAAGTAGGCCCGAACGACCGCCCGCTGCGACGCCGGTACGTCGAGCACCGTCGCGGCCCGACTGGCCGCAGCCTGATATTCGGGCAGAGCGGTGGCCAGCGCGACCTTGGCGACACCCGTCTTCGTAGCGCCGGCCACCTTGCCCACGGTCTTGGTCGGACCGGCGTGGCGCGGCCCGGTGAGCGTGACATTGTGACCGGGCGTCACTGCGAAGACCAGCGTGCCCGAGAGGCCTTCGACCCCCGGCTCGGGCTTTACGTTTGGCCCGCCCGTCCCGACTTGACCTCGTACGCCCCGACCCTTCGCTCCCAACCCATCGTTCGCGCCGCCAACCACGCCCGACGGGGAGCCCGTCCCCCCGACCCCACCGGACGCGACTCCTCGCCCCGGATCGGAACCCTGCCCCTGACCGTGCCCTTGCCCCGGGCCCTTCCGACCGGAGCCCTGAGCTTGTCCCTGGCCCTGGCCCGGAGCTTGTCCCTGGCCCTTCCGGCCCGTACCGGATTGGCCCGCGGCGGATTGACCCCCACCAGATTGACCCGAACCCGATCGACCCGAACCCGATCGACCCGAACCGGATTGCCCAGCCCGGGATTGGGCGACGCTGAGAGAGCTGTCGGCGCTCTCGAGCGCGGCGGCTCCGGCGGCCGCCGCGTCGGCCCCGGCCGCGGCGGTGGCCGCAGAGCGCTGGGCCGCCGCGGCCGCGTCCAGAGCCCGCTGAGCACCCTTGGCGTCACCATTGCGCAGGGCCTTCGCGGCCCGGTCGAGGGCCCCGGCGGCAACCGGGTTGCCCGTCCGCTGCGCATTGGCCAGCGCCGCGAGCCGCTGGGCCACCTTCGCCTGCTGGGCCGTCGACCGCGAGCCGGCCGAGGCGCCCACCGCCATCAACTGGTCGACTGCGCCCATGTCGGCGCCTTCGTCGATAAGCGGACGGGTGGCCAAACTGCGTTCCAACCCTACGGTGGCGGCCTTTGCGGCCAAGCCCTCGGGCCCGTTCAGCAAACGCAGCGCGGTGGCCGATCTCTGAAGCTCGGCCCTGGCCACTTTCAACGAAGCGGCCCGTTCGAGAGTCTCCGCCGTACTCAGCAATCGCTGCGCCACGCGCTGCTGAAGCGGAGATCGAGCCTGGAGCAGGGCGAGGTTCGCGGCGCGGCGGATCGGAGTGGCCACCGACTGCAGCTGCGTGCGCAGGCGCCGGTGACCGGCCCGTACCTCGTCTTGTGGGTTCGGCCCGAAAGCCAGGCCCAGCGCAGCAACCCCCGCTACAGCTCCGACCGCCATCCGCCGCGGCTGCGCCCTGACCGGTATCGCGGTGCGCACGTCCGCGGTGCTCGCGAATTCCTCCGCCCGCGCCAAGACCCGGGCTCCGAAAAGCCCGGGGGCGGTGTCGCCGCGCACCTCCAACGCCGTGGCGAACACGCTGCCCGAGTCGAGACGGCGGTCGGCCGCCAGCGCCGCCGTCATGAGGGCGATCCTCATGGTCGCGGTGCGAAAGAGCAACCCGACGCCGACTACTGCGACTATTCCGAGAGAGGCGCGACCGGTCCAGGCCCACGGCCGGATCCATCCGAGCACCAAGAGCAACGCCGCTCCGGCGAACAGCCATGGAGCGCCCCATTGCGCGGTGGCCACCGCCCACCCCAATCGCAATCGCCGGCGAACAGAAACCAAAAAATCGATCACGTCCTCGTCCCCGTGTGATCGTCGGGCAGGACGGACCAGTGCACCCACGACAGGCCCGACACCGATGCATTGCCCGGTTTGGTCGCACGGTGATGGGCCGGCGGCCCAAGATGGACGGAATGGGAACCGCCGACGCCGGGGTAGTGCTCGTGCGCCTGGCGTGGCTCGGAGCGCTCGCGTCGACCCTCGCCGCCTTCGCCTCTTTTTGGGGTCGACCAGCAGGTCCGAGGAGTTGGCCGACCAGGATCGCCAGGGTCACGAGAACGTGGGCCGGCGTGTGTCTGGCTGGCGCCGTTATCGGCCTGGCGTGGGCGTTCCATCGGGTCGACGCTACCCTCGTCGAGGTGGTGAGCGCCTCACAGCGAGGGCGCCCGGCGTGGGAACGGGTGGCCGGTCTGTGGGGCTCGAGTCGGTCGTCGCTTCTCTTGTGGGCCGCGTTCGTCGCCGTGGCGGTGACGGTGAGCCTCTCGTCGGCCGGCGGCCCAAAACAACCTGCGGGCCGAGCCGCCGAACTCGCCGGCTCGTTGCTAATCCTCACCTTGGCCACGCTCCTGCTCACGAGCGCTTCACCGTTTCGCCGTCTGCCCGCCCCGGCCATCGATGGGCGCGGGTTGCTTCCCATCCTGCGGCATCCGGCGATGGCTGTCCACCCGCCGCTGCTCTACGCCGCCCAGGCCCTCATGATCGCGGCCGCCATCCGACCGAACCGTTGGCGGCCTCACATCCCTCTCGCCGTGGGCATCGCGGCGTTGACCCTCGGGGCCGGATGGGCCTACGCCGAACTCGGGTGGGGTGGCTTTTGGGCCTGGGATCCCGTCGAGAACGCCGGTCTGCTGCCGTGTCTGGCCCTCCTCGCCGCCGTCCACGCCAAGGGATGGGCGCAGCGCGTGCTGGTGCGGGCCGCGGGTGTCCTCGCCCTTGGCGGTGCCGCCCTAACCCGGTCGGGCCGGGGTATCTCCGTACACTCGTTCGCGCCGAACCGTTCGGTCGGAATTTTGCTCGGTCTACTCGTGGCCGGGGCAACCGTCGCCGCGGTGTGGGCATCGTGGACGGAGCGCCGAAGGGGAACACGAAATGAGAGAGGCGGGATCGTGGGGATTGAGACGGACGATGAAGCGGTTCCGAAATGTCGTTGGTCCGGCGCCGGTGCATCGGATTTGACAGTCGCCACCGACTGGCGAATCGGCTCGCGGCGCGTCATCGTCGGCCTTGCCCTCGCCATCCTGGCCATTGTCTTCGTCGGCACCGCGGTTCCGCTTCTGGCCCCCGATAGGACGATTACCGGAGCATTCTTTGCCCGCCTGAGCGCGCCCGGCGCCGTTCTCGGGTTGATGCTCTTGATCCTGCGCCGCCCGTCGGCCGCCCGGGTTGCTCATGTCGGCGCCCTCGTCCTGGCCATCGGCATCGCCGGGAGTGCATTCGGACGCGATGGAAGGGCGTGGCTGCGGCCAGGCCAGTCGGGTCGCATCGCCGGCCGAAACGTCATGCTCGTCGCCATTGATGCGACAGTTCCCAAGGCCCAGGCCCGTGGTTTCGAGGAGCGGGCCAAGTTGGTCGTCGACCGGCATCGCATCACGCCGCGAGCCGATCGATGGGTGGGCTGGGTCGACCCGTTGGCCGAAACCGCCTCCCGTCGGGTGGGCATAACTGACGTCCAGGCCGTCCTGCGCCAGGTACTAACGCCCGCTACCGGTCCGCCGGCGGCGCTTATCGAGGTGCACGCCCGACCGTTGCTGGCCCTCGTGTGGCTCGGGGGCGCTCTTCTCGTACTCGGCTCACTCACCAGCCGCCCGCTTCTCCGCTCCCGCCACTCCGGCCCCAAAACTGCCACCCAAAACCCTGAACCGGTTTTTGGGTAAAGGTTTTGGGCGCGAGGATGGGCGCGGATCCAGACGCGTGTCACGAAACCGGTGGGCGCCATCGCCAAGACAGATACGGCGAGGCTCGACTAGCGCTTGTGGCGATGATGCGCGAGAATGTTCCGTCACGGACTGCGGCCACTACCGTTGCGCCACCGAAGTCCCGATCCATCCCCGAGGAGCCCGCCCACGATGCAAGGCGTGATCAAGTCGTATGACCCCGTGACCCGACAGGGCGTGGTTCTGCGCGACAACCCGGCCCGCAACGAATACGACCTCGCCGACGACGCGTTGGCCGGATCGATCTTCCGCATGCTGCGCCAGGGCCAGCGCGTGATTTTCGAGCTGTCCGGCACCGGCCTTGCGACCCGCCTCCGGCTCGGCAGCGAAGCCGATATGGGCACTCCCGGATTCCCCTCCCAGCAATAAGCAATCAATAGGAGCACAATCATGTCCGCCACCCCCCTCACCACCAATAAGAAGCTGATTGACTGGGTGGCCGAGGTAGCAAGCCGCACCGCGCCCGACCGGGTCGAGTGGTGCGACGGATCAGCTGCGGAGTACGAGCGGTTGTGTCAACTCCTCGTCGACAACGGCACCTTCACCAAGCTCGATGAAGCCAAGCGGCCCAACAGCTACTGGGCCACCAGCGACCCGGCCGACGTGGCCCGCGTCGAGGACCGGACGTTCATCTGTAGCCCATCGAAAGACGACGCCGGCGCAACCAACAACTGGACCGACCCGACCGAGATGCGGGCGAAGCTCAACACTTTGTTCGCCGGCTCCATGAAGGGTCGCACCATGTACGTGGTGCCCTTCTCGATGGGGCCCCTCGGATCGCCGATCGCCCATATTGGCGTCGAACTGACCGACTCGGCCTATGTGGCGGTGTCAATGCGGATCATGACCCGTATGGGCGCCAAGGTCCTCGACGTGCTCGGCGATGGCAAGTTCGTTCCCTGCCTGCACTCCGTCGGCGCGCCGCTTGCGGCCGGGGCCAAGGATGTCTCGTGGCCGTGCAACGCCGAGAACAAGTACATCGTGCACTTTCCCGAGACGCGCGAAATTATCAGCTACGGATCGGGCTACGGCGGCAACGCGTTGCTGGGCAAGAAGTGCTTTGCGCTGCGCATCGCATCGGTCATGGCTCGCGATGACAACTGGATGGCCGAGCACATGCTCATTCTCGGTATCACTCCTCCGCACGGACCCAAACGATATGTGGCGGCGGCCTTTCCCTCGGCGTGCGGCAAGACCAACCTTGCCATGCTGGTGCCCACGATTCCCGGTTGGAAGGTCGAGACCGTGGGCGACGACATCTGCTGGATGAAGTTCGGCGCGGATGGCCGTCTTTACGCCATCAATCCCGAAGCCGGATTCTTCGGAGTGGCGCCGGGCACGGGCGACGAAACCAATCCCAATGCCATGCAGACAGTGTACGGCAATTCCATTTTCACGAATACCGCGCTGACGCCCGATGGCGACGTGTGGTGGGAAGGAATGACGCCCGACAAGCCGGCCCGACTCACCGACTGGAAGCGCAACCAGTGGACGCCCGAGACCGATACACCGGCTGCTCATCCCAACGCCCGTTTCACGGTACCGGCGGCGCAGTGTCCCTCCATTGCACCGGAATGGGAAGATCCCGCGGGAGTGCCGATCGACGCCATCTTGTTCGGCGGTCGTCGTGGTTCGACAGTTCCCCTCGTCACGCAGGCATTCGACTGGGAGCACGGCGTGTTCCTCGGATCGACCGTGGCGTCTGAAACGACCGCAGCGGCAGCTGGCGTCGTCGGCAATTTGCGGTACGACCCCTTCGCCATGCTGCCCTTCTGTGGCTACAACATGGCTGACTATATCGGCCACTGGCTCGAAATCGGCCAGTCGACCGACGCCGCCAATCTGCCCAAGATCTTTTATGTCAATTGGTTTCGCAAGGGTGCCGATGGCAAGTTTCTGTGGCCGGGATACGGCGAAAACAGCCGCGTGCTCAAGTGGGTCGTCGAGCAAATCTCGGGCTCGGACACGGCCATAGAAACTCCTATCGGGTTGCTTCCCAAAGCCGGTGCCCTCACCCTCGACGGCCTTGGTCTGTCCGATGCCGAGGTGGCCGAAATCTTGAAAGTCGACGCGGCTGAATGGACGGGCGAGCTGCCCAAGATCGCGCAACACTTCGCCAACCTGGGGGAGCGCGTTCCGGCCCAAATGCACGCGCAATTGGCCGCTCTCGAAAAGCGCCTCGCGGCCGTGTAACCAGGTGACGGGTCGGGCGACGGGCGACCCGACTCACCGTTTTTGCGATCGACTAGGCGATCTTTGCTTTTGAGATCGGCTAGTCGATCCCTGCTTTGAACAGCGGGGCCAGATCGTCGTCGTCGGTGGCGAGGATGGCGTCGATCCACCGATGAAAACGTTGCCCCCCGCCCTCGTTGCGGCCGAACAACACCTCGGCTTTCAAACCGGTCTTCAACGCCCGCTGGAGGCGTAGACCCGTGTAGTAATCCTCGTCCTGCACGACGTGATGCAGAAACGCCATGGTCTTCTCGATCTCTTCGGCCTGCCCCGGCGCGTCTGGTTGAGTGTGCAAGAAGGTCTGGACGGTGAAGGAGCTACCAGGGTCGACGCCAGGGTACAACTGCGACACCATAAAGACCCGTCCACCGGATTCGAAGGAAGCAATCGAAACATGCGGAAAGATGGTCCACACGCCGAGCGTGAGGCGCTCCGTCGGCCACTGCTCGGGCGCCACATCGGCGAGAAGGTCGGCCACATTGCGTGAGGGCGACGTGACCCGCTGATGCGGCCCCCACGCGGTGTAGAGCGCCTTGTTGGCCATGTTGGCACCAAACGTCTCACGATGCAGGACCGGCAGGTGGTAAAGGTCGAGGTACCCGTCGTAGGCCACTTTCCAATTCGGACCCGCGATCGTTTGACTGCCGACAACGCGACAATCGACGAAGCCGAGCTGCCCCAAAAGGTCGTCGTAGCCGCATAGAAATGTGTCGATATCGAGGGCTGCTTTAGGGCGCAGCCATACGAAAATGAGCCCCGCCCGCTCAGCCACCGGGAGGGCAGTGAGCCCGAGACACGCCGTATCGACAGAGCCGAACGAATCGCGATCGAGAATGCCGACCAGGTCGCCCTGCTGGTCGTATGTCCAGGCGTGATACGGGCACGAAAAGCGACGCGCGTGGCCCGTTCCTTCTTTCACAACGATCGCCCCGCGGTGACTACAACTGTTCACGAACGCACGCACCATCCCGTCGGCTCCGCGCGAAATCAGGACGGGCGTTCCGGCCACCTCGAGGGCCTTGTAGTCGCCGGGTTTGGCCATTTCGCACGAGAACCCCATAACCAGCGGCATCCGATGGAAGATCCGCTCCATTTCCTGCTCCCATCGAGCCTGGTCGAAGTAGTTGCGGGCCGGCACCCTGAACACCTCGTCAACCAGCTCGATCGTGTTGGCCTTTGCGTGGTCGATGCTGCGCCTGGCCATCGCCACCAACTGGTCTCTGCTCACGATCGCTCCTACGCGTTGGACGGGTGTCTGTCCAAGACTATCGGTCGGGGTGGGAAGCGCCGGGAAAACCTTGTTGTCGCCACGCCTCGTACGCCACGATCGCGACGGCGTTGGCCAGATTCAAACTGCGATTGTGGGGACGCATGGGAAGGTGGACTCGGCGGTCGACAGCCGCCGCGGCCACGACCGCAGCCGGGAGTCCTGCGGGTTCGGCTCCGAACACGAGCGCGTCGTCGACCCGCCAATCCACACTGTCGTAACGGACCGTGCCGGCGGTGGTGAAAGCGAACCAACGGCCCACCCGCGCTTGCGCCAATGCCGCCAGACACACCGCGAAATTAGGATGGACGTGTACGTCGACGAGGTCGTGATAGTCGAGGCCGGCTCGGCGCAGACCGGGGTCGTCGATCACGAATCCGAGCGGCTCGACAAGGTGCAGGGTGGCCCCGACGTTGGCACTCAGGCGGATAGCGTTACCGGTATTTCCGGCAATCTGGGGTTCGACGAGGACGATGTGCACCCTTCGATTTACGCGAGTCGGTCTTGTATGCGGGCCATGAACCCCATGGTATCGAACGACCCCAGGCCAGGTGGCGTCGAGCATCGGGCCACGTCCAAGCCATCATTGGGCGGTGCGCCTCGACCGATTTCTGCGCGATGCTCACCCGGCTTTGGGTCGGGCCGCGGTCGGCAAGCTCATCAACGGCGGGCTCGTGCGGGTGGACGGGCGGGTCGTCAGACTGTCGTCGTGGGAGGTAGGGCCGGCCAACCAAGTCGCGGTGGAGACCAATGATGGGCGCGTCCCCGAACCCCTCGACCGGGCTTGGACTTGGGACGAACGTTGGCTCGTGGCCGACCAGGGCGATCTGGTGGTGCTCGACAAGCCCGCTGGACTCCGGATCGAGCCCGTTCGGGCCGGTGACGAGCGACCCAACCTCCTGACGTTGGCGCGAGCCCACATCGAGTCATCAGTAGTTCTCGCCCACCGTCTCGACCGCGATACTTCGGGGCTCGTGCTGCTGACTCGGCCTGGCCCGATCCGAGCCGTTCTCGACGCCGCCTTCAAAGCCCACACGATTCAGAAAACGTACGTCGCCGTCGTGTCTCGGGTCGGCGCACTGGCCGATGCCGGCACCATTACGGGTCGACTCGGGGCCGCCTCCAGGGGCCGAATGCAGGTGGTGGACAGGGGCGGCGATCGGGCGCTCACACGGTATTCGCGAGACGGTTCAAAAGTTTCCTTGCAGCCCCAAACCGGACGGACCCACCAGTTGCGGGTCCACCTCGCGTCACTCGACGCGCCCATCCTCGGCGACACTCTTTACGGCGGCGACCCGGCCCACCGCCTCCATCTCCACGCCGCTGTACTAGCCCTCCCTGACGGCCGGTCGTGGGGCGCGCCCGTCCCGTGGTGACGAGCTGTTCACGGCCTTCGCGCCTTGCTGTTCGAGCCGGGTGGATGGCCGGGCGACGAGCGGGCCCCACCCTGAAGACGCGCTGGCATAGGGTGCTTGGAGGCCCTAAGGTGAGGGCCTGAACGGAGATACCCGATGAGTTACGAAGACCCTTTCGGCCTGGCGCTCAGCACGCAATCCGAACCCGCGGCCGAGGCCTACAACGAGGCGCTCCTTCGGTTTCTTCAGGTGCAGGACGGGGCTTTGGAAGCGGCCATTCGCAGTTGCGATCACGATCCGATGTTTGCGCTTTCGTGGTGTGTCCGGGGGCTGGCCCACCGCACCGCTGGAGACATTCCTACATCGACGGTCGAACTCAGCCATGCCACCGAACTCGCGGGCGCCCACGGGGTTACCGATCGGGAGCGTTCGCACGTGACCCTCTTCAAACACTTGGCCACCGGCGCTACCGCGGCCTTCGAATCGAGTCTGCTGGCCCATCTGCGCAGGTGGCCTCGGGACGCCACAACGGCGTACTTCGTGACCTTCTTTTACAACATCATGAGCCCGGCCCCCGATCGCGATGCGCGAATGTTGCAGGTCGCCGAGAGCGTCACGCCGGCCTACGGCCATGACTGGTTCGGCCAGTCGCTGCTGGCCTTTGCCTGCGAAGAGAACCGGCAATTCCATCGGGCCGGCGATCTGGCGGCGCTGTCGCTGGCCCAAACGCCGACGAATGGACGGGCCGCCCACACGCTGGCCCACGTCCGGCTCGAGACCGGCTCGGCCACCGTCGGCGCGCCGTGGCTCAAGCGGTGGACGACCGACTGGATCGATCCAGGCCCCTTCCTCTGCCATCTCCGGTGGCACGGCGCGCTGTTCGAGTTGGCGTTGGGGGACACCGCCGCGGCCATCAGGTCGCTCGATGAAGTGATGGCGTGGACCGGTCGGGCGTTGGCGGTACAGAGCGACGGTCCGTCCCTGGCATGGCGCCTTCACCTCGACGGCCAGGCGACGTCGCACTGGCCCGCGCTCGTCTCGTTCCCATGCCCGGTCGGCCCTGCCTTCATGAACGTCCATCGCGCGCTGGCGCTCGCCGGCCTCGGCGACACCGATGGCCTCGAAGTGTCGGCGACGGCCCACGAGGCCCTCGGGCCGGAGAACGCTACCGCTACGGTCGTAGCCGGGCTGTGCCGGGCGCTGGCCGCGTTCGTAACCGACGATTACGGATCAGCCGCGTATGAGTTCGACCGGCTCCGACCGTCCATCCGCACCGTCGGCGGCAGCCACGCACAGACCGAGGTGTTCCACGACACCCACATCGCCGCCCTCGAACGCAGTGGCCGCACCGCCGAAGCCGCCCACTGGCTGCGCGATCGGTTGGCCGCCCGGGCCTCGGTGCGCGACGAACGCTGGCTCGAGCGGGTTGCGGGGTAAGGGATTGTCTCTCCGCGTGCCGCCATATCCCTTCGCCCTTGTGTCGTTGAGTCGGGGCCGGAACTTCGGCCAGACCGGGCCGAGCACGTACCCTGGGATCGTGCCGCCCGAACTACCTGATGTCGTGTTCCTCACCGATGGCGGCCAAGACGCCAATTTGGCCGGTGATCGGATCGTATCGTTCATCGACGAGGCGCGCTCCAGCCTCGAACTCGCCATCTATGACGCCCATTTCGACAATGACGGCGGTCCGAATGCACCCGTGCGGCCCGACGCGAGTCATCTGACCGGACGCTTTCTCGGCGCGCTCGACAAAGCTGAAAAGCGGGGCGTGAAGGTGCGGGCCATCTACAACGACCCCGACGGACCGGGCCCTACGCCCAACGCCGCCACTACGGTCGAGCCGCCTGCCGGGCGGTCGTTCCTGCAACGCCTCCGCGATTGCGTGCCGGCCCGCGGCATCGACGGGCGCTTCGACCTCATGCACCACAAGTACGTTGTGCGAGATGCCGACGACCCCGCAACGGCGGCCGTTCTCACGGGATCGACGAACTGGACCACTGACAGTTTCACTCGCATGGAGAACGCCATTTTGACCATCCCGAGCCAGGGATTGGCCCAAACCTACCGCCTGGATTTCGAGCAACTGTGGCCGAAACGCAACGTCGAGAACTCCGGCAAGATCGACGATGAGCCCGACACGCTCACCTACAACGGCGCGCCCATGGCGGTTCGGGCAATGTTCAGTCCGGGGCGGGGCGCCAAGATGAGTCAGCTGATCGCGCGGCGAATCGGCGAGGCGAAGTTGAGGGTCCGGATTTGCTCGCCGGTCCTTACCTCGACGCCGATTCTCGGCACGGTGGCCGAGGTTCTCCACGATGGCAAGGTCGACACGATGGTGACCGTCGATGGCACCCAGATGCGCCAAGTATTGCGCCAGTGGCACGACGACGGACGGGCGGCGTGGAAGGGCCCGCTGTATTACTACGTCCGCAATAGTGGGCGACTCGCCGAGAAGCACTCGACGCCCTACGGCCCAGGCACGTTGCACGACTTCATGCACGCCAAAATGGTCGTGGCCGATGATTGGGTATTGACGGGATCCTTCAATTGCAGCCACTCAGGCGAGCAGAACGCCGAAAACCTGGTCGAGATCCAGAGTGCGGCCATGGCCGACCGGTTCGCCGCCTTCATCGAGTCGGTCCACGCGCGCTACGCCGGAACGCCCCGCCACTAGTCACCTGGGTGCCGCCTACGATTGGCCGATGGCCATCAGCGCGTACATCCTCATCCAGACCGAGGTCGGTAAGTCCGGCGACGTGGCCCGCGGCGTGGCGGCCATCGAAGGCGTCATCAGCGCCGACGACGTGACCGGCCCCTATGACGTGATCGTGAGGGCCGAAGCCCCCACCCTTGACGACCTCGGCCGCCAAGTCGTGAGCAGGGTACAGCTGGTCGATGGCATCACCCGCACCCTCACGTGCCCCATAATCCACGTGTAGGGCGCACTGGTCGCTCCTCTCCCCGTTCATGTAGCAGTTCACGCCCACACGGTGCGCCCAGTTGCTACATCAACGCGCCGTGCCTGCTCTTGAGGAGCGCTTTTCGATCTTGACGCAAGTCGTTGTTGTAGCCGTTCTGGTCAAACCAAAACAATTCGTGCTTTGCTCTTGACGTGCCCCCCCCCCCGGTTGATAATGGTTTGAGGAGCGAGGCGCGTTCCGCAGGAAGGCAGCAATGATTCATCAATTGTCGATCAAAACTCGTATCCCTTTTCGAGGTGGTTGAGCCTTGTGGCCGCGGTCGTGGTGGGGGTGGTCACCGTTTCGGCGCCCAGTTGGGCGCAAACACCTGCGCCGGTGACGCGACCCGATAGTGAAGGTCAACAAACCGAAATCAGTATTCACTGGGAAGGCGTTGAAAGGGCAAGCGAACGCGTCAGCATTCCTGGCCTGCCACGAAGCGTTCGACGGAAATACTGATATCACGGTAGCGGTAGGTATGGCCACCACCACCACCGGTGACCTGCGAGGA
>JANYDT010000193.1 GCA_025359845.1 Acidimicrobiia bacterium
CCAACAGAACCCGGAATTCCTGCCCGCCGATCGCCGCCCGCACTTCGTCGATGTCGCCCCGAAGATGCCGCGCTTCAGCCAACCCAAGCTCCGCCACTGTTCTCATCGCCGCAAGTACCTGTGCCGCCTGGGCCTCGGTGAGTGCATCGAGGAAGTCACGCGCAGCGCTCCGTCCCGACGACGTTGCGTAGAACCGCCATCGCCGGGGCTTCACTTAAACAACCCTGAGCGCGCAGCAATGCGGTCGGCGACCGCACGGATCGAGTCAGGCAGCGCGTGCGCGTAGGTCTTCATGAGCATGTCCGGCGAGTGACCCAACACATCGGCGACGGCGCGCAGCTCCCCGGCGTCGGCTGCCTGGCGGACCATGTGCGTTGCGGCCGTATGACGCAGACCGTGCGACGTCAACCGAGGGACGCCCGCTCGAACGACGAGCCGCTCAAGCGTCTGGTCGAAGTTCCCCGGCGACACCGGCGTCCCGTCTTCGACGGCACCACGAGGTCGAGGTCCTGCCGCTCCGACCCAGCCTGCATCCGCTCGTGCAACTGCGCCGCACGATGCGATCGCAACACTCGCACCGTCTCAGCCTCCACCACGATCTGGCGCCGCGACCGAGCGTTCTTCCCCTCCGTCCACACCGGCACGCCGCGCACCTCGACGAGACCGCCAGCGATCGTCACCGTCCCCGCATCCAGGTCGATGCCGCTCCATCGCAACGCCAGCAGTTCGCTTCGTCGCAAACCGTAGAGCACTGCGATTCGCAGCGGACCACCCCACCGATGTTCGGCCACCGCCCACAGGAACGCACGCACCTGGGCGTCGTCCCATGCGTCGACGTCCTTCGCCGCCGCTTCCCGAACGACGACCTTTGGCAACGGAACCCGAGCCGCGGGCGACCGACGCAGCAGACCCTCCTCGACCGCGTCAGCGAGAGCGGCGCGCAGCACCATCCGGCAAATCTGCAACGACCGTCGGGACAACTTCCCGGCCGCCGCTGACGTCTCCAGCCAACGAGCGATGTCGTCTCGGTCGAGCTTGTCGAGAGTGAGCTGACCGAGCCCGGCCTTCAGATGCCCAGCCGCCCACTCGTACTGGAGTTTCGACTTCGCCGACACATCCGTCCGCGACGCCACCCACCGGTCAAGCAACCACGCCAGCGTGCCCCGAGCGAGAGAGAGGTCACCCGAAGCCGTCGCCTTCGATCCCGCCACCCGGGCGGCGCCCTGGGATGGATAGGTCCCGATCTGGCGCGGCCGAACGCGACCGGTCTCGGTGTCGATGCCCTCGACACGCACCGTCCACTTGTCGCGCTGCTTGCGAACCGTGGGCTCGCCGGTTGGCTTCCATCTCATGTCGAACCTCCGCTGACTACCGTTGAGTTCCGCCGATACATCACCGATACCGGTGCACAAGATTCGATACATTCCCGATACATCGACGCTGGAAACGGCAGAAGCCCCCGCTGATGCGGAGGCTCCCGGATCGTATCACCGCAGGTCAGCGGCCATATTCTGTTTAGCGCGTTCGGAGGGATTCGAACGCCCAACCCTTCTGATCCGTAAGGCAGACGCAGGACGCCCGCCGATGGGAACCTATCCGACTTCGAGCGCGGCGAAGATGTCGTCGGAGATGTCGTAGTTGGAATACACCTCATCAACGTCGTCGTACTCCTCCAACGCGTCGATCAGTCTGAGCACTTTCTTGGCCTCTTCCGCGGTCGCCAGCGAAATGAGCGTGTTCGAAATCAGCGGTCGGTCGGCCGAGTCGAAACCGATCCCAGAATCGGTCAGTGCAGCACATACGGCGCCCACGGCCGACGCGTCGCTGCGCAGCTCCCAGGTGTCGCCGTTGTCGATAATGTCTTCGGCTCCGGCATCGACCGCGCTCAACATGAGGTCGTCTTCGGTGATCGTCTTGCCGTCCTTGCGCTTGGCCACATTCACCACCCCTTTGCGGGCGAACTGCCATCCCACGGCGCCGGGCTCGGCCATCGAACCCCCGTTGCGGTTGAACAACGTCCGAATGTCGGAACCGGAACGGTTGCGATTATCGGTGCTCACCTCGACCATCACCGCCACGCCACACGGCGCATACCCCTCGTACGTGATGACCTCCATCACGATGTCGGCCTTCGCTTCGCCCGTACCGCGCTTGATGGCCATCTCGATCTTGTCGCTCGGCACCGAGTCGGCTTTGGCTTTTTGCACCATCGCCCGCAAAGTGGCGTTGGACGAGGCATCGCCGCCACCTTCGCGGGCCGCGATCTCGACGTTGCGGACAAGCTTCATCCACGACTTGCCGCGAGCCTTGTCGGTGGCCGCTTTCTTGTGTTTGATGGTCGCCCATTTGGAGTGGCCGGACATGTGAAGTCTCCTGTTGTCGATGGGTGTCGATGGGTATCGATGAATGAAAACGCTACGGTGCCGTAGCGGAAAGGAACAATCGGTGGATGCGCAAATCGTCAGTCAGTTCCGGGTGAAACGCCGCGGCCCAGATCACGCCGTCACGCACAAGGACCGGTTCGCTAGCGTGGCGAGCCACGACCTGAACACCCGGTCCGAGCCCTTCGATGTGCGGCGCTCGAATGAAAACCGCGTGAAAAGGCTCGTCCAGGCCGTCGACTGCTAGGTCGGTTTCGAAGGAATCGATCTGACGCCCATACGCGTTGCGCCTGACCACTGCGTCGAGCGCGCCGAAGCAACGTTGATCGGGTCGCCGATCGATTATTTCTCGAGCCAGCAAAATCATGCCGGCACAGGTCCCGAACACGGGTAAGCCACCTCGGAGGGCTTGGTCGATGGGCGCCCATAAGCCTGACGACTCGAGCAGCTTCGACATCGTCGTGGACTCGCCCCCGGGCATGAGCAGCGAATCGATACCGGCCAGATGCTCGGGCTTACGGACCTGCACGACTGCCCCACCGAGGCGCTCCACCGCCACCTGATGTTCGGCGAACGCGCCTTGCAGCGCCAGCACACCCACGACGCGGCCGTGCGCCGGGCGGGCCGGATCGATCGGGAGATCAGCCGCGTGCGGCCGCAACCATCCACTGGAGACGGGCCGGGTGGCGTTCACCTGGAGGCCTCATACTCGTACCATCGCGTAGCTCATCCGCGGTTCGCCGCTACCAGCCGCGCTCGGCCAGCTTGACTTCGAGGGAGGCGATCTCGAGCCCCTTCATGGCATCACCCAGTCCACGTGACACTTTGGCCAACATGGCAGGGTCTTGGAAATGGGTCGTCGCCTCAACTATGGCCCGGGCCATGCGGGGCGGATCGGAGGATTCGAAGATGCCCGAACCGACGAACACCGACTCGGCTCCTAGCTGCATGCACAGAGCGGCGTCGGCCGGCGTGGCCACCCCACCGGCCGAGAACAACGGGACCGGCAACTTTGCCGTCTGGGCAATCTCGGCCACCAATTCGTAGGGCGCCCGCAGCTCTTTGGCCCAACCGAACAATTCGGCCGAATCGGCTTGGGTGATCTTGCGGATGTCGCCGAGAATCGACCGGAGGTGGCGCACGGCTTCAACGATGTTGCCCGTCCCGGCCTCGCCCTTCGAACGGATCATGCACGCGCCCTCGCTGATGCGCCGCAGCGCCTCCCCCAGGTTGGTCGCACCGCACACGAAGGGCACTTTGAAGGCCCATTTGTCAACGTGATGGGCCTCATCGGCCGGCGTCAAGACCTCGGACTCGTCGATGTAGTCGACCCCCAACGCTTCGAGAATTTGAGCCTCGACGAAGTGACCGATGCGGACCTTGGCCATCACCGGAACGCTGACCGCGGCCTTGATCTCTTCGATCATGAGCGGGTCGCTCATACGGGCCACCCCTCCTTCACGACGGATGCGAGACGGAATGCGTTCCAGCGCCATTACCGCGCACGCGCCGGCGTCTTCGGCGATCTTGGATTGCTCGACGTTCATCACATCCATGATCACCCCGCCTTTCAACATCTCAGCGAGCCCTCGCTTGACACGGCCCGAGCCGGTGACGGCATGGGTCGAGCCGGTGACGGCATGGCCCGAGCCGGCGACGGCATGGCCCGAGCCGGCGACTCCAGCGGCGCCGGTGACTCCAAATGGTGGCGTAACGGTCATGAGCGCATTGTACGTGGACGATACCGATACGACGATTGCATTCCGGACGTGTGAGTGGTGGCATCGCCCCCAACCCGTCGGCGACCAGCTCCCCACCCCGTCGGCGACTCCACCCGTCTACGGGCGGCCGACGCGCCGGGCTCATCGCGGTGGCCGACGCGCCGGTCTCTGAAGCCCTATCCCTGAATTGCCTATCGCCGGAGAATGAGCAGCGCGTCGAGGAGCGCTTTCGTGGCGTCGGGCCGGCTGAGGGCCAAAGCCTGGACGCCCATTCGGCGGCGCACGGCGGACGGCGCGAGCAGGGGGCGCACGGCTGCCAGCAGCGCGTCACCAGAGCAGTCGACCTGACGCACGATCACCGCTGCGCCGACCTTCTCCAGCCGTTCGGCGTTGCGCACCTGTTCGTTGCCGCCCGTGGGCTCCAGCGGGATGAGGACCGACGCCTTGCCCAGCGCGCACAGATCGTTGACGGTGCCGGCCCCCGATCGCCCCACCACCACGTCGGCCGCGGCGTAGGCCTCACCGATCTCGTCGTCCTCAATGAACGCCCGCACCACCCACCGTGTCTGAAGCGACGGAGCGAGCGCCGCCCGCGCGGCCTCCATCCGAACAAGGTCGGCCGTACCGCATTGGTGTAGAAGCACGGCCTCCTCGAGCCAATGATCGACCCGCGCCACTACGGCGTCGTTCACGGTTCGAGCGCCCTGGGCACCACCCGTCACGTACACACAGGGCAGACCCGGCGGCAGCCCGAAGCGGGAGTTGTTGGGCGCGAACAGCGACGCTCGCACGGGATTGCCAGACACGAACGCCTTGGCCCGTAGCCGGGGACGCAATTCGGCCAACGATTCTTCCCATGAGACAGCGATGCGCTGGGCGAACCGTCCGGCGATGCGGTTGGCCAGTCCAACGGTCAAGGTCTGCTCGTGGGTAAGGACGGGCGTTCGCCGGGCCCAGGCTGCGATCACGGTGGGCACACATACGTAGCCGCCGGTCGACAACACCACATCAGGATGTTCTCGCCCGACCAACCGCCACGCTTGGACGGCGCCCAGCGGCACTCGGAACGCGTCGCGTAGATTGGCGACGGTGAGAAGGCCGCGGACTCCCTTCGAGGAGCGGCGCAACTTGCCCGTGGCCACCGATTCGAATCGTAGGCCGGCCTCGACGGCCAACCTGGCCTCGATTCCGTCGGCCGAACCGACATAAACGATTTGCGCGTCCGGCTCGATCGCGCGCAACTCCTTCACGACGGCCAACGCCGGGATGACGTGGCCACCCGTCCCGCCGCCCGTAACCAGAACCTTCACAGTTCGCGCAGCGCGACGATGCGCTCCTCCAGCGGCGGATGGGTATCGAACATCCGATTCAGCCACGACAAGCGCGACTCGCTGGGCTGCAAAGCTTCGCCGGGTTCGCGAGCGATGGGCGACTCTATCCACAGATGAGCCGTGGCTCGAGACGCCGAGTGCACGACGGTCTTGTCGTCACGCAACTTCCCGAGCGCCGAGATCAGGCCGGGCGGATAACGCGTCATGGTGACGCCGGTAACGTCGGCCAGCGCCTCTCGGCGCCGGGACACCGCTGCCTGCATCAGCCGCGCCACCAACGGGGTCACGATCAGCAACGCGAACCCTAGGACGGCAATAGCGGCGGCTGCGGGGTTCTTTGCGTCGCTGCGGTCGTCACGATGACGGGGTCCGCCCCACCACATGAATCGAATAGCCCAGTCCGAGAGCAAGGCAACGACCCCCACCATCGTGACGGCAATGGTCGAAACGAGGATGTCACGGTTCTTGACGTGACCGAGTTCGTGGGCCAGAACGCCCTCCAATTCGACGCGGTTCATCTTTCCGAGCAGGCCCGTAGTCACTGCGATGGCCGCGTGTTGGGGGTTGCGTCCCGTAGCGAAAGCGTTCGGGGCTTCGTCTTCGATCACGTATAGACGCGGCTTCGGCAGGCCGCTGGCGAGGCAGAGCCCTTCGACGAGATTGTGCAGC
>JANYDT010000226.1 GCA_025359845.1 Acidimicrobiia bacterium
CAAGGCGCATGGGCAGTACACAAACTCGATCAAGCCTTACGTGCGCTTCGGAAAATTCGCCAATCCTGTTGACGGTGGCACTTTTCACCCGAACCGCGCGGGTCAGAGGGAGTTGGCCCGACTTGTCACGTGTTATCTACGGAGCCCGAAGGCGACCGTATTTCCGGTTGCTGCGCCCGGCAGCCTCGGCCATCCTGTCCTTTGCTGACGCCGCCTTTCAGGCGACGCCGATAATGCCGGCCTCGAGGAGAGCGTCGATCTTCGCTTCGTCGAAGCCCACTTCGCCAAGCACGGCTCGCGTGTGTTGGCCGGCCACGCAGCCGTTGCCAGGGGTCGTCTGGGAGCGGCTGAAGCGCACCAGGGGTGCGAGCCGCGGGTAGGAGTCGAAGATCGGGTGCACGCAGTCGTGCACTAGGCCGCACGCTCGGCCGAACCGGTCGCTTTGGAACACTTCCTCGGGTGTCAGCTCTTCCACGACTACGCCCGCGACACCCACGGCGAGCAGTGCTGTCTCCCATTCCGCGGCCGGGCGGTGCGCAGCTTCGACTGGAGTTCGGAGGCCAGTTCGTGGTCGTGGGTTTTGCGACCGGCCGGATCGGCGAATCGATCGTCGGGTTCGAGGCCGAGGACCGATGCGAGGGGTGCCCATTCGCGTGGCTTTGGCGCAGCGAGAAAGAGTTGACCCTCGGAGGTGTCGTAAATCCGGTACAGAGCGTCGTGGCCGCGCAGCTCATCGTCGGCCGACTCGAGTGGCTCACGACCTTCGTAGTCGACCGCATCCTCGCCCATGGCGTGCATGTTCGTGCGGATCATGCTTGATTCGATCGCCTGGCCGACGCCGAGCCGTTCGCGTGCCACCAGCCCGAGGAGCAACGCGGTGCCGACACCAAGGGCCCCGAAGCCGTCGCTCTGCGCGCTCACCACGGTGTTCGCTCCGAAGATGCGCCGGCCGTAGATCTTGACCTCGTCGTTAGTGAGGTCGGTGCCAGCCGGCAGCGATCCAGCGAGGTTCCTCCGGGCGACGCCGGCGGCCGCGCCGATCGTCGGGGCCAGCCCCGGACGTTCCGAATACGGACCCTCTGCTGCGTATCCCGGCGCGTAGACGTACACGAGGTTCGGGTTGAGGGCCCGCAACGTGTGTTCATCGAAGCCGTGGCGGCGCGCCACATCGGGTCGAAACGACACCATGCACAGGTCGGCGCGCTTCGCGAGTTCGTGAATGATGGCCATGCCCTCGGGTTTTGTGAGATCGAGTGCGATGCTCTCCTTGCCCTGCATCACCTTCACCGCGCCGGCCTCGGGGAACGCCACGGCCGTGCGGATCGGGTCTCCGGTCACCGCTTCGATCTTCCAGACACGGGCGCCGAGGTCAGCCAGGAGAGTCGCTCCGAATGGCCCCGCGAACATCGTGCCCAGGTCAAGGATCGTCACGCCTTCGAGAGGGGCGTTTGTGCGGCTCGGGTCTCCAATCAGCGATGTCATGGATGTCTGTCGGGTCGGTAGCGTCGCCTCGTGCTCACCGAGCGTCGGTGCCGGAGTGCCGATGGCCGCGGGCTTCTCGCGCAGGATGATCATCGGTCCGGGTTGGCGAACATCGCCGCGCTCGGGGTCGTTGATCGTCACCGGAGTTTTGTCATGGAGAAACTGCGGGTGATCGAGCACCCCCTTTCCGACGGTGAAGGTCTCCAACCAGACGTTACGGTCCTCGTCGCAGACTTGGCGCCATTCGGCGAGTGTCTTCTCCCGGACGCGCTCAACGATCAGGGTATGCAACTCCTTTCGTTTCGCGGGCTTATCGAGCATCAGCGGCATGCCCCACTCGGGGTCGGTGAAGATCTCGCCGAGGCCGAGCGCCTTCAGATAGGCGGGGAACAGGCGGGCGAGGAACTGTGTCGGTGCGACCCACACGCCATCTTTGGTGAGCATCGGCAGAAGGGAAAAGCCGAGCCCCGTCGAGGGCGTTCCTTCGGCGTCGAACGCGGTGCTTCGCTTGAAGGCGTCGGGAAACCGGTTGGCGATCATTACGAGGAACCAATTCCACGTGTCATGAACGGCCGCGCCATGCACGAGATTGGTGTCGACCCGTTGGCCGACGCCACTCTTTTCCCGCTCCAACAGCGCGGCGAGGGTGCCGTGGATGGCGAGCTGGGCGGCACCGAAGGTGGCGTAGGGCGACTCGACGAAACCCGGTCGCGGTGGGTATAACGCGTCGCGGAACGCGGCCATGAAACCGGTTCTCGCCATGATTACCGCTTCATACCCCTTGACACCGGCATACGGGCCGGTATGAGGGAAGCCGCCGATCGACGTGTAGATGAGCCGTGGGTTGATCGTCCGCAGTGACGCCTCGTCGAGCCCGGCGGCGTCGGTAGTGGCGTCGGCGAGGGTCGTCACGAAGATGACGGCTTGAGCGAGGAGTGCTCTGGCCCTGGCTGAACCGTCGGGGGTCCGGATGTCAGCGATAACACTCTTTGTTCCGCGGGCGAGGAACGGATAAGCCGGAGCCGACCGCAGTGCGACCCCTTGCTCGGGCTCGAGGCGGATTACCTCCGCTCCGAAGTCGGCGAAGAGGCCGGTAGTGAACGCCCCGGCGATCGTGCCCGAGAGTTCGATTACGCGAAGCCCGCCTAAAGGTGTGTTCATGTTCGTGTCGCCCTCGTCAGGTTCGCGGCCGAGCGCTACGCTCGCGCCGGAGCTGGCCGTGGCGTTCCATCATCTTGGCGGCGCGGGCGGCGATTTCGACGGGCGCCTGCGGCAACGTTCGCTCAACGAGGCGAATTCACGGGTCAGCGAACCGTCAACGCGTCCCGTCGAAATTGCTCTTGATAGCCGGTAAAACCACGAGAACGTCGTTGCGATCCCGCCCGACGCATGCGCCACGAACTCAGCCGTTTCGGTGCCCGAGAGAACTTCGAATAGCAGCCGGTCGTCGACGACGATCACGAAAGAAGATCACGGTCCGACGCGGCGACCTCGGCAATGGCGGCGTCCAACTCGCCCGACGCGACGATCGACTTCGCCCACTCTCCGATGACTGGGTCGAGACCCTTCGAGACGAACGGCTTCGCGACGACTTCACCGCGTCGGCGGCGCGCAGCCCGGACGGAGCGAGCGAGTTCCGGAGGAAGCGTGTCGAGGTCAACGGTCACGTTCGACAGCCTACCGCCGGCGATCGGCGCGTCAGGTGCCGTCGGTCCGAACGGTCGTGCTCTCGCGACCCTCTGGTTTGGCGACTCGTGTCAGACAGGAGCGAACGCGAACTCGTCGATGAGGCGCACGAGGTCGAGTGGACGGTCGCTCTGCACGGCGTGGCCCGCGTGGGGCACCACCTCAACGCGCAAGCGGGGGATACGGCGCTCCATCTCGGCGCGGTCCTCCGTAGTCACGTACTTCGACTCTCCGCCTAGCACGAGCATTGTAGGGATGGCGATAGCTGACGCGTCGTCCCAGAGCGAAGTAAAGTCGGACCAGTTCTCGTGGCCCGCCGGACGCGGCCCGAAAAGGTCGTAGCGCCACACCCACCGGCCGTCGGGGCGTCGGTAGGCGTTGTGGCGCACGCCGCGGCGAACTCCGGATGCCGCTCGGAAGGGGCTCAAAGCGACCGCGGCGTCGGCCATGTCGTCGAACGAGTCGTAAGTCGGTGGTCCTGACAGCAGGGCGACGGAGCCCCGCTCGAGAGTCGACATGGCGCGGGACGGGTCGTTGACCTGTGGCGTGACATCGACGATGACGGCGCGTCGGCACAGGTTGGGATGCTGTGACGCCAGCCGGATCGCGGTCGCGCCACCGAGCGACATGCCGATCACGGCCGTTGCGTTGGGGGCGACGATGGGGATGGCACCGCTGAGAGCATCGGAATTGTTCCAGGGCCCGTAGTCGCGATCGGCCCGACGGTAGGAATGACCGTGGCCGGGCAGATCGAACGCGATCGAATTTCTACCGAGCGCTAGGGCAACGTTGTCCCACGTGTGCGCGTTCTGTCCGCCGCCGTGAAGGAAGACCAGTTCCGGATCGCCCGTGCCCCAGCGCAGGTACGACAGCCATTCACCCGCACCGGTCTCGATGACACCGCGAGTCAGCGTCGGGAGACGGTCGATGGCAAGGTCCCATTCCGTCGCGTTCTCGTGGAGCAACGCGAACTCGTCATAGTCGTTGAGCGCGTGAATGTCATCGGTTTCCAAAATCTCAGCCTTCCGATCCTGTGGTGCTTAGGAACGCGCACACTGGTCATGACCCGCGGGGTTCTTTCGGAAGGCCGAGACCGCGTTCCGCGATCATGTTGCGCATGATTTCGTTGGACCCGCCGGCGATCGTCCACGCCCTCGCGTACAGAAAGCGGTCCTGCCAGACCCCGTCGAGGTAGGCGGCCGGGTCGCCCTCGGTGAGAGCGGACCGCGGGCCCTGGAGCCGGAGTGCGAACTCACACATCGCGAGGTTCAGCTCGCCGAACCAGATCTTGCCGATCGGCGCGTCGGACACCGAGAGCTTGCCCTTGGCTGCACGGGTCGCGATCTTGTGGCCGATCGCTCGATGAATGCGGGAGCGGGCGGCGAGTCGGGCGAGGCCTTGACGGACGTCGTCGGCTTCGATCGCCGAACGGCCGCGACGGTTGTGGAGGCGGGCGGCGTCGATCAGCTCCCCAACGACCGCGCCGCCTCCGCCGCCACCGATGCCACTGCGCTCCATGGCGAGACTCATGTTCGTGACCTTCCAGCCGTTGCCCGGCTGGCCAATCACATCGGTAACCGGGACGCGCACGTCGGTGAGGAAAACTTCATTGAAGTCGGTCGTGCCGGTAATCTCACGGAGCGGCCGCACGTCGACGCCTGGCAGTTTCATGTCGAGCACAAAGGCAGTGATACCCGCCGGGCCTGGCGTCGGTTCGGTGCGGGCCAGCAGATACCCGTAGTCGGACCACTGCGCCCACGTAGTCCACACCTTCTGCCCGTTCACGACGTACACGTCTCCGTCAAGGTCGGCGCGCGTCTTGAGATTCGAGAGATCGCTGCCGGCGTTGGGTTCACTGAACAGTTGCGACCAGATGTGGTCTCCCCGACTTATCGGCGGCAGGTACTTCGCCTTTTGGTCATCGGTGCCGAACAACTTCAGCGCTCCCGCGACGAGCGGATTGCCCATCGCGGCCTCCGGCACTGTGCTCAGCGCCTGCTGGAGGATCCGTTGCTCGAATGGATCGCCGTCGTGCGCCTGGAACCTGTCCTGTCGGTAGCCCGCGTCATGAAGAGCGCGGACGAAGTTGCGCTGCGCCTCGACGTCTTCGGCCGTGTCAGGAACCCGAAGACCGCTACGGGGCTTCATTTCGAGAGTGGGGACGTGCTTGGCAATGAAGGCCCGGAGCTCGTCGCGGTAGGCGTCGTATGAAGCGGGGATCTCGGGTATACGAACGTCCATCAGGGCTGTTCCTTCGTTCGGGTCGAGGTGATCAATCGGCATAGCTCTTCGCGGTGCCAAGGCGGGTCGCCGTACAGGACCTCATCGGTTCGCGCCCGTCGGAGGAACAGATGAACATCGTGTTCCCAGGTGAATCCGATGCCACCGGTCAGCTGGAGGCATTCACCGCACAGAAAAGCGTGAGCCTCCGTGACGTACGACCCAGCCGTGGCTATGGCTTCATCGGCGTCGTCGAGGCCGTCGGCGAGTGCCAGCGCGGCGTAGTGGGTGGCGGCGCGCATGGCCTCGACGGAGATGGCGAGATCAGCCATGCGGTGCTTGATCGCCTGGAAGCTTCCGATTGGGCGGCCGAACTGGATCCGGTCCTTCGAATACTGCAGGGTCACGGCGAACAGATGCTCGGCCGCGCCGACCGCTTCCGCGCCCTGGAGCACCGTCGCCACCGCCAAGGCCCGGTTGTGCACGTCCACCGCAGAGTCGCCCGTTGCAAGTTCGTTGGCGGCAGGCACCGCGACGGCGTCAAAGTGCACCTCGCCGAACCGCCGCGTAAGGTCGAGTGTGACCAGACGGCGCACCGACACACCGGCGGACGTGGCCGGAACGAGGAACTGCGCCGGACCGGCCTCGGACGCGGCCGTCACAAGAAACAAGTCGGCCACGGTGGCACCGTGGACGTAGCCAGCGGTGCCGGTGAGGGTGAAACCGCCATCGGGGCCCGTGGTCGCACGGAGCGATATCCCTCCAAGGTCGGGGCTGCCATCGGCCGTCATGCACCAGGCTGCGACGGTCTTTCCGGCGACGATGCCGGGGAGGTGGGCTCGACGCTGTTCGACGCTCCCGAATCGGGCGATGGCGTCGGCGACCACGTTGGTCGGAATGAGCGGTCCGGGTTGCAGCGTCCGGCCGAACTCCTCAGCCAGAACGACGAGATCGACGAGGGGTTGGTCGGATACGCTTCCACCCTCGTACTCGGTCGCAACGAGCAGTGCCGTCCATCCCAGTTCGGCGCCTTCCTCCCACACTCGCCGGTCAAAGACCTCCGGCGATTCGAGCAGGGGCCTGCGACTGGCGATCGAACTCCGCTTCTCCAAGTAGGCGCGCGTAGTGGCGCGCAACAAGTCCTGGTCGTCGTTGAAGTCGAAATCCACCTAGCTCCTCACTGACACTTCGAAAGTGTCAAACCAATTTTCAGAAAGATTATCCTGATTTCCGTTGATTAGGTAGTCGCCTTTTGCGAGCTTGGCATCGAGCCGTCGGCGAGAAAGCCCACGACGGCGTCGTTGAATAGATCGTTGCGATCGCCCGCCACCATGTGACCGGCGCCGGCCACGTCGGCCATCTTGGCATGGGGTACGAGTTCGAGAAAGGCCTTCGCCCCTTCCTCGCTCAGCAGGTCGCTCATGCGCCCGCGCACGAGGAGCGTTGGCACGCGGATGCCTCGGGCGGCCTGTTCCAGGCGCTCCGGGTCGGTGAGCGAGGTCCTGGTCTCGTCGGCTGCGCCCCAGCGGCCGCTCACGAAGGCGGGGTCCCAATGCCACACCCAACGTCCGTCGGCGCGCTGACGGAGGTTCTTGCGCAGGCCGGCCAGATCCTTGGGCCGCGGCCGGTGCGGGTTGTAACGCTGAATGGTGTCGGCCACCTCGTCGAGCGAACCGAACCCTGTCTCTACGTGCTCCTTCATGAAGTCGCCGATGCGGTCGCGGCCGGCCTCCTCGATGCGGGGCGCGACATCCACGAGGACCAGCGCCCGCGCCACCGCTTCGGCGGGGTGCTCACCGATCGCGGCCAACGACGACAGTCCGCCCAACGACGCGCCGACCAGAGCGGGCGGTTCGGGAAACGACAACGCGACGGTCCTGACGTCATCGGCGAACGCGTCGATGCTGTAGTCGCCGTCGGGGGCCCATTCGCTCTCCCCGTGGCCCCGCAGATCCATGGTGAACGCATGAAAGCCGGCCGCGGCGAGGGTCTCGAGCGTCGTGCCCCAGGCGTGACGCGTCTGCCCGCCGCCGTGGAGCAGCAAAACGGGCGCACCGGCTGGGTCTCCGGCCACATCGGCGGCGAGCCGGATGCCGTCTCGGCCCCGCAACTCGATGCGGACCCGATCGATGGGGCCCACTGCTGATGTCTGCGTCATTTGGTCCTTCTCGCCGGGGGCGTCGTTGTTTTTTGTTTATCTGGGAAGGGGTTCGAGATACCCGAGCAGGATTGGCCCTTCGGCCGTCATCGCCGACCAATCTACCGGTAACTCGGGGGTGTCGTGCGGGCGCGCACCGAGATGATCGGCATTGCCTGATCGTTGCGTCTCGCCCCGACCGGCTGAAATTTGGTAGACACCGGCGGTGCTCGCCTGAGCGCCAGACATGGGAGGAATCAGAGAAATGGCGCCAATTCCGAAGGGTGGCACGGTCGCGGTCACGGGAGCTGCCGGGTTCATCGGTGGATGGGTCGTGCGGCGACTGCTCGAACGGGGTTACCGGGTTCGAGCATGCGTACGCAATATCGACGATCGGGTGCGGACGGACTTTCTCAAAGGCATGCCCGGACACGCGAGCGGCCGACTCACGTTGCACGCTGCGGATATCAACGATGACGGTTGCTTCGACGACATCTTCAAGGGTTGTCACGGTGTCTGTCATGTGTCTCACGTAAGCACCTACGATGACCACGAATACGTCCGCAGGATCTGCGATCACGTCATCGAGAGCGTCAGTCGCTCGGGCACGGTGAACAGGGTGATCGTCACGTCGAGCACCGCCGCGATCATTTCCGAAGCCGACATGCAGGAGTTGGTGCGGCGGCCGGTTCTGTACGAGGACCGCCATCCGGACGAACAGAATCCGAAGCGCACGCCCGAACGCGGGCACGGATACGCGATGGGCAAGAACATCGCGCAACGGGCATTCTCCGATGCCGCCGAGCTCGATGGCCGATGGGACGCCATCACGTGTTGCCCGGCCGACAACCTAGGACCCATCCAGTCGGCCCACCAGAAAGACATGGCTTGGCAGCACATCATTGAGCAAATGGTCCTCGGCCGTTACGAACAGACTGGCGCCTATCGGCCGTGGATGACCGTAGACGTGCGCGACAACGCCGACTGCCACATCGGGTTACTCGAGAGCGTGAGCGTGAAAAACGGCGAGCGCTACATCGCGTGGTCCACCGATGTCCGCAAGGTGGAGGACATCTGCGCCGCCATTGACCGCCTGTTGCCCGAGCTACGCCACGACACGCCTATTGTGACCGACCCGTTCCCCGACCGGGTGAAGGCCCGGGAGGCTGAGTTGCGGGCGATCTGGGCCGGGTGTGAGTTGCGCAACGACCGCATTCGCGCCGTTGTGCCGGTGACCTTCCGCCCGCTCGACGAGTCGATCCGCGACTGCGTGGAGTCGCTGCTGGCGGTCGGCAAGGTCGAGCCTCGGCGACGCCCGTCGTTCATGTAGCAATTCGACCGCGCCGTGCGTGTCGCTCCTGCTACATGAACGATCCCGCTCACCTCAGCGGCCGTGGAACTGCGGGCTGCGCTTCTCGAGAAAGGCTTTTTGGCCCTCGAGATAATCTTCGGAAAGGAAGCAGGCCTCGACCATGGTCGCCACGCGACCCGTATCACGACGCGTCGCGTCGCGATGGATCTCGTGCAGCGCGGCCTTACAGGCCCGAATCGTGAGTGGGGCATTGGCGGCCATCTGGGCGGCCAGTTCGCGTACCGTCGACTCCAGCGCATCGACGGGCACGACCCGGTTCACGAGACCGATGTGCAACGCCTCGGCCGCCGACAGTCGACGGGCCGAAAACAGGATCTCGGCCGTCCATGCCGGCCCGACGAGTGCGTTGAGCTTCTCGACCCCGCCGTAGCCATACCCCAGGCCGAGGCGAGCGGCCGGCACCCCGAACTGGCTCCCTTCGGCGGCGATGCGAATATCGGTCGACAATGCGGTGAGCAATCCGCCGCCGATGCAGAACCCTTGGATCATGGCGATGATCGGCTTCTCGACCGCCGTCCAGGCCCGTGCGGCCACGCTGGAAGCGTCGTCGTAGATGGCCCGCGCTTCCGGGGTGGTGCGCTTCTCGCCGAACTCGGAGATGTCGGCGCCCGACACGAACGCCTTGCTCCCCGCGCCGGTTACGACCACCACCCGAACTTCGGGATCGGCCTGGAACGCGTCGAGGATGATCGGTGCGGCTTGCCACATCTCGAGCGACATGGCGTTGTGGCGAGCCGGGTTGTTGTAGGTCATCCAGCCGATGCCGTCTTCAACGCGGGCCAACATCTTGTCGGTGGGGAAGGAAATGTGCGGCATTTCAGATCACGCCTTTCGAGCGGAGTTCGGCGATGCGGTCGGCATCGAGTCCGAGGTCGTGCAAGACCTCATGAGCGTGTTGGCCGAGTTCGGGTGAGGCGGTCCGCACGGTATTGGGGCCACCCACCATGGTGACAGCGTTGCGGATCAACCCGAGTTGACCGAGCGTATGGTGCTCGACGTTGGCCACCAATCCGAGGTGAGCCACTTGCGGGTCGGCGAAGGTCTGTTCGATGGTGTTCACCGGCCCGGCCGGCACGCCGTGCTCGGTCATCACCGCCACCCACTCCTCGGTCGTGCGGGTGACGAGACGTTGCCCGATCAGCACGTTGAGCACCTCGCGGTTGCGGGAGCGCAGCGCCGCGGTGGCGAAGCGTTCGTCGTCGAGCCACTCCGTTCGTTCGACGGCGGCGCAGAACCCTTGCCACAGGCGGCCACCGGCGCCGGCAATGTTGACGTAACCGTCCGCGGTCGTGAAGCACCCCATGGGGATGAGCGTCGGATGATCGTTGCCGGCCTGGCCCGGGACCTCGCCGTCGATGGTCCAGCGCGTCGCTTGAAAGTCAAGCATCGCCACCATCGATTCGAGCAGCGACGTGCGCACCCAGCGGCCTTCGCCGGTGCGGTCGCGTTCGTGGAGGGCCACCAGGATGCCGATGGCGAGGTACAGGCCGGCTGAAAGATCGGCTATGGGCACACCCACGCGGACCGGTCCCTGACCGTCCAATCCGGTCACTCTCATCAAGCCGCCGAGGCCCTGGGCGATCTGGTCGACGCCGCCCCGCTCGCCATACGGACCATCCTGTCCGAACCCGGAAAGGCTGGCATAGACGACGCGTGGGTTGATGGCCCGAACCGTTTCGTAATCGACCCCGAGACGGGTCTTCACTGGCGGTCGCCAGTTCTCGACCACGACGTCAGCGGTGGGCAGCAACTCGTAGAACAGCGCCCGTCCGGCTTCGGACTTGAGATCGAGGGTGAGGCTGCGCTTGTTGCGATGCAAGTTCTGAAAGTCGGAACCGTGGCGGGTTCCGCCCAGTTCGTCGTTGCCGCGCTTGGCCGGCGACTCGATGCGGATCACATCGGCGCCCCAATCTGCAAGCTGTCGAACCGCGGTAGGACCGGCGCGCGCCACCGTCAGATCGAGCACTCGGATGTCATCCAGCGGCAGCACGCGCGGCAACGTAGCGCAGTTGCGCGGCCGCCGCCCTCCCCCTCCCATCGTTCATGTAGCAGGAAGCACGCGCCCGTGCGCGTCGCTCCTGCTACACGAACGATGAGGGGAGGGTGTCAGGTCCGGAATCCGACCATCGCTTCGAAAGGGTCTGAACGGCCCGGCTAGCCCGTTTTCTGACTGTGGCGGGGCAGACTGATTCTGAGTCGGCGATCTCGCTGTACGGCTTGCCCTCGTAGTAATGCTGCTCGAGGAGTCGCCGATCGGCTCGCTCGAGACATTGCATCGCCACCCGCACGTGGGCGCAGTTCTTCTGGCCCAAGAGAAGGTCCGGCTCTTCGAGTTCATCTTGCCCGCTCTTGTGCTCGGACTTTAGCGCGCGAAGCATTCGATCTGATCGTTTGCAGTGCCTTGACCAATTTCGAGCTACGAGAACGGCTGTTGCGCGAAGAAAACGAGCCTTGTCTTCGTCGACTCGCGGGGAAATCTGATCCCACTTCTCGAGAAGCACCAGCCACACTGCCTGACTGAGGTCTTCCACTTCCGTGCAAGGTGCACGCGCTCCTAGCACTCTTCGAACCATGCGCGCGTTTGACAAGTAGACGCTGCCAAAGCTCGCAGAGACGGTGTCAAATAACTCTCTCTCTCTCTCTCTCTCTCTCATATCGCATCCTCCTTCCGACCGTGCGCAGAAGACTGGCGCTAGCAATATGGCAGCGGAGTCGAGCGCCCGCACCGAGGCGGACTCGATGGAACACCTGTCACACCTAGAGCGATCGGACATCTCATATGCACGGGGCGAGCCCAAAGCAGCTCGACCCCTCGAAAGGACAACAATCTCAGGACCGGTAGAAGCGCATGCGCCCTGGCGCCTGCGCTTCGGCATGCCAGCGCTGCAGCCGTGACAACTGGGTTCAGGACAGTACAAACCGACCACAAGAGGGAGAAAAATATGAAACGAACAATTGGTATCAGAGCACTCGTGGTGCTCTTGGCGGCTCTGGCGCTCGCGGCCGGACCTATCGACCGTGCACATGCGGCCTCACCCACCTTCGGAGCATTTGACCTCATTGAGTGGTATTTCGACGGTACCGTACGGGTTGCTGGTTGGGCTGCGACAGCCGATTCACCGCAAACTGCCTTGCCCATCTTGGTCTATATCGACGGCCAATATGTATTGCCGAACTCGAAAGTCGGGAGCACCTATCGTCCCGATGTCCCGGGAGTGATCGGAGGGCAATATAGCCAATGGTTGGGATATGACAAGCGATATGCCGGTCCGGGAGGAACTCACGTCGTGTGTGCAGGCCGCCAACAACGGAGTCTACAACCAGGTCGGCAGTTGCTTACAGTACAGTCAAGGCACTACACCGCAGATCGGCAGAATCTCCGGGCGAGCCGTTCAACAGAGCGGGCCTGGCCAAATTGTCAACCGTAACTTTTCGATAACGGGATCCGTCAGCTCCTATAATTCAGCGATACGCGCCGGCGCAGCAGCATGGACCTCTTCACCGACGGCAATTCGGTATACGGAAGGATTCTCTGCGAGTTCTGACGATATCTATGTGGGTTCGTACGATGGTGGCTGGCTTGGTAGGACAATCGAACATCCGTGCGGGGGCACTGATTTCTGGGTCGGAAACTGCACGTTGTCGTGGAGCCATGTCGACTACAACGCTCCGAACGTCGACCAACACGCGCAGTGGGCGCAACAAGTCTCGACCCATGAGCTCGGGCACGCCCTCGGGCTCGGCCACCCGTTTGATCTCTCGGTATCATCGACCATGCAAAGCGACCTACTCGACCCAGGTGCGAGTCTTAACTTGACCGCGTACGATATTGAATCGGTGAATTTCAATTACCCAAATTGGTACTTCGGCATATGAAAGGCTCGACATGAAAAGGAATTTGAAAATCAGTGTTGCGGCGGCAACCGTGCTAGTTCTTGCGGTTTCTGGGTCGGTCCGTGTGGCTTCGAGACAGCGGTACGCGACGGCTCCAAAGTCTTCAGCGAAGCATATTAGTGCGATGTCGAAGCGAATCACTAAGCCCGAAACACCGTCGACGATAGTGCCCAAGTTGGTTCTGCACTCGCAGGCTTCCTATGCGGGTTATGCATCTCTGGAGGGTCTTTACAGGGAGAGTGTCCTTGTAGTAGCGGTGACGATCACCTCGTACGACAAGGCATACCGCGGGGGCGAGCCACCGAGATCACTGGCGAAAGATCCAGGCGGGCCGATCTTTACTCCCGTGCGCGCGGTCGTCAATGAAGTATACAAAGGCGACATTCGGCCACGTGACACGGTAGTCTTCGATCAGACCGGTGGCGACCTAGGCGATACCAGAGAGATACTCGACGGCGACCCACTGGCTGTGATCGGTAGCTCGTATTTGGTCTTTCTCGGGTCCTTCCCTGAGTTTCCTAAGGCCGACTATATTCTGGGCGGGCCAAGTGGTCGATATCTCCTCACGAACGGCTCCCTCGCCAGTATTGAACAGCCAACGCGCAAAGGGTCGATCCGAGACCTCCTCAACGGCCGGTCGCTGAGCGACGTAGCGGCGGAGATGCGTCAACTCAGCTTGACTCCCCCGCAACCCACGACCATTGCGGTCCAGTGAAGAATCGCCGTCGCCTTCCGTCGCGCTCAGCGCGACGGCCGTCCCTCCGCATCGTTCATGTAGCAGGAAGCACGCGCCCGTGCGTGTCGCTCCTGCTACATGAACGATGGAGAGAAGGCCCACCGATCAGCTGAGGGCCTGATGGAGCAGGGGGCGCATCTGGCTTCGGATCGGCCAGGTGCTCGACGGGAGGAGTTGGGTGGCGAAGAACAGCGAGATGTCTTCCACCGGGTCGACGAGGGCCCACGTGCTGGCGGCGCCGCCCCAACCGAAGTCACCGACCGAGCCTGCCACCTTGGCCTTTACGGGGTCGAGCATCACCGATACGCCGAGACCAAAACCGACGCCGTCGAAGCTCGTCTCCGCGAACAGCTGACGCCCGTAGGCCGTGAGATCGGCGTTGTCGGGCAGATGGTTGGAGGCCATCATCTGGACGCTCTTGGGCGACAGCAGGCGCTGCCCGTCGAGTTCGCCGCCCCGTCGGAGCATCTCCAAGAAGCGGTGATAGTCGCGGGCCGTGCCGACCAGTCCGCCGCCGCCGCTCAAGAACTTCTGGGGCGACTTTGCTCCGGCGCCGAGGGCATCGTTGCGCGCTGCCGTGCGCCCCGGACCGGTCGGGGAGTACAGCGCGGCAAGGCGGCCGTGCTTGGGTTCAGGGCAGTGAAAGGCCGTGTCAACCATGGAGAGGGGTTCGAAGATGCGAGTCCGGAAGAACTCGTCGAGCGTCCGGCCGGAGCACACCTCGACGAGACGCCCGAGCACGTCGGTTGACATCGAGTAATTCCATTCGGCACCCGGTTGAAAGCACAGCGGGAAGGTGGCGAGACGGTCACATATATCATCGAGGCTGAGGTCGGGCGAACCCAACTCGAAGCCGTTCAGGCGGTAGATCTCATCGACCGGATTGGCCCGGTGGAATCCGTAGGTGAGGCCGCTCGTGTGCGCGAAAAGTTGCCACACCCGCATGGGATCGAGTTGCGGCACTGTCGATGGTGCCGTCGCGTTACCGCCCTTGTACACCCGTGTGTCAGCAAACGACGGGATGTAAGCGTGAACCGGATCACGCAGCTCGAACGCCCCTTCTTCCCACAAAATCATCGCCGCCACTGCGGTCACGATCTTGGAATTCGAATACAGCCGAACGATGGTGTCGTCGGTCCAGAGCAGCCCGGCTTCGATGTCTCGGTGACCGGCGACGGCCTCGTACACGATGTCACCGCCGTGGGCGATGATGACCTGCCAGCCGGGGAGCCGACCGTCGTCGACATACTTCTGAAAGTGGCTGCCGATGCGGCCGAGCCGTTGGCGATCGATGGTGGAGCGGGCCATCCCTGGACCCTACGGCCCCCGGTCGGGGTCTGGCCAGTTCGCAGGGTCGCCCGAGCCCGAGAGGACGGCGTGGTTACGATGAACCTCTATGAGCGAGTCAGAATTGTACAGCGACACCCAGCGGGCCTTCCAGGACCAGTTCGACGCCCGACAGCTGGCCGACGCGGTGGCCCAGATCGTGGCCGCGGAAATCGGTGCGGAGGAGCAGGGGTTCATCGAATCGAGGGACTTCTTCTTTCTTTCGACGGTCGATGCGAGCGGTCATCCCACGGTGTCGCACAAAGGCGGTAAACCCGGCTTCGTCGTCGTGGCCGATCCTCGCACTATCGTGTTTCCGAGCTACGACGGCAACGGCATGTTCTTGTCGATGGGCAACATCGCCGACAATGCCAAGATCGGGCTGCTTTTCATGGACTTCGAAACGCCGCATCGGTTGCGACTCCGCGCGTCGGCCACGGTGAGCGTTGATGATCCTTTGGCTGATCGGTTCCCGGGGGCTGATCTGATTGTTCGCGCCACCGTGGAGCAGGTATTCATCAATTGTGGCCGCTATATCCACCGCCATACCCGGAACGAGCCTTCCCGCTATGTGCCCGACGCGACAGGGGCGGCGCCCCTACCGGCCTGGAAGCGGATTGACATTTTCCAGAGTGTTCTTCCGGCACGCGATCAGGGCCGGGCTGAGACCGAAGGGGGACTACTAACGTTCGACGAATACGCCGCCAAAGTCGCGGCCGGAGAGCCGTAGGGGCTCGGTCAGGGCGAGGTCGGGAGGGGCTGTTCGCGCCCAAAACCGTCACCCAAAACCGTCACCCAAAACCGGTTTCGGCCTTTTGGGTGACAGTTTTGGGCGCGGGAAAGGCCGGGAGGGGCGCGGTGGAGGTCCGACGTGGCACCATGGACCCATGAAAATTGGTGTCGTGTATCCGCAGATCGAACTCGGTGGCGATCCGGAGGCGGTGCGGCGCATCGGTCGGGCCACCGAAGACCTCGGCTTCGATCACCTTCTTGCTTACGACCACGTTCTGGGGGCCGTCCATGAGGGCCGCCAGCCGGCGCTGACCGGACCGTACACCGAGCGCGATCCATTCCACGACCCGTTCGTGATGTTCGCTTACCTCGCCGGCATGACCCAACGGATCGAGTTCGTGACCGGGGTGATCATTCTTCCGCAACGCCAGACCGCGTTGGTGGCCAGACAGGCCGCCGATCTCGACCTGCTGTCAGGTGGGCGGTTTCGTCTGGGTGTCGGGGTGGGATGGAACCACGTCGAGTACGAAGCCCTCGGTCAGGATTTCAAGACCCGCGGGGCCCGGGAAGAAGAGCAGATCGGGCTGATGCGGCGGTTGTGGACTGAGCCGATCGTCGACTTCACCGGCCGCTTCGATCGGGTGGACAGGGCCAGTGCCTTGCCCCATCCCACCCGTTCGGTGCCGGTATGGTTGGGTGGATTCGGGCCGGTCGCATTTGCACGAGCGGCGAGGATCGGCGACGGGTTCATTTTCGGTGGACGCCAACCGGCCGCCCTGGAGGCGTGGGACGCCATCCGCAAGCAAGTGGCCGAGGCCGGTCGATCGGTGGACGATTTCGGCGGCGAGTGGGCGCTGGGCGGTAACAAAGGACCTGACGATATCGCCGCCAAAGTCGAAACTTGGACGAAAGCGGGCGGCACCCACGCTTCGGTCGTGACAATGGGGCTAGGCCTCGACTCGACCGAGGCGCATATCGACTATCTCGGTCGAGTGGCCACCGCCTTGGGGCGCTGACCGGCGGCGTCGTGATCGGGGTTTGTCTGGCGCGCCGCACCCTCGGTCATATGACTAATTTGGCTATAAGGTGGCCCCTTATTTCGCCAGTAGAAGAGCACGAAGAGGTCGCACACGCGCTCGGGCCGCTGACGCAACGCGTATCCTGACCACATGGCCGTCACCCTCTACACAATCGAAGAATTCATACAGCGCGATCACGGGCTGGCAATCGTATCGGTGGTGCGACCCGATGGCACTCCGGCGGGCTCACTCGTTAATGCCGGCGTGGTCGATCATCCCCTTACGGGGGAGCGCTCAATCGGCTTTGTCGTGCGCGGCGACGCCCGCAAAGTGCGTCACCTCCGCGCTGCTCCGAACGCGTCGATCGTCTGGCGCGAGGGATGGGCGTGGGTGGGCGCGGCCGGTCCGGTCGAACTGATCGGACCCGACGACGCCGAGGCTGGGCTCGACCCCGATGGGGTGCGTCTGCTCCTGCGGGACGTGTTCGCGGGCGCCGGTGGATCGCATGACGACTGGGACGCCTTCGACCGGGTCATGGCGACCGAACGCCGTGTAGCGGTGTTGGTCCGCCCGCAACGCCTCTCGGGTAACCCCGACGTGTAACGAATCTGTGCGACCTGGCCGAGCCACCGCACAAGGTTCAAGCGGCCAGAACACGAGAGGCACAAGGCGGGCACAGGAGCGGGCGGTGAGACCTACCGCGGGGCGGCGATCGCTTGTGTGATCGCTTCGTTCACCCGGGCGCCGAGGCGCTGACCATTGGCGCGGGTCCAGTCCAAGGAAGCGTGACGCCCTGCGTTGGAGCCGACAAAATGGGGGGCTACGAACCGGGCGAACAACTCGTAACTCCGTTGCGTGGCGGCCACGTCGGCGCAATTGTGGGCGAGCAGCAAAAACGTGCCGAACCCGCCCGTCCGCTCGACCATGGCCTCGATTCGCTCGATGGCGTCGTCGGGCGTGCCGATCGTGGCCGCGCCGAGCACCCCGAAACCATCGCCCCGCCACCGCTCGATGGCGGCGTCGGGCGACGCCCCGAAAGGCAGCGTACGGCCGCCCACGGCCGACATGTACCTTACGAACTTCTGCGCCCCCCACCGCACGTCGGCTTCGGCCTCCTCGCGAGTGGGGGCGATGTGCATCGGAATTACGATTCGCCATTTGGCGCGGTCGGCGACGTAGCCCGCGTCAATACAAGCTGACGCGTAGATATCCCAGTTGGTCGTGAGCGTGTCGAACCCTATCGGGACGGACGCGGCGACCGACAACAACGCTGCGCCGTGGCGGGCCGCGGCGAGCGATCCGGTCGGAGACATGGTCGATGCCAGCGCCACTTCCATGGACGGGCGCTGGAACGGGAGCAACTGCAACCGCGCCTCGCGCAACTCGAACCAGTCGGTCTTGACGGTGACCGTCTCGCCTGCGAACAGCGCCATGATGGCGTCGAGCGACTCGTTCATACGGCGGCGCTGGTCGATCGGGTCGATGCCCATCATGTCGGCGTCCATCGGGAGTTGTCCGGGCCCCACGCCGAACATGATTCGACCCATGCTCTGATGGTCGAGTTGACACATGCGATCGGCGAGCACCAGCGGATGGTGATAGCTGAGCGACGAAACACCGGTGCCGAAGCGGATGCGCTGCGTACGTTCGACCGCGGCGGCGATGAACACCTCGGGCGACCCGATGATCTCGTAGCTCCCGGAGTGGTGCTCACCGATCCACGCCTCCTCGTAACCGAGTCGATCAAGGTGGGTCATGAGGTCGAGGTCGCGGCGCAGCTGCAGCGTCGGGTTCTCGTCGTCGTTGTGGAAGGGCGCCAAGAAGACGCCGAATCGGGTCGGTTGCATAGCGGGCAGGAACGGCATCGCGGGGATGACAGGCATCGCGGGGCGGAAACTAGCGCCGGCTCTGAATCCAAGGGCCATCGTCGGATCGAGGTTCCTTGGGCAGGCCGAGGATGCGTTCGCCGACGATGTTGCGCTGGATTTCGCTTGATCCCGAGTAGATCGACGCCGGTCGAGCGCCCAAGAAATGTTGGGTCATGGCGAACGACGAATGGGGATCGCCCGCCGCTTCGGACCCCACGATCGACAGAGGGGCTGCGCCGCTGGGAACCATGGCGTGGGCGCCGAGCAAGTCCACCCCAATTTCGGTCATGCGCTTGTACAGCTCGCTCCACAAAAGCTTACTGACCGAACTTTCGGGCCCCAACACGCCGTTCCTCAAGACCTGGGTGAGGGTGCGCAAGCCCATGAAGCGCAGGATCTCGACCTTCGAATACGCCCGCGTCAGCTCTTGACGGACGAGCGCGTCGTCGTTGACCCCTTGCTCCCGGGCAATAGTGACGAGACGGTCGTAGACGCCCTTCATTCGTAGCGATACCGTCGTGGCGTCATCGCCTCGCTCATAGGCCAGCAACTGGTTGGCGACCCGCCAACCATCGTTGATACCACCGATGACACAATCAGCAGCGGTGCGGGCGTCGGTGAAGAACACCTCATTGAAATCGTGGCTGCCGCCCATGTTGATGATCGGCCGGGGCTCGATACCCGGTTGATCCATCGGGCACAGAAGAAACGAAATGCCACGATGTTTGGGGGCATTGGGATCGGTCCGGCACAATAGGAATATCCAGTTGGCGGTATGCGCATTGGACGTCCAAATCTTCTGACCGTTGATGATCCACTCGTCGCCATCACGAACCGCTCGCGTCGAAAGTGAAGCAAGATCGGAGCCCGAGCCCGGCTCCGAATATCCCTGGCACCATCGATCTTCGCCCGACAAGATGCGCGGGAGGTAATGCCGTTTTTGTTCCTCGGTGCCCATAACCATGAGCGTGGGTCCGATCATCGAAAAACCGAAGCCGTCATTCGGGCCCCCTACCGGCACGCCGGCGCGGGCGAACTCCTCGTGGAGAATGACCCGTTCGATGGCCGACAACCCGCCCCCGCCGTACTCCTTCGGCCACGCCGGGGCGAGTAGCCGGTTTTGCGCCAGGAGGGCGCGCCACTCGGCCACGAAGCCTTCGCGTTGTGACTCGGGCATTGCGCTTAGCCCTTTCCAACCGGCCGCCAGGTTTTCGGCGAGGAAAGCTTGAATTTTCTCGCGGTAGCGCTCGGCTTCTAGCGAATAAGTTGCATCCATGATCGTCGGCCTCCGACGGTAGCGAAGTGGTTGATCGCAGGTTAGTTGGAACGACCCTGCCAGTCCTACCCGGCGATCCGATTACCCTCGGCGACGATGAACGCTTCCGCCACCGACATTCGAGGATCCATCTTGGGCACGCGGGTGGTGCGGACCGAAGATCCGGCGCTGCTGCGCGGTCAAGGCCGCTACGTCGCCGACCTGCCCTTCGACGGGGCCCTCCAGGCCATTTTCGTGCGATCGCAGGTGGCCCACGGAGTCATCCGGGCCATCCACACCGAGGATGCGATGGCGATGCCGGGCGTCGTCGCCGTATGGACCGCGGCCGAGTTGGGAGTCGCCCCTCACCACGGTTTCGTGGCCGTGCACGACGACTTCCGGCGCCCACCGTTGGCCACCGACCGGGTGCGCTTCGTGGGCGACGCGATTGCCGTCGTGTTCGCCGAGACTCTGGCGCAGGGTGAAGACGCGGCGGGGGCCGTGTGGGCCGAGATCGATCCGCAGCCCGTGTACGTAGACCCCGAAGCGGCCATGGAGGAGGGCGCTGAGCTGATATTCCCGGCGCACGGGTCCAATCAGGCGTTGGTGATCCCGGATGAGAACACCGCCGATCTGGAGGCGTTGTCGGACTTAGTCGTTCGGGGCCGGTACGTCAACCAGCGCGTGGCTGTCGTGCCCATGGAGCCCGACTCGTGCGCTGCCGCTCCCGCCGCCGATGGACGGATCACCGTTTGGGCCTCGACCCAAATGCCCCATGCGCTGCACGGCCAATTGGCCAAAGCCCTCGACTGGGAGATGGCGCAGATTCACGTCATCACCCCCCAGGTCGGAGGCGGTTTCGGAGGAAAGGCCGGCGTCCATCCCGAGTATTCGGTGGTCACCAAGGCGGCGCGCCAACTCGATCGTCCGGTGGTGTGGGTTTCGACCCGCAGCGAAGACATGATTGCGCTGCCGCACAGTCGGGGCCAGATTCAGTACGCCGAATTGGGCTGCCGTCGTGATGGGACGTTCACCGGCTTGCGGGTGCGGCTCGTCGGCGATGCCGGCGCGTATCCGACCGTCGGTGCGTTTCTTCCCGGTGGGACTCGGCGCATGGCGCCGGGCCCCTACAACTTTCCGACGATGGAGTTTCAAGTCGCGGTGGCCATCACCAACACCTCGCCGATGGGTGCGTACCGCGGCGCTGGGCGGCCCGAGGCCACGGCCCTGCTCGAGCGATTGGTCGATCAAGCGGCGATTGAACTGAAGATCGATCCGATCGTGTTGCGAGAGCGCAACTTCCTGGCCGACGACGTGTTCCCGTTCACGTCGCTGACCGGCAATGTGTATGACTCCGGCCGGTACACCCTCCCGTTACGGAAGGCGGCGGCAACCATCGGGTACGAGGCTCTCCGTGCCGAACAGGTGGCCCGACGGGCCCGCGGCGACCGTAGCCTGCTCGGCATCGGCGTGTCAGCGTATGTTGAGATCACGGCCGGCGGCGGCGCCAGCGAGTTCGGCAAGGTCGAGGTGCACGAAGATGGCTCGGCCACCGTGTACGCCGGCACGTCGGCTCACGGTCAAGGTCACCAGACCGCGTTCGCCATGCTGGTCTCGGCGCAGACCGGTATCGCCGTCGACCGCATCCGCCTGGTAGACGGCGACTCCGATCGGGTGCCGAGCGGTGGCGGGACGGGCGGCTCCCGGTCGCTGCAGCTCGGGGGATCGGCCGTGCAGAAGGCCACCGAGGTCATGGTTGAGAAAGCGAGAGCGTTGGCCGCCGCGCTGCTCGAGGCCGACATCGCCGACATCGTGGTCAACGTCACCTCCGGTACGGTCGGAGTGGCCGGCGTCCCGACGTCGGCGCTGTCGTGGAGCCAACTGGCCACGAAGGCGGCCGCTTCCGACGACGGGGCGTTGGCGGCCGAATTCGTGTTCAATCAAGACGGCGCCACCTTCCCGTTCGGCGCCCACATCGCGGTGGTCGAGGTCGACGCCGATACCGGACAGGTCCGACTGGTGCGCCACGTTGCGGTCGACGATTGCGGCACCGTCCTCAATCCTCTCCTGGTCGAAGGTCAGCAGCATGGAGGGGTAGCTGCGGGCGTAGGTCAGGCCTTGTTCGAAGAGGTTCGCTTCGACGAAGCCGGCAATCCGGTCACATCGAATCTGGCCGACTACGCCATGGTGTCGGCGGCCGAACTTCCGAGCTTCGAGGTCGGTTCCACCGAGACCCCGTCGCCTCTCAACCCGCTCGGGGCCAAGGGCATCGGTGAGGCCTCAACGATCGGCGCCACGCCGGCGGTCCAGAACGCAGTGATCGATGCGGTTGCCCATCTCGGCATTCGTCATCTCGACATGCCGTGCACCCCCGAGCGGGTGTGGCGGGCGATGCGCGCCGCCGAGGCCGGCAATTTGCCCGAACCGTGGCGTGAGCCGCCGGCCGTGTTTGCATCGCTCGCCGCGCCGCAGTCGACCGACGCGGCCGGCATTGCCGCGGCCGAAGGGGTGTAGCGGAAGCACCACTCGGTCGGCCGACTCATCCTCGGCCGTCGATGGCGACGCCTCAAGTGCTCACCGAATCGCGTCGATATGAGGCCGATGACTGCGGTGGAACTCGAGTTCACAAGAATGACCGGCAACGCGCGAGATGTCGTGATGACCATCGACGCTGACAGGACGATTCAATCGATCTCTGACTCGGCCGCGCGAATTTTGGGTTACGACCCGGGTTGGGGAGTCGGTCGCAACATCATGGAGTTCTGTCACCCCCGCGTTGGCCAGGGCGGAGCGCTCAGGGTCAAGCGTCGGCGTCCTGTTCATCGATCTCGACCGCTTCAAGATCGTCAACGACAGCCTCGGCCATGAGACCGGCGATCGGCTCCTCGTGGACGCCGCATTGCGAATGCGCCGAACGCAGCGCCCCGGCGCGCCTTTGGACGGTTCGGCGGCGATGAGTTCATTCTGATCGCCGAACCGCTTGCAGACGTGACGGCGGCCGAGGCGATCGCCGAGCG